>NZ_JBSFFY010000032.1:0-85810 GCF_053596315.1 Streptomyces sp. NPDC001732
CTCAACCCATCGCGGGTGCCCGGGCCCGCCCCCCCCGCGGGCGCCCCTCCGCCCCCGCCCGTCCTCACGCCCGGTCCGGATGCCGCGCCGGGCGTCCGGTGGCTCAGTCGTGCGTCATCGGGCGGACGGTGAGGATCTGTTCGGCGTGGCCGACGGGTCCGTCGACGTCGTGGAGGACGCTGCTGGTGCGCCCTTGTCCCGTCGGGCCGAAGGTGACGGTGGTGTCCAGGCCGGCCCAGGGGCCTCGCGGCCTGCGGTGCAGATGGATCGTCAGGTCGAGGTTCGGGAACATCCATTCCTCGGGGTCCTGCTGCACGGCTATGCCGTTCGCGGTGTCCACGAGCCCGATGTACGAGGCCAGGGCGCTGCTCGGTTCGCCCGCGACCAGGGCGAGGGGCGAGGAGATCCAGGCCGCCGCGCGGCCCCTGCGGGACGGGGGCAGCCGACGGACGTCGATGGAGGAGATGTAGCCGCCGTTCCACCTCTCGCCCATCGCCCATGGGGTGAGTTCCTCCGGGGCGGGGAGCCGATCGTGGGGGCTGTCGGCCACGGACGAGGTGTCCAGGGACGCCAGCAGCCAGGCGCGGGCGCGGACGACCGGGCGACCGCCGATGACCACGGTCGCTTCGAGGAGTTCGATGGTCCGGCCGGGGCGGACGGTCTCCACGGTGATCTCGCACTCGTCGAGGGCGATGCGGCCGAGGATGTCGTAGCCGATCCTCGCGAGCGCCGGGTTCCCGGGGCGGTCCGTGAGGTGCTGCTCGATCTCGTGCACGACGAGCCCCGCGAGCGGGCTGAAGTGCTGTTCGTCGGTGTTCCACGCCCCGCCCGCGTGGGCCGTGGGCTTGTAGCGGCCCGCGCCCGTCCGCTCGTAGTAGCTCTCGGGTCCGGCATCGCTGGTGCTCACGGAATCCGTCTCCTCGGGCAGGGCGGGGGTTCGCGGGGATAGGTGCATCAGTCACGCATCGTAGGAAGCCTCGAAGTGATCAGTCACCGTGATCTGCCGCACACCGGGCCGCGGGGTGCCGCCGGTGCCGCCCGGTCCGGGGCGCTGCCCCCGGCGCCCCGGCGTGGTCCGGTCTCCGGGGCGCCGGTGCCTCGCCGGACAGCCTCGCGCCCCGCCGGGCCCCGCCATTCGGCCGTGTCCCGCCGTTCGGCCTCAGCCCCGGTACGCCTCCAGCAGGCGCAGCCACACCTCGCTGATCGTCGGGTAGGCCGGGACGGCGTGCCACAGCCGGGCGAGGGGGACCTCGCCCGCGACCGCGATCGTCGCCGAATGCAGCAGTTCGCCGATGCCCGGTCCGACGAAGGTGACGCCGAGCAGGATCTCCCGGTCGAGGTCCACGACCATGCGGGCGCGACCCCGGTAGCCCTCCGCGTACAGACTCGATCCCGCCACCGCGGCGAGGTCGTGGTCGACGGCGCGGACCCGGTGGCCGGCCCGTTCGGCCTCGGCGAGGGTGAGACCGACCGAGGCGGCCTCCGGGTCGGTGAAGACGACCTGGGGAACGGCCGCACGGTCGGCGGTGGCGGCATGGGCGCCCCAGGGATCCGTCTCCAACGGCGGGGCGCCGGTGGTGCGGGCGGCGATCGCGGCGCCCGCGACGCGTGCCTGGTACTTGCCCTGATGGGTGAGGAGCGCCCGGTGGTTGACGTCGCCGACGGCGTAGAGCCAGGTGGTGCCGTCGACGCGGCAGCTGTCGTCGACGGTGAGCCAGGAGCCGGGTTCCAGGCCCACCGTCTCCAGGCCGAGGTCGTCGGTGCGCGGGGCCCGGCCGGTGGCGAAGAGGATCTCGTCGGCCTCGACGCTCGTGCCGTCGTCCAGTTCCACGGTGACCGGGCCGTCCGGCTCCGCACGCCGTGCGGAGGTCGCCGAGACTCCGGTGCGGATGTCGGCGCCCGCCTCCATCAGCGCGCGGGCGACCAGTTCGCCCGCGAAGGGTTCCATCCGCGGCAGGAGTCCGGTGCCGCGGACCAGCATCGTCACCCGGGCGCCGAGGGCCTGCCAGACGGTGGCCATCTCCGTCCCGACCACGCCGCCCCCGACGATCACGAGGCGGCCGGGCACCTTCCTGGCGCTCGTCGCCTCCCTGCTGGTCCAGGGACGGGCTCCGTCGATGCCGGGCAGGTCGGGGACGACGGCCCGGCTGCCGGTGCAGACGGCGACGGCGTGCCGGGCGGTGAGCCGGTGTTCCGTGCCGTCGGGGGCGGTGACGGTCACCGTCCTCTCGCCGGTCAGCCGGCCCCGTCCCCGGTGGAGGTCCGCGCCGATGCCCTCCAGCCAGGCGACCTGTCCGTCGTCCTTCCAGTGCGAGGCGTACGCGTCGCGGTGGGCGAGTACCGCCGCCGTGTCGAGCGGCCCCCGCACCGAGTCGGCGAGGCCCGGGACGCGGCGGGCGTCGGCACGGGCGACGACCGGACGCAGCAGGGCCTTGCTGGGCATGCAGGCCCAGTAGGAGCATTCGCCGCCGACGAGTTCCGACTCGACGACCGCCGTGCTCAGTCCGGCGGCACGGGTCCGGTCGGCGACGTTCTCGCCGACCGGGCCGGCTCCGATCACCACGACGTCGTACTCGGTGTTCAGGGAGGGATCAGTCATGGGGACAGTCTGGTGGCGGGTGTATCCGGCGGCCACACGGGCAGGCGGAATAGCGCATGCACGGGCACCGTTGTGCCGGACAGGTCCGAACGGGCACAGGAAGAGGTAGTGGAGTATGAGCACCATCGAGCTCACCAAGGAAAACTTCGACCAGGTCGTCAGTGAGAACGACTTCGTCCTGATCGACTTCTGGGCTTCCTGGTGCGGGCCGTGCCGACAGTTCGCGCCGGTCTACGACGCGGCGTCGGAGCGCCACGACGACCTGGTCTTCGCCAAGGTCGACACCGAGGCGCAGCAGGAGCTGGCGGCGGCCTTCGAGATCACCTCCATTCCCACGCTGATGATCGTCCGGGAGAACGTGGCGGTGTTCGCACAGCCCGGGGCGCTGCCCCCGGCGGCGCTGGAGGACGTGATCGGGCAGGCCCGGAAGCTGGACATGGACGAGGTCCGCAAGTCCATCGAGGAGCAGCAGAAGGGGAAGTAGCGGATTCCGCGCACCCCGGGTGAGGGGTCCGGCCGGTCGGCGGTTCGCGAGGGGCCGGACCCTTGCCGTGTCCGGGCCCCCGGCCCACGGCCCCGGGTGCTGTCCGCGTCCGGATCCGGTGGTCCGGGCGTCGGCCGGTTCGGGCTTCAGGCGTCGGCGGCCGTTTCGGCGTTCTTCTCCTCGACTCGCGCCGAGAGTCCGTAGGCCAGTTCGGCGCCGTCGACGAGCAGGGCCTCGACCGCGTGCGTGGCGGGGTCGATGTCCGCCACGATGCCTTCGCCCGAATACCGTGGGTAGCCCGACGCGCCCGTCTCCCCGGTCGCCGAGACGACCGCCGAGCGGATCGGACCGCCCGGCTCGGCGGCGTCGTCGGTCTCCTCGGCGAATCCGGGAACGAGCAGGATCTCGTAGCTCTGCGGATGACTCATGGTCAAGACGCTAGGCACGTGGTGCGCGGCCCGCATGTCGCGGCGGCCCCGCGCGCCGCGGACCGGCCGTCCCGGTGGTTCAGCTGGACTCGCGGGGAACCGCCCCGGCGCGCAGCAGGTCGTGGTGTTCGGGGGTTCCGCCGGGCTGCCGTACGAGCCGGTCGACGAGGTCCGCCAGCGGCTGTGCCGTGGCCAGTTCCAGGCGTACGGTGCTGAGGCGGGGCCGCAGCAGTCTGCCCAGCATCAGGTCGTCGGCGCCGACCACGGCGGCCTCGCCCGGCACGTCGATGCCCGTGTCCTGCAGGGCGCGCATCAGGAGCATCGCGTACTCGTCGTTGTAGGCGAACACGGCGTCCAGGTCCAGTGCGCGCCAGCGGGCCGCCAGCCGGGCGGCCGATTCCTCGTCGTACCGCAGCGGCAGCGGTTCGATCCGGGCGCCGCCGCCCCGTGCGGCCTGCCGGGCTCCGGTCAGCCGGGGTTCGGAGAACGGGGCGAGGGCCGCCTCCTCCGGCATGACCACGCCGATGCGCCGCCGGCCGCGCTCCAGCAGGTGTCCGACCGCGCAGTTGCCGACCCGCCGCTGGTCCATGACCAGCGCGTGGGCGCCCGGTACCGGCTGCGGGCCGAGGGTGATCACGGCTCTGGCCCCGGACCGTCCGAGCACGGATATGCCCTGCGGGGTGAGGGCGATCGTGCTGGGGGCTATGACGGCGACGGGACGGAGTTCGGCCCAGGCGCGGGGCACGTCCTCGGGGGCGAGTCCGGTGCTGCCGTACTGGACCACGGTGTAGTCGAGGCGGCGCAGTCCGGATTCCAGTTCGTGGAAGAAGCGGTGCTGGAGTCGGCCGGCCGGGAAGTTCACGGTGGGCAGCAGCACCATGCGGGTGTGTCCGGCGCGCAGGCTCCGGGCGGCGGCGTGCGGCACGTAGCCCAACTCGGTGGCTGCTTCCCTGACCCGGCGGCGGGTGGATTCGCTGATCCGTACGGTCGCGTTGTTGTTCAGCACGTACGAAACGGTGGCCCGGGAGACACCGGCGAGCCGTGCGACGTCGGCACTGGTGGGAACGGGGCGGGGGGTGGGTTGGTTCGGTAACTGGCTCATGGCGTCGGGCAGTCTTCCAGACCCGCGCGGCAGGCGTACGGTCGGGCCGTCGGCGCCGGCCGGCCCGCCGGGGCGGGAAGGCCGCGCACCGGGGCCGTCGTACGGCGCGCGACCCGGCCCACCGGCCCCGTTCCCCACGACGGGCCGCGCAGGTCCTACGGTGTGGGGATGACCATCCAGCACCGTGAGGACAGCATCGCCGGCCCGGACGACTTCCCCGGCCGCGCCGGCCCGGCCGCCACCCGTGAGGCCGACCCGCTCGACGTGGGCCCGGTCCGCACCTCGTACGCACCCGACCGGGACGGCGACCCCGATCCGGGGGAAATCGTCTGGACCTGGGTTCCGTTCGAGGAGGGCGACGGACGCGGCAAGGACCGCCCGGTCCTGGTGGTGGCCCGTGAGGAGACGGGCACCCTGCTCGCCGTGCAACTGTCCAGCAAGCAGCACGACCGGGACCGCGAGTGGGTGGCGCTGGGGGCCGGGCCGTGGGACGGCTCGGGCCGCCCCTCGTGGGTCGACCTGGACCGGGTCCTGCGGGTGCACGAGGACGGGATGCGGCGGGAGGCGTGCGCGCTGGACCGCAACAGGTTCGACCTGGTCGCCGATCGGCTGCGGGAGCGCTACGGCTGGAGCTGATCGCGAAACGTCCGGTCGAAGGCGGACCGGACGGCGGATTCGGGATTCCGGTCGAGGATGCCGAAGACGATCTGCTCGAAGTGCCCGGCGAATCTGCCGCCGTCCAGGAGCAGCGCCCGGAACGCCCCGGCCACCTCCGCCGGGTCGTTGCGGAACACGCCGCAGCCCCAGGCGCCCAGCACCAGCCTGCGGTATCCGCGCACCGCCGCCACCTCCAGCACCCGTTCGGCCCTGGAGGCGAGCACGGCGGGGATGCGGTGGGCCTCCTCGGGGGCCCGGCTGCGGACGACTCCGGCGTTGGGCGCCGGGGAGGTGAGGAAACCGACGGTGTACGGGGTGTCGAGCAGCGTGCCCCGGTCGTCGCGGAACACCGGCACGCCGGGCGAGTGGATCACCCGGTCGGTGTAAAGAGCGCTGCGTTCGGCGCGGTGGAAGGCGTAGTAGTCGGGGGCGCGCAGCAGGGTGGCGTACAGGGCGGAGCCGCGGCACAGGGCCTCCTCCTGGGCCTGCGCGCCGTTGAGGTAGCCGCCGCCGGGGTTGCGGGCGGAGGCGTAGTTCAGGACGGCGACCTTGCCGGGGCCCTCGGTGGTCATCCGGTGGGCCGCCCGCAGGCTGCTCTCGTCGGTCACCTCGACGACGGATGTGCGGTCGGAGTCGAGCGCCGCCACCGGCACCGGCTCCGGGCCGTACAGCCTGGTTCCCGAGAGCGCGGCGCCCAGGGCACGTTCGATGCTCACTTCCCGCCCGTCCCCGGTGCGGTAGCGGCCGGCCCGGACAATGGCCTCGGTCTCACGCGCGATACCGCGCAGACGGGCGCTCATCGGTACTCCCCCATGTGGTGCATACGGGGCATGCTCACCGCCGTGGCGGTACGGACGCAACCGGTTTTCCGGCGCCCGGGGGTGCCCTTGTGCGATCCATCCGCAGGGGTTTGGGTGGTACGGAGGCACCCGGAAAGGAGGCCCCGGCATGTCGTCCGACACGCCCGGAGAGCACGGTCCGCCCTGCCATTCCCCGCCCCTCGGCGAGGTCGAGGCGGAGGATTTACTGCGCTGCATCTGTTTCAAGACGGGACCGCCCCGCAGGGTCGGTGTCGAACTCGAATGGCTCATTCACGACCGTGATCGACCCCGCGTCCCCGTCTCCCCCGACCGTCTCGACGCGGCGGCCGCCGCGCTGCGGGCCCTGCCCCTGAGCGCGGCGCTCACCTTCGAACCCGGCGGCCAGCTGGAACTCAGTTCGCTCCCCGCCGATTCCCTGATGGCGTGCGTCGACGCCACCGCCGCCGATCTCACCGCGGTACGGGAGGCCCTGGACCGGGCGGGTCTCGCCCCGGTGGGTCTGGGCGTCGACCCGTGGCACCCCCCGCGCCGGCTGCTGCGCGAACCCCGTTACGACGCCATGGAGGCGGCTTTCGACCGGACGGGACCGGCGGGCCGCGCCATGATGTGCACCAGCGCGTCCGTCCAGGTCTGTCTGGACGCCGGGACGGAGGAGGCCGGGCCGCTCGGTCACGAACGGCGCTGGCGGCTCTCCCATCTGCTGGGCGCGGTCCTGGTGGCGGTGTTCGCGAATTCGTCCTACCGGCTCGGCCGTCCGACGCCGTGGCGGTCCGCCCGGCAGTCGCTCTGGACCGCTCTCGACCCCTGGCGCCCCCTGGCACCGCCCGACCGGCTGCCGCCGCGCGACGCCTGGGCCGCGCACGTCCTGGACACGCCGGTGATGTGCATCCGGGACGACACGGGCCCCTGGGCCGTGCCTGACGGGCTGACGTTCCGTGACTGGATCCGCACCGGCGCGCCGAGACCACCGGTGCGCGCCGATCTCGACTACCACCTCAGCACGCTCTTCCCGCCGGTGCGCCCGCGCGGACACCTGGAGTTCCGGATGATCGACGCCCAGCGCGGTGCGGACGGGTGGCTGGTGCCGCTCGCCGTCACCACTGCCCTGTTCGACGACCCGGAGGCCGCGGAGGCGGTGTACCGCGTCGTGGAACCGCTGGCCGGGACGGCCGGTGCGCAGCCCGCGCCGCGCAATCCGCTCTGGGTGGGCGCCGCCCGCGGCGGTCTGGCCGATCCCGCGCTGCGGGCGGCGGCCACCGCCTGTTTCGGGATCGCGCTGGAGGCGCTGCCCCGGCTGGGGGCCACGAAGGACGTGCTGGAGGCGGTGGCCGGGTTCCACGACCGGTTCACCGCACGGGGCCGGTGTCCGGCCGACGATCTTCCCGAACTGCTCGCACCGGGCTCGCCCGACGGTCCGGGCCACTGCTTCGAGGGACTGCGCTCATGACCGAATCCACCGCACCCGACGGGTCTGCTCCGCACGGAGCGGACACCGAATCGCTCCGGCGGCGCGCCCTGGCCGCGCTGCTCACCGCGCGGGAACGCACCGCGCTGCTCACCGACAGCGTGGACGACCGCGAACTGACCGCCCAGCACTCGCCGTTGATGTCCCCGCTGGTCTGGGACCTCGCCCACATCGGCAACCAGGAGGAGTTGTGGCTGCTGCGCGGGGTGGCCGGGCGGGAGGCGATGCGTCCGGAGATCGACGGGCTGTACGACGCCTTCGAGCACCCCCGGGCGACGCGTCCGTCGCTGCCGTTGCTGGCCCCCGCCGAGGCCCGTTCGTACGCCGCCGAGGTGCGCGGCCGGGCGCTGGACGTGCTCGACGGCACCGAGCTGGACGGCGCCCGTCCGCTGGTGCGGTCCGGCTTCGCCTTCGGCATGATCGCCCAGCACGAACAGCAGCACGACGAAACGATGCTGATCACCCATCAGCTCCGGTCGGGGCCCGCCGTGCTGACCGCCCCGGTCCCGCCCGCGCCCACCGACGCCGCGGATCTGCCGACGGAGGTCCTGGTCCCGGGCGGCCCGTTCACCATGGGCACCTCCACCGAGCCGTGGGCGCTGGACAACGAACGGCCGGCGCACGTGCGGGAGGTGCCGGACTTCTTCGTCGACACGACGCCGGTCACCTGCGGCGCGTACCGGGAGTTCGTCGAGGACGGCGGCTACACCGAACGGCGCTGGTGGGCGCCCGAGGGGTGGGCGATGGTCCGTGAGCACGAGCTGGCGGCCCCGCTGTTCTGGCACCGGGACGCCGGGCAGTGGCTGCGCCGCCGTTTCGGTGTCACCGAGGTGGTGCCCGGGGACGAGCCGGTGCTCCACGTCAGCTGGTACGAGGCGGATGCGTTCGCCCGCTGGGCGGGGCGCCGGCTGCCCTCGGAGGCGGAGTGGGAGAAGGCGGCGCGCCACGACCCGGTGTCGGGGCGTTCGCGGCGCTATCCCTGGGGAGACGAGGACCCGACACCCGAGCGGGCGAACCTGGGGCAGCGCCATCTGCGGCCCGCTGCCGCGGGGGCGTACGCCGCGGGCCGGTCGCCGCTCGGTGTGGGGCAGTTGATCGGTGACGTGTGGGAGTGGACATCGAGCGACTTCCTGCCCCACCCCGGGTTCGTGGCGTTCCCGTACCGCGAGTACTCCGAGGTGTTCTTCGGCCCGGTCCACAAGGTGCTGCGCGGCGGTTCGTTCGCCGTGGACCCGGTGGCGTGCCGGGGGACGTTCCGCAACTGGGACCTGCCGGTGCGGCGTCAGATCTTCTCCGGTTTCCGTACCGCGAGGGATGCGTGATGTGCCGTCACATCGCTTACCTGGGGCCGTCGGTGGCCCTGGGGGAACTGCTGACCCGGCCGCCCCATTCACTCGTGCGCCAGTCCTGGGCGCCGCGTCGGCAGCGGTACGGGACCGTCAACGCCGACGGTTTCGGCGTCGGTTGGTACGCGGAGGGCGATCCGGTGCCCGGCCGCTACCGGCGGCCGGGCCCGGTCTGGGGCGACCGCACGTTCGCCGATCTGGCCAGGGTGGTGCGCAGCACGGCGCTGCTCGCCGCCGTCCGTGACGCCACCGAGGCGGGCGACGACGGCGAGGCCGCGGCCGCCCCGTTCGCGGCGGGGCGGCTGTTGTTCAGCCACAACGGCGCGGTGCGGGGCTGGCCCCGCTCGATGGCCCCGCTCGCCGCCGCGCTGCCGTCGGCCGAACTGCTCACCCTCACCGCCCGCTGCGACTCGGCCCTGGTCTGGGCCCTCGTGCGGCACCGTCTGACCGACGGCGACGGCCTGCCGCAGGCCGTCGCCGACACGGTGCTCGACGTGGCCGCCGCGGCGCCGGAGTCCCGGCTGAACCTGCTGCTCACCGACGGCACCACGATCGTGGCGACGGCCTGGGGCGACACCCTGTCGTACCTCTGCGGGCCCGGCCCGCGCACGGTCGTGGCCTCGGAGCCGTACGACGACGATCCGCGCTGGCGCACCGTCGCCGACCGCACGCTGCTGACGGCGACCCGCACCGACGTCCTGCTGACCCCGCTCAAGGAGCCCCTTGCGTGAGTCCCTTCCTGTTGACCCGTACCCTGCCGGTGGACGCGACGGACGCGGCGCTGCGCGCCGATGTCCTGCACGGTCTGACCCGGTGTCCGAAGACCCTGCCGCCCAAGTGGTTCTACGACGCGCGCGGCAGCGAACTGTTCGAGGAGATCACCCGGCTCCCGGAGTACTACCCGACCCGTGCCGAACGCGAGATCCTGATCGGCCGCTCCGGGGAGATCGCCGGGGCGTCCGGGGCGCGGACCCTGATCGAGTTGGGGTCGGGGTCGTCGGAGAAGACCCGGCACCTGCTGGACGCGCTGCCCGGACTGCACAGTTACGTACCGGTCGACGTGAGCGAGAGCGCGCTGCGCGGCGCCGCCGGGGCCCTGCTCGTGGAGCGGCCGGAGCTGTCCGTGCACGCCCTGGTCGCCGATTTCACCGGGGGCCTCGCACTGCCGGGCACTCCGGGGCCGCGGCTGGTCGCGTTCCTGGGCGGCACGATCGGCAATCTGCTTCCCGAGGAACGCGCGGTGTTCCTGAGGTCGGTGCGATCGCTGCTCTCCCCCGGCGACGTGCTGCTGCTCGGCACTGACCTGGTGAAGGACGAGGAGGTGCTGGTGGCCGCGTACGACGACGCGGCGGGGGTGACGGCGGAGTTCAACCGGAACGTGCTGCGGGTCGTGAACCGCGAACTGGGCGCGGACTTCGATCCGGCCGGTTTCGACCATGTGGCGCGCTGGGATCCGGAGCAGGAGTGGATCGAGATGCGGCTGCGGGCCCGGGAGGCGCACAGTGTGAAGATTCCGGAACTGAATCTGGTCGTGTCCTTCGAGGCCGGTGAGGAGCTGCGCACGGAGGTGTCGGCCAAGTTCCGCCGGGAGGGTGTCCGGGCGGAACTCGCCGCGGCCGGTCTGCGCCTGGATCAGTGGTGGACGGATTCGGGTGACCGGTTCGCGCTCTCGTCGGCGACTGCGGTCTGAGCGAGACGGGTCAGGGTGCGGCGGTCGGCCGGGCCGCCCGCCGGGATCGGCGGCAGGACGCGGATCTCGGCGGTCAGACCGGCCGCCGTCACCACCCGCCACAGTGAGGCGACGAGCGGATCGTCGCCGACGAACGCGGCCGCGCCGGTGTGTTCCGGTGGGGCGGCGCCCGGGTGGCCGACCGGGTGTCCGTCCGCGGGGGGCCCGGTCCGGCCGGGCGGCCCGGGGCTCCCGGCCGGTGTGGCGCGGTAGGAGATGCGTACCGGGCGGACCGTGGCGCCCGCGTCGATCGCCGCCTGGAAGACGGCGGGCCCGAACCGGCCGCCCGGCCCGTGCCCGCACCGGGTGGTGCCCTCCGGGAAGACGACCACGCGTGCCCCGCGGCGCAGGGCCGCCGCGATGTCGCGCACGGTCGTGGGCAGGGCGCGCAACCGGTCCCGTTCCACGAAGAGCGTGCCGCCGAGGGCGGCGAGCGGGCCGAGCAGCGGCCAGTCGCGTATCTCGCGCTTGGCCAGCACCCGGCCGGGGAACACCGCCGCGACGAGCGGGATGTCCAGCCAGGAGATGTGGTTGGCGACGACGAGCGTGCCCGGTGGGGCAGGTGCCGTACCGGAGGCGGTGTCGGTGGGGCGTGGCGGGCCGGACGTCGGGGCGGTGGGGTGGGGTGGGACGGTGACCCGTACGCGTACCCCGAAGGCGCGTACGACGGCGTACGCCCAGTGCCGGATCAGCCACTGCCGCCGTGCCGGGCCGAGCACCATCACGAAGGGCGCGGCGAGTGCCCCGGCCAGGACGACGGCGCCCCCGGTGAGCAGCAGGCCCGCGGCGGCCGGACGGCCGCGCGTGCGGCCGTGGTGGGCGGCGCAGCCGTGCGGGGTGCAGGGCGCGGTGGGCAGCCAGGGATTCATCGCAGCGGGGCGAGGGCGAGGAAGTGGCGCAGGTAGCGCGGGTCGGTGCGGCGCAGCGACAGCAGCACGTACAGGTCGGCGACGTTGAATTCGGGGTCGTGGGCGGGTGCCCCGCACACCTGGGCGCCGAGGCGCAGATAGCCGCGGAGCAGCGGGGGAAGCGTGGCGAGCCCGGTGCGTACGGGGCTCTCCGTCCCGGTGGGCCGCCAGAGGCGGTGGGGGGTGACCCAGCGGTCCTCGGGTGCCAGGTACCTGGTCCGCACGGTCTCCCAGGCCCCGGCCGCCGTCGCGCCGCCGTCGGCGAGGGGGATGGAGCAGCAGCCCGCCAGCCAGTTGTGGCCGGTGCGTTGCATGTAGCGGGCGAGTCCGGCCCAGACCAGTGCGATGACGGCGCCGTCGCGGTGGGCCGGGTGGACGCAGGACCGGCCGACCTCCACCAGGTCGTCGCGGATCGGGGCGAGCCGGCCGAGGTCGAACTCGCCCTCCGCGTAGAGACGTCCGGCCGCACGTGCCCGGTCGGGCGGCAGCAGGCGATAGGTGGCGACGACCTCGCCGGTGGCTTCCTCCCGTACCAGCAGGTGATCGCAGTGGGCGTCGAACGCGTCGCCGTCCAGGCCGGGTTCGGGCCCTTCCAGCCTGGCGCCGAGCTCACCGGCGAAGACCAGGTGGCGCAGCCGCTGGGCGGCCCGGACCTCCTCCTGATCGGTCGCGAGGGACACCCGGTAACGGGGCCGGGCAGCGATGGGGACGGGAACGACGGTGGGGACGACGGGCTGCGCGGGAACGGTGGGGGTGGTGGGAAGCGGGGTGACGGGCAGCGCGTTCATGACGGTCTCCGGGTACGGATCGGCAAGGGCGGCCGCCGGGCTTCGCACTGCGGCGAAGGCCCGGCCCCCTACTTCTTCCGTGACCGGCTGGATTCGACGTGACCGCCATGGAGCGCCGGGATGTGCGACGTCTGAATCCCGGGGGTGTCCGGAAGCGGTCCGTGACGCCGCGCGGCGGCTCGCGGGATCAGCCGCCCGCGAGCCTGGAGGTGATCTTCTCCGAGGCGGCCCTGGCCTCCTGCTTCGGGTCGCCGCCCTCCAGCACGGCCGTCATGTACGGCTTGATCGGGTTGTCGGACTCGACATCCGCCCACTGCGGCGAGTTGGGGGTGGCGCGCCCCCTCGTGGCGCCCTCGGCCATGGCCGCGGTGCCTTCCTGGCCCACGATGACATGGGCGAGCTCGGGCTTGTTGGGCACGTAGCTCATGGTCCTGGCGAGCTCTTCCTGCCACTTGCGGCCCGCCAGCGCCTTGACCACCTCGATGCCCGCGGCCCGCTGGTCGGCGTTGGCCGGCACGATCAGGTCGGACCCGCCGATGAAGACCGAACCGGGCTCTTTCGCGGTCTTGCCCGGGATCGGGAAGTAGCCCAGTTTTCCCTTGAGTTCGGGGTTCTTCTTCTCGATCTGGGCGACGGTTCCGGGGACCGAAATGATCTGTGCGACATTGCCCTTGGCGAACACGTCGGCCTGCGGGGGCTTCTCCTCGTCCGCGTTCTTCGGTCCGTCGCCGAGTGCCTGGAGTTCCTTGTAGAAGCTCATCCCCCGCAGCGCTTCGGGGCTGTCCAGGCTGCCCGCCCAGGTCCCGCCCCGTTCGTCGGCGAGTTCGCCGCCCTCGTCCCAGATGAATCCGGCGAGAACGTACCAGTTCTGACCCGCGAGGTAGATTCCCTGATTTCCCTCGCGGTTGAGCCGTTCGCTGTCCTTGATCCACTCGTCCCTGGTCTTCGGCGGGTTCTTTATTCCGGCCTGCTCGAAGAGCTCCTTGTTGTAGATCACCACTCGATTGGCCGCGTACCAGGGAATCCCGTACTGGACGCCGTACATGTTGCCCGGTTCGGCGAGGCCGGGAAGCCAGTCCTCGCCGCCGAGGTCCCGCATGGACTCCAGGGTGAGGTTGCGCAGACCGCCGCTTTCCGCGTACTGGGCGACCTGGGTGTTTCCGACCTCGATGACGTCCGGGGCGTCCTTGCTCTTGAGGGCCGCGGTGACCTTCGGGACGATTCCGCTCCAGCTCTGGAACTTGAACTCCAGCTCGACGGAGGGGTGATCCTTCTGGTACGCCTCCGTGAAGCGCTTCAGGAAATCGGTGGAAACACTGTCCTTCATCAGCCAGATCGTGACCTTCTTGCTGCCGGACGCCTCCGTTCCCGAGAGGATTCCGCATCCGCCCAGCGCAAAGACAGAAACGAGCGCGACGGCTCCGACGAGTACGCGGTTCTTCACCAGGTTCACCTTCTGCGAAACGGCACGACAAAATTCGGGACCCGGTGTGGGGGACTGCGGGCTGCGCTCGCACGGGCGTGGCTGGATTTTGGTATGGACCAATACTTTGGTCAAGCTCCGTTCGCGAACATTACGTCCCCCGATCCCTCGCGCACCCGGCCCTCATGGGGCACCGTGGTAAGGATGAAAGGGGACATAAGATGTCGAACAACGTCTATCGGGTCACCGAAATCGTGGGAACCTCGCACGAGGGCGTCGACGACGCCATCCGCAGGGGCGTCGCAAGAGCTTCTGAAACGTTGCACAATCTCGACTGGTTCGAGATCACACAGGTACGCGGCGAGATCAGGGACGGCCGGATCGAGCACTACCAGGTGGGCCTGAAGGTCGGTTTCCGGCTCGACGAGACGAGCTGACCCCGCCGACACGCCTTCCGCCCCCTCACCCGCCGCGCACACCGGCCCGGCCGACGCCCCGTCACGCCGCTCGCCCCGGCCGCACCGACGCTCCGTCACGCCGGTCCGGCGCGGCCGGGTGCGGCCGGGCCGGTTCCGCCGCCGGGTTCAGGTGCGTCCCTCGCGCTCCTGTGCGTCCTTGAGCGAGGGCGACACCGTCGCCCACCGGGCCCGCACCACGGCGAAGCCGGCCCGCTCCGCCGCGTCGCAGACCAGTTCGTCGTCGTCGACCAGCATCCGCACCTCACGCTCCCGGCCCAGCCTCCGGAGCGTTTCCAGTTTGGTGTGCCGGGCCGGCCTGCGGTCGTCGTCGCGGCGCATGTACAGCCGCCCCTCGGGCAGCCCGTGCTCGGCCAGCCACGCCACCGTGTCCCGGCGGCACCGCTCGGGCCGGCCGGTGAGATACCTGACCTCGCACTCCTCGGCACTGCTCAGCGCCAGCCGCACGCCCTCGGCCAGCGGCGGGTCGTCGACCGCCGCGGAGAAGAAGCCGTTCCAGTCGCGCCGACGCCCCTCCAGGTAGTGCTGCCGGTGGCCGCTGTCCGCGAGCGTGCCGTCCAAGTCGAATACGGCCAGGGGCCGGTGGTCGCTTCTCACCTCCCCAGGAAATCAGACGAGCGCGACCGCCAGGAGCACCAGGACGACCACCCCGGCCACCGCCGCGGCGACCCGCAGCGACCGGCGCCGGGACCAGACCGGGAGCACCTGCGGGCCGTCGCGCCCGGGGAAGACGTAGAAGACGTGGTCGGGGTCGTCCGGGATCTCCACGACCGTCAGCGGCAGCCGGCCGATGTCGACGCGTCGGGCGACCTCCCGCCGGGCCGGCGCGAGGACCGCTTCGACGGCCGCCGCGTGGGCGGGGTCCAGGCCGGCGGGGAGCGGGGCGTCGGCCGAGGTCAGGGTGGCCCTCTCCCAGGCGCCGGCACGTCCGGTCCGCTGCCGCACGCGCAGTGGCGGTGCCGGGTCCGGGAGCTTCAGCTCATTCCACTCGGGGGCCTGCCGGACCGATCCCGCCGTCCACAGCGTGACCAGCCCCGTCCCCTCGCAGGGGGCGTGCTCCGTCGACCGCTCGCCCGCGCAGACCGGGCAGTCCCTGAAGCCGGTGTCGTCGCACTGCGGGCACGTACTGGTGCCCCGCCCCCGGCATTCGGGGCAGGCGGTGCGGGACTTGCCGCATTTCAGACAGGTGGTCCGCCCCCGGCCGTTCTTCTCCCGTACGGGGCCGGTCACGTTCTTCTCCCGCGCCGGGCCGACCGTCGTGCGGTCCTTGCGGCGTCCGCCCGTGCCGTCGCACCAGGTGCAGGGCTCCACTCCCTCGCAGGCCGGGCACATCGGGCCGGTCTCGCAGGGCAGTTTCCCCCTGGCCCGGCAGCGCGCGCACGGTCGGCGCCCCTCGTCGCAGCCGCAGGCCACCGTTCTCCCCGAGCCGCGGAGCACGAGTTCCACCGTCCGCGTGCGGGCCGGGTCCTTCGGCGGCTCGACCGGGTGGTCGTGCAGATCGCCCTCGTACGTGGGCCGCTTCGACAGGTCGTACCTGCCGGGCCTGGTCTCCGGCCGGGAGGTGCGGGTCTCCAGGGAACGGACGATGCGCAGATCGAGCATCGGGAGCCGGACGACGTCGGCACCGGTCCGGCGCAACTGCCGGCCCCCGCCGGGTGTGCCCAGGTGCCGGGCGACCGCTTCGAGGACGTCGTCCTCGGACAGTGAGTCGGCCATGACGGCGCTTCCACCTCCCCGGTAGGCACGCCCGTGCGCAGGACGCAGCGTACGGGCGGTGTCGCCGGGGGCTCAAGAGGGCCGTACGGTGGACCCGCACACCGTTCCGGGGCATCCGTACACATCACGCGCACCCGCGGAGGGAGCGACCTCGCCCTCGCGTTCCGCTCCCAGGGTAAAAAGTTGTGCAGGATGCGCATGGAAAGAGAAGCGTTTGCAAAGCTATATTCAGGTTTGTGGCATCCAACGTTAACGGTGTGAAGCGAATACTCCTGCGCTCGGGGAAGAGTCCTTACGACGTCGTCCCCGTCGAGCGCGCCCTCCATGAGGATGTATTCGCCACCAACTCGGGCAATCTGATCTTCAGCGACGCTGCTCACAAGATCCTGGAGACGCCACGTTCGGAGGTGGTGTCCAACGGCATCGCCACCAGAATCGCCGATGCCGCCCGGATCAACGACGAGTACGACGTCTTCGTCGTCCCGCTCGCCAACGCCTTCCGGCCGTCCTTCGAGCGCCAACTGGAGCGACTGACCCGGCTCATATCGAAGCTGAAGATACCCGTCGTCGTCCCCGGCGTCGGCGCCCAGACCGGCGTCGACTACTCCGCGGACCGGCTGAAGCCGATGCAGCCCACGGTCTACGCGTTCGTCTCCGCCGTACTCGAACACAGCGCCTCCATCGGCGTGCGCGGGGAGTTCACCGAGCGGTATCTGCGGGACATGGGCTTCAGGGACGTGGACGTCATCGGCTGCCCCTCGATGTTCCTGCGCGGCGCCAGCCTCACCGTCCGGGAGGGCGGCGAACCGCTCGGTCCCGGGTCGCGCATCGCCGTCAACGGCTCGCACGACGCGGTGCGCAGACACAAGCTCGGGCAGATCATCGACCGCACCCACGGGCGCTACCCCCACCTCCGGTTCATCGGCCAGAACCTCTCCGACGCGCGGCAGCTGCACTGGCGCGACCTGTCCCACCCGAACGCCGAGCTCACCACCATCCCCACCCACCCCGACCACCCCATGTACGGGGAGGACAAGGTCCGGGTGTACATCGACCCGACCACCTGGATGGAGGATCTGCGGGGCTTCGACTTCTCCTTCGGCTCCCGGATCCACGGCAACATCGCGGCGCTGCTGGCCGGCACACCGGCCACCGTGCTCTGCGGCGACTCCCGGACGCTGGAGCTGTGCCGCTACTTCGAGATCCCGCACCGGATGCTCTCCAAGGTCCCGGCCGACCTCGACCCCGCCGAGCTCCACGCCGAGGCGGACTTCGGCCCGCTGACGCGCAATCACCGGGAGCGGTTCGACCGGTTCGTGAACTTCCTCGACAAGAACGGCCTGGAGAACACCTTCACCCACGGCGACGGCGGCGCGGCCTTCGAGGCGAAGATGAGCAAGCTGGCCTTCCCGCCGGGCGTCCGGCCCTGGACCGGCACGGACGCCGCCGCGACGGCGACGCGGATGAACTGGCTCCAGTCCCAGCTGACGGAGCTCAGCACCGAGAACACCCAGCTCCGGCGGAAGCTCTCGAAGATCTCCCTGGTGCCCTCCCAGCGCTCCACGTACCAGCGCGCCCGCAGCGCCGTGGGAAGGCCCCTCAAGCGCGCACTGCGCCCCTCCCGCTGAGGATCCCGCGACGAGGCCGGTCCGGCAGGACCGGCCTCCGGCCGTACCGGGCCCCGCGGCACCCGGCTCCCCGCCGCGGGTGCCCGGCGCCACGAGCCGGGCGGTATTTTCCGGACACGGCCCAAGGGTTGTCCCGCAATACCCGGCGGGACAACCCTTGGCCCGGCCGGCCATGAAGCTGCACCGGCAGAAGAAACTCTCCCACCGCGCGTTCGACGCGATCCTGAGCGGTGACGCCCGGAGCGTGCAGACTCTGCTGCGCAGCGGAGCGCACCCCGAGAGAAGGAACGGCGACGGCGCCACGCCGCTGTACCTGGCCGCGGCGCAGCGAGGCCGAGGTGGCCCGGCTGCTCATGGAGGCCGGCGCTCTCCCTGACACGGAGAGCGCCGGCACCGGCCCCGCTCGGACATCGAGCACGCCTTGCACTGGTCCGACTGGCACCGCAGACAGCATCAGGCCCGCACCGGCCACTGCAAACGACGAGGCCACGCACCACCAGAAACCGACCCATCGTCACGCAAAAGACCATTGCGGTACTAGAATCTGGGTGTTTGTCCCGGGCTGCCGGGCCCGCATCCGATCCCCACGGAGAGCCGCGCGCATGTCCACTCCCCACGATCCGTACGTCCGGGTGCGCGGCGCCCGTGAGCACAACCTCCAGGACGTCTCGGTCGACATCCCGCGCGACACCCTCACCGTGTTCACCGGGGTCTCGGGGTCCGGCAAGTCCTCCCTCGCGTTCGGGACGATCTACGCCGAGGCCCAGCGCCGCTACTTCGAGTCCGTCGCCCCGTACGCCCGCCGGCTGATCCATCAGGTCGGCGCGCCCGCCGTCGGGGAGGTCACCGGGCTGCCGCCCGCCGTCTCGCTGGAGCAGCGGCGTTCGGCGCCCGGCGCCCGTTCGTCCGTGGGAACGGTCACGACGCTCTCCAACTCCCTGCGCATGCTGTTCTCCCGGGCCGGGAGCTACCCGGCCGGTGCCGAACGGCTCGACTCCGACGCCTTCTCGCCGAACACGGCGGCCGGGGCGTGCCCGGAGTGCCACGGCCTCGGCCGGGTCCACCGAACCACCCAGGAACTCCTCGTCCCCGACCCCTCGCTGTCGATCCGGGAAGGCGCGATCGCCGCCTGGCCCGGGGCGTGGCAGGGCAAGAACCTGCGCGACGTGCTGGACGCGCTGGGCCACGACATCGACCGCCCGTGGCGCGAACTCGACGCCCGGGAACGGGAGTGGATCCTGTTCACCGACGAGCAGCCGGTGGTGACGGTGCATCCGGTGCGGGAGGCCGGGCGCATCCAACGCCCGTACCAGGGCACGTACATGAGCGCCCGCCGCTATGTGATGCACACGTTCGCGGACTCCAGGAGCCGCACCCTGCGGGCCAGGGCCGAGCGGTTCCTGACCAGTGCCCGCTGTCCGGTGTGCGAAGGGGGCCGGCTGCGTCCGGAGGCGCTGGCCGTCACCTTCGCCGGCCGCTCGATCGCGGAACTGGCCGGGCTGCCCCTCACCTCGCTCGCCGGGCTGCTGCGCGCGGCGGGCGGCGACGACACGGCGCGGGTGCTGACGGCGGATCTGCTCGCCCGGATCGAGACGGTCACCGAGCTCGGCCTCGGCTATCTCAGCCTCGACCGCACGGCCCCGACCCTGTCGTCCGGCGAGCTGCAACGGCTGCGCCTCGCCACGCAGTTGCGTTCCGGACTGTTCGGCGTCGTCTACGTGCTGGACGAGCCGTCGGCCGGGCTGCACCCGGCGGACACCCGGTCGCTGCTCGGGGTGCTCGGCCGGCTGAAGGAGGCGGGGAACTCGGTCTTCGTCGTGGAGCACCAGATGGACGTGGTGCGCCGGGCGGACTGGCTGGTCGACGTGGGGCCGCTGGCCGGTGAGCACGGGGGCCGGGTGCTGCACAGCGGTCCCCCGGCCGGGCTGGCGAACGTGCCCGAGTCGGCCACCCGGCGCTTCCTCTTCGGCGAGGGGCCCGCCCCGGCGCGGGAGGTGCGCGAGCCCACCGGCTGGCTGCGGCTGAACGGGGTCGACCGGCACAACGTGCGGGGCGTGGACGCCGCGTTCCCGCTGGGGGTGTTCACCGCCGTCACGGGCGTCTCGGGGTCGGGGAAGTCGACCCTGGTCGGCCAGGTCCTGGCCGGCGCCCTCGCCGACCGGCAGGCACCCGGGGCCGCGGACGCCCCCGTGGAGCACCCCGTGGCCGGGTGCGTGTCGGCGCGGGGGCTGGAGGCGGTGGACCGCCTCGTCCAGGTCGACCAGAGGCCGATCGGCCGCACCCCGCGGTCCAACCTGGCCACGTACACCGGGCTCTTCGACGTGGTGCGGAAGCTGTTCGCCGGGACGGACACGGCCCGCGAGCGCGGGTACCGGGCCGGGCGGTTCTCCTTCAACGTGGCGGGCGGGCGGTGCGAGACCTGCCAGGGCGAGGGGTTCGTCTCCGTGGAGCTGCTCTTCCTGCCCAGTACGTACGCTCCCTGTCCGGACTGTCACGGCGCGCGGTACAACCCGCAGACCCTGGAGGTCACCCTGCGCGGCCTCGACATCGCGCAGGTGCTGGACCTGACGGTGGAGTCGGCGGCCGGTTTCTTCGCCGGGACGCCCGCCGCCGAACGCAGCCTGCGGACGCTGCTCGACGTCGGGCTCGGCTATCTGCGGCTCGGGCAGCCCGCGACGGAGCTGTCCGGCGGCGAGGCCCAGCGGATCAAGCTCGCCACCGAGCTCCAGCGCACCCGCCGGGGCCACACCCTGTACCTGCTGGACGAGCCGACGACCGGGCTGCATCCCGCCGATGTCGAGGTGCTGACCCGGCAGTTGCACGGTCTCGTCGACGCGGGCGACACGGTCGTGGTCGTGGAGCACGACATGGCGGTGGTGGCGGGCGCCGACTGGGTGATCGACCTCGGCCCCGGCGGCGGCGACCGGGGCGGCCGGATCGTGGCCGCGGGAACGCCCACTGAGGTGGCGCGGGCGGCGGAGAGCCGTACGGCCGCGTACCTCGGCGCACACCTCGGCCCGGCCTGACGATCCGCCCCGGCCATCTGCCCGCCCCCGACTCGCCTTCTTACACGCCGAGTTGCCGCATCGGGCAAGCAATGGGGAATGAAACGGCAAAGAACATTGACCACGGCCTGGTCCAGACCAATCATGGGCATGCCTCGCGGCCGCTGTTCGCCGTGCGGCATGTGACCCCGGCCGGGATTCACAGGAACGGGCCGCGCCCCTCCACCGGGCGCGGCAGAGCCGTGCGATCCGCCCTGTTGTCTCACCCCGCTGGGAGCACCCCCATGAGACGTCCAAGAACACTCGGCGCAGTCCTGAGTGTCCTGGCGACGACCGTCGCGTCCGCCGGCCTGGTCCTCGGATCGGGCACCGGCGCGCAGGCCGCCGCGACCGCCGCCACTCCCCTGCCGGCCCATGTCTTCGCCCCGTACTTCGAGTCGTGGAACGGCGACAGCCCGGCCGCGCTCTCGCAGGAGTCCGGCGCCAAGTACCTGACCATGGCCTTCCTCCAGACGGAGGCCCGCGGTTCCTGCACCCCCTACTGGAACGGCGATTCGAGCACGCCCGTCGCCCAGTCCGTGTTCGGCGCCGACTTCACGACCATCCGCTCCCGCGGCGGCGACGTGATCCCGTCGTTCGGCGGCTACACGGCCGACAACGGCGGCACCGAGATCGCCGACAGCTGCACGAGCGTCGACTCCATCGCGGCGGCGTACGAGAAGGTCGTCACGACCTACGACGTGTCCCGCCTCGACATGGACATCGAGGACAACTCGCTGGAGAACAGCGCCGGAATCGACCGCCGCAACAAGGCGATCAAGAAGGTGCAGGACTGGGCCGCCGCCAACGGCCGGCCGCTGCAGATCTCCTACACCCTGCCCACCACCACGAGCGGCCTCGCCGACAGCGGTCTGGCGGTGCTGGAGAACGCCGTGTCCAACGGCACGAAGGTCGACGTCGTGAACCTGATGACGTTCGACTACTACGACGGCGCCCCGCACAACATGGCGCAGGACACCAAGACGGCGATCAGCGGCCTCAAGGACCAGCTCGCCGAGCTGTACCCGTCGAAGACCGACGCACAGCTGTGGGGCATGGCCGGCATCATCGAGATGCCGGGCATCGACGACTACGGTCCCGCCGAGACGTTCACCACGGCCGACGCCCCGGTGGTCCACGACTGGGCCGTTTCCAAGGGCCTCAGCACCCTGTCGTTCTGGGCGCTCCAGCGCGACAACGGCGGCTGCCCCGGCACCGGCGGCAACGACACCTGTTCCGGCATCGCCCAGGACACGTGGTACTTCAGCCACACCTTCGCGCCCTTCACCGGCGGCTCCGGTCCGGTGACGGACGACTACTCGGTGGCCGTCGCGCCCCCTTCGGCCACGGTCGCGCCGGGCGGTTCCACCACGGCGGGCGTGAACACCGCGGTGACCTCCGGCAGTGCGAAGACCGTGGCGCTGACGGTGAGCGGGGCGCCCGCCGGTGTGACGGCGACGCTCGATCCCACCTCGGTCACCGCCGGGGGCGCGTCGAAGCTGACGGTGTCCGCGTCGGACTCCGCCGCGCCGGGAACGTACCGGCTCACGGTGACGGGCGCCTCGGGGGCGCTCAGCCACTCGGCGCTCCTCACCCTGACGGTGTCGGGGCCGGGCGGCGGCACCGGCTCCCTGGTGAACGGGGACTTCGAGTCGGGTGCGCCGGGCCCCTGGAGCTGTCAGCCGGGCGGCTCGGTGGTGTCCACGCCGGTGCACGGCGGTTCGCACGCGCTGGCCCTCGCGGCCACCGCCTCGCAGACGGGCGAGTGCGCACAGGATCTGGTCCTGGCCCCGAACACCACGTACACGCTGAGCGGTTGGCTGCGGGGCGGCTACGGCTACCTCGGGGTGCGGGGCGGCGCCTCGGCCGACACCTGGGGTTCGTCGGGCGATTACACGAAGCGGTCGGTGACCTTCACCACCGGCTCGACCGGCGCGGTGACCGTCTATCTGCACGGCTGGTACGGGCAGGGCACGGTCTACGCCGACGACCTCTCCGTGACGTCCTGATCCTTCCGGACGAGACGTCCCGGCCCCGGGGGTGGGCGGCCCCCGGGACCGGGAACCCGTGCTCCGCGCCGGTCAGCGGCGCACCTTGCGGGTCGCCCGCAGCCACTCCTTGTTCATGGCCGAGATCGAGGGCAGCGGGATGCCCTTCGGGCAGGCCGTGGCGCACTCCCCGGTGAGGGTGCAGCCGCCGAAGCCCTCGCTGTCCATCTGGCCGACCATGTCGAGGACCCGGGTCTCGCGCTCCGGGGCGCCCTGCGGCAGCACGTTGAGATGGTTGATCTTCGCCGAGGTGAAGAGCATCGCCGAGCCGTTGGGGCAGGCGGCGACGCAGGCACCGCAGCCGATGCACTCGGCGTGCTCGAAGGCGAAGTCGGCGTCCGGCTTGGGCACCGGGGTGGCGTGCGCCTCGGGGGCGGTGCCGGTCGGGGCGGAGATGTAGCCGCCCGCCTGGATGATCCGGTCGAAGGCCGAGCGGTCCACGACCAGGTCCTTGACGACCGGGAAGGCGGAGGCGCGCCACGGTTCGACGTCGATCGTGTCTCCGTCCTCGAAGGAGCGCATGTGGAGCTGGCAGGTGGTGGTGCGCTCGGGTCCGTGGGCGTCGCCGTTGATGACGAGGCTGCAGGCTCCGCAGATGCCCTCGCGGCAGTCGTGGTCGAAGGCGACCGGGTCGTCGCCGGCGAGGATGAGTTCCTCGTTGAGGGTGTCGAGCATTTCCAGGAACGACATGTCCTGCGAGATGCCGTCCACCTCGTAGGTGGACATGGCGCCGGGGGCGTCGGCGTTCTTCTGGCGCCAGACGCGCAGGGTGAGCCTCATGCGTAGCTCCGCTGGGTGGGGTGGACGTACTCGAAGACGAGGTCTTCCCTGTGCAGGACGGGGGCCTCGCCGGTGCCGGAGAACTCCCAGGCGGCGGCGTAGGAGAACTCCTCGTCCCGGCGGGCGGCCTCGCCGTCCGGGGTCTGCGACTCCTCGCGGAAGTGGCCTCCGCAGGACTCGGCGCGGTGCAGTGCGTCGAGACACATGAGTTCGGCCAGTTCCAGGTAGTCGACGATGCGGTTGGCCTTCTCCAGGGACTGGTTGAACTCGTCGCCGGTGCCGGGGACCTTGATGCGACGCCAGAACTCCTCGCGGATCCGCGGGATGCGGTCGAGCGCCTTGCGCAGCCCCTCCTCGGTGCGGGCCATTCCGCAGTACTCCCACATGAGTTCGCCGATCTCCCGGTGGAAGGAGTCGGGGGTGCGGTCGCCGTCGACGGAGAGCAGCAGGTTGAGCCGGTCCTCGGTGTCGGCGACGGCCTCCTCCACGGCGGGGTGCGAGGCGTCGATCTCGTCGTGGTGCGGATTGCGGGCCAGGTAGTCGTTGATGGTGGAGGGCAGGACGAAGTAGCCGTCGGCGAGGCCCTGCATCAGCGCGGAGGCACCGAGCCGGTTGGCGCCGTGGTCGGAGAAGTTGGCCTCGCCGATCGCGAAGAGGCCGGGGACGGTGGTCTGGAGGTCGTAGTCGACCCAGAGGCCGCCCATCGTGTAGTGCACGGCGGGGTAGATCCGCATCGGGGTCTCGTACGGGTTCTCCGCGGTGATCCGCGCGTACATGTCGAAGAGGTTGCCGTACTTCTCCTCGACCCCGCTCCGGCCCATCCGCCGGATGGCCTCGGCGAAGTCCAGGTAGACGCCCTGCCCGCCGGGGCCGACGCCGCGGCCCTCGTCGCAGACGTTCTTCGCGGCGCGGGAGGCGATGTCCCGGGGCACGAGGTTGCCGAAGGAGGGGTAGAGGCGCTCCAGGTAGTAGTCGCGCTCGTCCTCGGGGATGTCGTTCGCGGGGCGGTCGTCGCCCTTGGCCTTCGGGACCCAGATCCGGCCGTCGTTGCGCAGCGACTCGCTCATCAGCGTCAGCTTGGACTGGTGGTCGCCGGTGCGCGGGATGCAGGTGGGGTGGATCTGGGTGAAGCAGGGGTTGGCGAACCAGGCGCCCCTGCGGTGGGCCCGCCAGACGGCGGTGGCGTTGGAGTTCATGGCGTTCGTCGACAGGTAGAAGACGTTGCCGTAGCCGCCGCTGGCCAGGACGACCGCGTCGGCGAAGTAGGTGTCGATCTTCCCGGTGACCAGGTCGCGGGCGACGATGCCGCGGGCCTTTCCGTCGACGACGATCAGGTCGAGCATCTCGGTGCGGGCGTGGAGTTCGACGTTGCCCGCGGCAATCTGCCTCGACAGCGCCTGGTAGGCGCCGAGGAGCAGTTGCTGTCCGGTCTGGCCGCGGGCGTAGAAGGTGCGGGAGACCTGGACGCCGCCGAAGGAGCGGTTGTCGAGGAGGCCGCCGTACTCACGGGCGAAGGGGACGCCCTGGGCGACGCACTGGTCGATGATCTCGACGGAGATCTGGGCGAGCCGGTGGACGTTGGACTCGCGGGCGCGGAAGTCGCCGCCCTTGACCGTGTCGTAGAAGAGGCGGTGGATGGAGTCGCCGTCGTTGCGGTAGTTCTTCGCGGCGTTGATGCCGCCCTGGGCGGCGACGGAGTGGGCGCGGCGGGGCGAGTCCTGGAAGCAGAACTGGACGACGTGGTAGCCCTGTTCGGCGAGGGTCGCGCCAGCCGATCCACCGGCGAGGCCGGTGCCGACGACGATGACGGTGTGCTTGCGGCGGTTGGCCGGGTTGACCAGTCTGGCCTGGAAGCGGCGGGTGTCCCAGCGTTCGGCCACGGGGCCCGCGGGGGCCTTGGTGTCGACGACGGGCGCGCCCGTCTCGTAGTGCGTGTAGTCGGTCATGTCAGCTCACGACTCCGGTCATGACGGCGACGGGTACGGAGATGAAGCCCAGCGTCAGTACCAGGGCGAGGGCGTCGGCGAGGGCCTTGAGGGCCCGGTCCCGGGTCGCGTTGCCCGCGCCGAGGGTCTGGGCGGCGCTCCAGAAGCCGTGCCGGACGTGGAACCCGAGGGCGAGCACGGCGGCGATGTAGACCGTGTTGCCGTACCAGGTGGAGAAGGTGTCGACGACGTTCTGGTAGGGGTGTCCGGGCTGGAAGCCGCCGGGGTGCGCGGTGCCCGTCGTCAGGTCGAGGATGTGCCAGACGATGAACAGGCCGAGGATGATCCCGCCCCAGCGCATGGTGCGGGTGGCGTAGCCGGCGCGCGGTCTGCGGTGCACGTACTTGGTGGGGCGCGCCCTGATGTCGCGACGGCTCAGCTGGTACGCGGAGACGGCGTGCAGCACCACGGCGGCGACGAGCACGAGGCGGACGATCCACAGGGCCCACTCGTAGTGCAGGAAGGGCTCCCCCAGGGTCCGCAGCCAGTGCGCGTAGTGGTTGAACTCGCCGGCCCCGAAGAAGATCTTCAGGTTGCCGAGCATGTGGACAACCAGGTAGAGGAGCATGATCAGGCCGCTCACGGCCATGACCGTCTTCTTGCCGACGGACGAGTCCCAGATCGTGCGTGCCATGGACGGCCGTCGGTCCGTCCGCGTTGCCAATGCCATGAGCACGACGCTAGGGCCGAAGGGCCCCATCAGTCCAAGACATGGAATGGCTCATCTTCATAGGATGGGGCTATCGTGATCGGTCGAGGTGAGCCTATGCAATTCCAGCAGCTGATGTACTTCGTCGCCGTGGCCGAGACCCGGCACTTCACCCGGGCCGCCGAGGCGGTGCACGTCTCGCAGCCCTCGCTCTCCCAGCAGATCAGGGCCTTGGAGAACGAGCTGGGGGCGGAGCTGTTCAGCCGGGCCCGGGGCAACATCGCGCTCACCGACGCGGGCGAGGCGCTGCTGCCACTGGCCCGCCGGATCCTCGCGGACGCCGACACCGCCCGCCACGAGGTGCAGGAGCTGGCGCAGCTGCGCCGCGGGCGGGTCCGGCTCGGGGCGACGCCCAGCCTCTGCACGGGCCTGCTCCCCGACGTGCTGCGCGCCTTCCACGACCGGCATCCGGGGATCCGGCTGCTGCTGGAGGAGGGCGGCTCGCTCGACCTCGTACGGGGGCTGGCGCGCGGTGCGCTCGATCTCGCCCTGGTGGTGCTGCCGCTGCCCGCCGCCTCCCCCGCGCTCACCACGGTCGAGCTGCTCCGGGAGGACCTGGTCGTGGTGTCGTCCGCCCGGGGGCCGCGGCCCGGACGGGGCGGGCGCGTGCGGATCGCCGACCTCCAGGGGGAGCCCCTGGTGATGTTCCGGCACGGCTACGACCTGCGGGAACTGACGGTCGCCGCCTGCCGGGCGGAGGGCTTCGAGCCGTCGTTCACGGTGGAGGGCGGCGAGATGGACGCGGTGCTCGGGTTCGTCCGGGCCGGGCTCGGCATCGCGGTGGTGCCCAGCATGGTCGCCGGGCGGTTCGGCCACGAGCTGCGGACCACGCCGCTGGCCCGCCCCGGACTGCGGCGCACGATCGCGCTCGCGCACCGCAGCGACGTGGCTCCGCCGCGTGCGGCACGCGAACTGCAGCGGGTGCTGCTCGCCACCCGGAAGGACTGACCCGGCGTCGCCGGCCGACGGGGGCGCCGTTCCGCTCCCCGCCGACCGATGGGGCCCGCGCGGTCGGAGTGCCCGGCCGTGGGGAGCCCCGGGGCCTCACACCGCGTCGGCCAGCACCAGCGAGTGGATCCGGTCGGGCGCTCCGGGCCTGGCGTAGTACCAGCCCTGGGCCGTGTCGCACCCCAGCTTGCGCAGCTGCTCGGCCTGCGCCCCGGTCTCCACCCCCTCCACCGTGACGGCGAGGTCCAGGCTGTGCGCCAGCGAGACGATCCCCTCGACGATCTTCAGGTCGACCGGATCCGCCGGCTGCTGCTGCATGCCCATCGTGAAGGAGCGGTCCAGCTTGAGCACGCTCACCGGAAGCCTGCGCAGATTCGCCAGGTTCGAGTACCCGGTGCCGAAGTCGTCGAGCGCTATGTCGACGCCCATCTCGGCCAGCTGCCGCAGCGGCTTGAGCAGGTCCTCGTCCGCGCCGATGAGCGCGGACTCGGTGACCTCCAGGCACAGCGCCCCGGGTTCGAGCCCCGAGCGCTCCAGTACGTCGACGGTCTCGGCGACCAGCCGCGGATGGTGCAGCTGGGTCGGTGAGAGGTTGACGTTGATGCGCAGCGGTCCGCCGTCGGTGTGCCGCTCCTGCCAGAAGTTGGCCTGCCGGACGGACTCCTCCAGCACCCAGCGGCCCAGCGGCACGATCAGGCCGGTGTGCTCGGCGAGCGGGATGAACTTGTCCGGGCCGAGCACCCCGTGCTGCGGGTGGCACCAGCGCACCAGCGCCTCCGCGCCGTGCACCGTGCCGTCGTCGAGGTGCACGAGCGGCTGGTACTCGATGAAGAACTCGCCGCGCTCCAGTGCGGCGGGCAGCGCGGTGGTCAGCCCGTGCCGCGTGATGGCGCGGGCGTCCGCCTCCGCGTCGGCGAACTCGAACCGGTTGCCGCCCGCCCCCTTGGCCCGGTACATGGTGATGTCGGCGCTGCGCAGCACCTCGGCGGCGCCGCGTTCGCCCGCCAGTCCCTCGACGACGCCGATGGAGCCACGTACGGTCAGCTCGCGGCCTTCGAGCCGGACGGGGGTGCCGAGCGCGTTGAGGATGCGGCAGGCCAGTTCGGTGACCTCCGTCTCGGTCTCGTGGCCGGTGATCAGGGCCACGAACTCGTCGCCGCCGAGCCTGGCGACCATCTCGCCGGGCGCGGTCGCGCAGCTCTGCAGCCGGTCGGCCACCTCGACCAGCAGCCGGTCGCCCGACGCGTGCCCGAGGCTGTCGTTGATCGCCTTGAAGCCGTCCAGGTCGAGATAGCACAGACCGAAGCGGCTGCCGTCGTCGGCGGAGAGCGCCTTCTCCAGCCGCTCGAAGAACAGCGTCCGGTTGGGCAGTCCGGTGAGCGCGTCGTGGGTGGCCTCGTACCGCAGCCGCAGGTTCAGCAGCCTGCGTTCCGTGGTGTCCTCCATCAGCGCCAGCTGGTACTCCGGATTCCCCTCGGCGTCGCGCAGCAACGACACCGTCAGATTGGTCCACAGCACGGTGCCGTCGTTGCGGTAGTACGGCTTCTCGACCCGGTAGTGCTCGCGTTCGCCGCGCACCAGCTCGTTGTAGTACTTCCAGACGTACGGCGCGTCCTCGGGGTGGACCCATTCGGTGACCTTGCGGCTGCGCACGTGGTTGTCGAGGCCGCCGAACATCCGGGTGAGGGTCTCGTTGACCTCCAGCAGGTTGCCGTCCAGGTCGGCGATGCTGATCCCGATGGCGGCGTCCTTGAAGACGGCGCGGAACCGCGCCTCCGTCGCGTGCAGCGCCTGTTCGGCGTCGGAGCGGGCGGTGAGCGCCGAACGCGCGATGGCCTCCTGCTCGGCGAGGGTGCGCTGGCGCAGCGCGTCGGTGAAACCGCCGGCCAGAGCGTGCTGCATCCGGGCGCAGCGGGCCCTGCCGTCCTCGGTGGGCAGTGCCGTCGGGCCGTTGCCGCCGCAGTACAGCACCAGGTACGAGTCGATGACGCCGAGTGTGCTGCTGAGCGCGTCCGGGTCCGTGCAGTGCGCGGCGACGAGGGCGGCGCCCACCTCGCCCGCGGGAGCCGGGTCGAAGGACCGTTCGTGCAGGATGTCGCTGAGCCTGCGGGCCAGGGGCAGCAGATGCCGCTCGAACTCCGGGCGCGTCAGGGAGGTGGCCGTCGAGGGGAAGATGGCCCGGCTCCAGATGGTGGCGAATCTTCGGAGCCGGCCCTCGGGCCCGTCGGGCTCCGTGTCCGGTACGCCGGACGGCTGGGCGGGAATGCTCACGCCTTGCGTCCCACTCCCGCGAAGCCCGAGAAGGCGAACGGATTCTCCTGTTCCGCCACCACCGGGGTCTCCGGCCGCCAGTACGGCATCGGCACGAGTCCGGGCTCGACCATCTCGTACCCCTCGAAGAAGCGCGTGACCTCGTCACGGGACCGCATGACGAGGGGGTTGCGGATGTCCTCGTAGACCCCGACCACGCCGCCCGCCTCCTCCCGGCTGAGCGGAACCCCCTCGTACGAGGCGTGCGTGATGACGACGAGACTGCCGGGGGCGAGTGCCTCGCGCAACTCGGCGACCGCGGCCTGCGGCCCGTCGGCGTCCTCGAGGAAGTGGAGCACGGCGACGAGCAGCAGGGCCACCGGGCGGTCCAGGTCGAGCAGTCCGGAGACCTCCGGGCTCTTCACGATCTCCTGGGGGCTGCGCAGGTCCGCGGCGGCGATCACCGCCCGGTCGTTGCCCTCCAGCACGGCCTTGCTGTGTGCGACCGCGACCGGGTCGTGGTCGACGTACGCCACCCGTGCCCCGGGGTCGGCCGCCTGGGCGATTTCGTGAACATTGCCGAAGGTCGGTATTCCGGAGCCGATGTCCAGGAACTGGCTGATGCCCTCGCCGACCGCGTAATGGACGGCTCTGCGCATGAAGGCGCGGTTCGCCTGCATGATCTTGGGGAGTCCCGGCATGAACTCCATGGCCTTGCGCGCCGCTTCCCGGTCCACCTCGAAATTGTGCGATCCGCCCAGATAGAAGTCGTACATGCGGGACACGCTCGGCACTGTGATGTCTATGCCTTGCGGTGCCCAGGCGGGACGCTCCATCGATGTCTCCAACAAGTCGCCACGGCGATCCGGCCATGTTCATGGTCAGTGTTGTCCAGAGGCTACTGATCGTCCGCCAGGAGAGCGAGTGGAAACGGAAATTACCCGTCCGTTATTGGTCACACATCAGTGGCATGTGCAACCGGTCAGTCGCTACCCGTGACATTCGGCGGCGAACACCCCTTCCGGGAAGGCTTTGCCCACTGCGGGAGGAGTCCGCCACATCGACACCGGAGGGCCCCTCGTGACATGTGCCCGCGGCGCCCGCATCATTGCCATCCCGGTTTCACGTTACCGCCCCCGTTTCGGTTCACCGAAAAAGGTCCGGACCAGTCGACCGTCATCGGCCCGCACCCGAGTTCACCGGGGGCGTCGCGGATGCCGAACCCTTTGCCGGTGGCGATGCGACGGCATTCTCCGCCGCCGGGGCAACCTCCTTTCCTCACGGGCGATTTGACCGGTGGGACGGAGGCGCCCGTGAAATCGCCGGTCACCCGGATCCGACGCCGGAGGGCGGAGCGCCCCCGCGCGCGGGAGCCGTCCGCCGGAGCCCCGCCCCGACCGCCTTCGGCCCGGCACTCCGGACGGCCGCCTTCGCTCGATCGCCTTCGCAATCCACCCCGGGCGGGCACCGGCCGTTCCCGCCGCCGGAGGGCCGGGTTCCGCCACCCGCTTCCACTCCGTCGACGAGGTCGGCAGCGGCGGTGCGAGCGAGGCGCACCCCGGCGTTTCGCGTCAACTTACGTACGCGCCTGCTCAGTTGTTCCGACCACTCCCATCACCCCGGCACCGCACCGGAGCACCGCCTCCCACGTCGCACAACGCGGTCAAAAGCCCTTCCCCCGGCCGCAAACCCGGGCCGTGCGATGTCCCCACCATCAGGCGAACCCGACGCTTTCCCGGCGTGTCCCGCGAGCGGCCGGAACATGCTCGCCGTCGTGTACGGATCACTCATAGGACGGCTCACGGCAGCCGTCGCACTGCTGTGGCTGCTGAGCACCCCGGCACCGGCAGCGGCGGACAGCTGCGCGTACGCCCACACCGGTGAGGACGGCGGGAGTTGGGCGGTCTCCGTGTCCGGCACCGGCCCCTGCCGGACGGGCCCGGTGACCGAGTCGCCCCCACCTCCGACACCGCGTCCACCAACTCCTTCCCCGCCCCCGCCCGAGCCCTCACCACCGCCACCACCGCCTCCTTTGCCCCCGCCCGCTCCACGGCCCGCCCCGCCCGCGCCGTCCCTGACCCCACGACCGGAACCGGAGCCCGTGGCACCGTCCCCCGTCCTCCCGTCCCCGCCCCCTCCTCCGTCCTCCCCGCCGCCCTCGCCCTCCGCGCGTCCCACGCCCGCCTCGTCCCGCCCCGTGGCACTTCCCACCTATCGCAAGCCACCGCGCAAGGTCCCCAGGCGCGGCACCTCCCTGGTCGCTCTCACCCTGCTGATCACGGCGCCCGCGGTGTTCGCCGTCGCCGTCCTGCGTCCCCGCTCCCGCTGACCTCCGGAGAAGACTCGTGTCGGAATGGCTTGTTCTCGCCCTCGCCATGGCCGCGGCCAGTGCCGTCGTCCTGACCATCGCCGTGCTCAACAACCGTCGGGTCGGGGAGGACGACGACCCGTCCGAGACCCCCGACGTCATCGAGTACATGACGATGATGATCGGCGTGGTCTACGCAATCGTGCTGGGCCTCGCCATCGCGGGCGTCTGGGAGGGGCGCGGCGCCGCCCAGGAGTACGTGCGCCAGGAGGCCCAGGCGCTGCACGAGGTGAAGGCCCGCTCCGCCGTCTACCCGGCCGAGGTGCGCACCCGCATCCGCGCCGATGTCGACGCCTACGTCCGCCATGTCGTGGACGACGAATGGCGGTCGATGAGCGAGCACGGCACGCTCACCGCCGAAGGAGCCCGGCTCCTGGACCGGGTGCGCACCGACGTCACCCGGTACCGGCCCGCGAACGACCACGAGGGGCAGGCGTACCAGCCGTTGGTCGACGAGGTGGCCGCGGCCGACGACGCGCGCAGCGCACGCGGCCAGAGCGCGGGGGCGACCATGCCGGGCGTGGTCTGGTTCGGCCTGGTCATCGGGGCTCTGGTGACCGTTGGCATGATCTTCACGTTGCAGATCCGCAGAAGTTTCCGCGAACTGCTGCTGGCCGGTTTCTTCAGCGTTCTGATCGCCTTTCTGCTCTTCCTGATCTGGGATTTCGACACCCCCTTCGGACGGGGTCTCTCGGCCACCGCCGCACCGTTCCTCGATCTGTTCCCGGAAGCGGCGGGCGGGCGATGACACGGCGTGCGCCGCTCGGGCGAAACCGGTGCCCCGGGCGGCGCACCCCGATCGCGAGCGGAATGCGCGACTCCTAGCGTTCGGCAAGTCGAGGCGCATTTCTGATGCTTTGTGGAAAACCGTTCCGCACATGCACCTCGGGGAACCGGAGGATTCACCCATGCCCGCAATACCTGTCGCACCCGTCGCCCTGCTCGGCGCCGCCGCTCTCGTTCTGACCGCTCCGGCCGCAATCGCGTACGCAGCGTCGTCGGGGGGCGCGGCCTCCGCGACCGGATACACCGTCACTTCGTCGGTGATCGCGCCGGAAGGCCAGGTCGCCCTGGCTGCCCGGGGGTGCTCCACAATCGCAACCGCCGGCTCGGGCGTTTTCGACACCGTCACCATTCCCGGAGGTGGATCCGTGGCGGCCACGGTCGACTGGGACGCGAGATCCGGCGCCTCCCACGAGGTGACGTTCAACTGCAACGCGCCACCCGGCTCCACGGCGAAGGCCCGCCTCACGATCGCCGCGGCCTCCGGCGCGCCGAGTACCGGTTCCACAGTCGCCCCGGCCGGTGTACGGGGCGGTATCGGCGACGGCATCCCGAGCACCGCGGAACTCGCCGCCGGAACGGTGCTGGCGGTGGCCGCGGCCACCGGTGCCGTCCACCTGGCGCGCCGCCACCGGGAGGGCCGCTCGCACTGACGGCAGGGGCAGTGCGAGCGAAAGTCGCCCCGGGTCCTGGACGACAGGACCCGGGGCGACGGGCGTGCCGGGCCGGGGAGGCGTCGTTCCGGGCCCGGAACCGGCACGCGTTCAGCGGCGCTGCGGCACCGTGATCCGGTAGCCCTCGTCGAGCAGTTCGGGAAGGTACCGGCGCAGCGCCGCCACGCTCTGCGAACGATCGCCTCCCGCGTCGTGCGAGAGCACGACGACGCCGGGCGCCGCCCCCTCCCGGACCCTGCGGACGATGGTGCCGGTACCGGGTTCGGTCCAGTCCAGGGTGTCGACGGTCCAGGCCATGGGCTCCATCCCCAGGGCGGCGCCGATCTCGAAGGAGTCGCGGTTCCACGCCCCGTACGGCGCCCGGTACCAGAGCGGCGCGGCGCCGGTGAGCTTCTCGATCACCTCGCTGGTGGGGCCGAGTTCGTCCCGGACGCCCGCCCGGGAGAGCCCGGTGACCAGGGGGTGGGTCCAGGAGTGGTTGCCGATGGTGTGGCCGTCCTCGGCGATGGCCCGCACCAGGTCCCGGTTGTCGTTGGCCATTTCCCCGCAGAGGAAGAACATCGCGCGGACGTCGTACTCGCGCAGCGTGGCGAGGATGTGCGGGGTGTGGAGCGGGTCCGGGCCGTCGTCGAAGGTGAGGACCATGGCGTGCCCGATCTCGGGCAGCTCCTCGAAGGGCCGGGTGCGGACCGGGGGCGCCGAGGGCCGGAAACGGGGCGGGGTGCCCGCGGTCATGGGCCGGAGCCGGTACGAGGCGGGCCGGGGCCGGAGGGCCGCCGACGGTCCGGCCGCCCCGGCCCGTGCCGGTGCGGATTCCCGGAACGGCGCCCCGGCCGGATCCGCGGCGATCATGTGCACGGCGGCGGCCGTGCCGAGTCCGGTGGCCAGGCGCAGCAGCGCTCTGCGCCCCGGAAGCCTCTGATCATTTTTCATGACCAACAGCTCGCACGATGGGCGGGCGTGTCCCGGCCGACGACACCGGGGGCGGAGGTTTTTGCACCCAATGGAGGGATCGCCGGTGGGGCAACCGGCAGCTTTGCCCCCCTGGCCGTGCCGCAGCCCGGTCGGGGGGCGGGGCCCCACAGCGGATAGCCTCACTGCCGTGACAGAACCGCAGCCTCATGAGTTCGAACGTGGCACGGACGGACCGAAAGTGATCGTCGCCGGCATCGACGGGTCCGAGTCCTCCATGCGTGCCGCGGCCTACGCGGCAGGGCTGGCCCGCCGCCAGGGAGCCATGCTCGCCCTCGTCTACGTCCAGCCCGTGCTGCCCGCCGGGGCGGCGCTCGGCGCACCGGTCGCCGATACGACCGGCGAGGTCGCGGAGGGGCTGGTGAGCGAGATCCGGGAGGCGACCCGGCGGATGAAGGACGTGTGGAACGTGCGCTGGGAGTTCCACACCTCCCGCGGTGACCCCTACAACGGGCTCGTGACCGCGGCGAACGAGCTGAAGGCGGACGCCGTCGTGGTGGGCGCGTCGGAGTCGGCCGGGCACCGGTTCGTCGGCTCGGTGGCGATCCGGCTGGTGAAGGCGGGACGTTGGCCCGTAACGGTGGTCCCCTGAATCTTGCGGAATCCTTCCTTCCGCCAAACGGCACGCCTTCTTTCGCAGCAGCTCCCCCTGAGTCATCATGAGCGCCCGTCAGAGACGGCCGTCAGTGAACGAGGTGACTCATGGCAAGGCTCCGAGTGGGCGAGGGTGTACTGCGCCGCAAGCCGATCGAGCAGATCGACGAACGGGGCCCGGCCGGGGAAGCCACTGCGCAGCTCGCCAGAACGCTCGGGCTGTGGCAACTCACCGCCATCGGTGTGGGCGGCATCATCGGGGCGGGCATCTTCACCCTCGCCGGCACGGTGGCCAACGGCACCGCCGGTCCCGCCGTCCTGCTCTCGTTCCTCATCGCGGGTGTGGCGAGCGCGGCCGCCGCGTTCAGCTACGCGGAGTTCGCGGGGCTGATCCCGAAGGCCGGGTCCGCGTACACCTACGGATACGCGGTGCTCGGCGAGCTGGTGGGCTGGTTCATCGGCTGGGACCTGCTGCTGGAGTACACCGCGATCGTGGCGGTGGTCGCGATCGGCATCTCCGGCTACTTCAGCTTCCTGCTCGGGGAGCTGGGAGTCGACGTGCCGAAGTGGATGCTGGGCGCGCCCGGCACCGGTGACGGCCACAAGGTGGACCTGTTCGCCGCGCTGCTCTGTCTGCTGGTCGCGTATCTGCTGACCCTCGGCATCAAGAACGCGGCCCGCTTCGAGACGGTCGTGGTGGTCCTGAAGGTCCTGGTCGTCCTGCTGGTCATCGGCGTGGGCGTCTTCCACATCAACACCGCCAATTACCACCCGTTCTTCCCGTTCGGGGTGAGCGGCGCCTTCACGGGTGCGGCCACGGTGTTCTTCGCGGTGTTCGGGTACGACGCCATGTCGACGGCCGCCGAGGAGTCCAAGGACGCCCAGCGCCACATGCCGAAGGCGATCCTGTACTCCCTCGCCGTCTCCATGGTTCTCTACGTGGCGGCGTGCCTGGTGCTGACGGGGATGCAGAGCTACGAGGACATCGACCCGGAGTCCGGTTTCTCCACGGCCTTCAAGGCGGTGGGCCTCAGCGGGATCGCCGATGTGATCGCGGTGGGCGCCATCATCGGCATCCTCACCGTCATGTTCACCTTCATGCTCGGGGTGACCCGGGTCTGGTTCTCGATGAGCCGTGACGGGCTGCTGCCGAAGTGGTTCGCCAAGACCCACCCCACCCGGCACGTCCCGACCCGGGTGACCTGGATCGTCGGCGCGGCCTCGGCGGTGATCGCCGGGTTCCTGCCGATCGGCGAGGCCGCCGAGCTGACGAACATCGGCATCCTGCTGGCGTTCGTGGTGGTGTGCATCGCCGTGATCGTGCTGCGTTACAAGCAGCCCGACCTGCCGCGTACGTTCCGCACCCCCGGAATGCCGTTCGTCCCGGCCCTCGGGGTGGTGTTCTCGATCTGGCTGATCACCTTCCTCCAGTGGCAGACCTGGGCGCGGTTCGCGGTGTGGTTCCTGGTCGGCATGGTCGTCTACTTCGGCTACTCGTACCGGAAGTCGGAGATGGCGGGGACGACCGGGAGGGACGCGGGGACGGGGAAGTCCTGAGCGCGGCCCGGCCGCCCGTGACGACACCCGACGACGGTGCGGCCCCCGGGCGCACCGGCCGGGGCCGGGGCCGTCACCCGTACACACATCGCACCGTCCGACCGTTCACCGCACCATTCGCCGCACTGTGCGACCGCTCGTCGCACGACGGGGCCCATCGCCTGTTGCTCGGCGCCCCGATGCGTTCGTATACGCCCGTCGGCAGCGAAGCGGCAGGGCCTCGGCGGGAAGGGCGTTCACGATGACCACCACGACGGATGAGCGGGCCCTCGCGGACCTCCAGCGGGAGCACGGTGCCGCGCTCTTCCGCTTCCTGCTGGGGCTGACCTTCGGCGACCGGCAGCGGGCCGAGGACCTGCTCCAGGAGACGCTGGTGCGCGCCTGGCAGCATCCGGAGGCCTTCGACGCCCCGTACGAGTCGATGCGGCCCTGGCTCTTCACCGTGGCGCGGCGGCTCGCGATCGACGCGCGCCGCTCCCGGCAGGCCCGCCCGGCCGAGATCGGCGACGTGGTGCTGGAGACGGCCGCGGACGGGGAGGACACCGCAGAGGCCACGGTCTCGGCCCTCGACGTGCGCGAGGCGGTGCGCGCCCTGGGCCCGGAACACCGCGCGGTCCTCGTCCAGATGTACTTCCGCGGGCTCACCGTGAACGAGACGGCCCAGGTGCTCGGCATTCCGGCGGGCACGGTCAAGTCCCGGTCCTACTACGCGCTGCGCCAGCTCGCCCGCAACCTTCCGGGCTACTCCAGCAGTTCCTCCTCACCGAGCAGGGCGAGCAGCGAGACGGCCTCCGCGACCTGCACGTAGTCGGCGGCGCAGCCGTCGCAGGTCTGCAGATGGCGGCAGACCTCGCGGGTCTCGCCGGGCGCGAGCGCGTCGAGAACATAGGCACCGAGCAACTGCCGCACGTGCGGGTCCTTCCCGGGATCGGCGGTCATCGCATCCTCGTGTCGGGTACGGACCCGGTCGTGACGGATCCTGTCCTTCTGGCCACGCGGTGCACGCTCCCCCGGTTCAATGCTGCGTGGAGCCCGGTAGCGAAAACGGAAAGAGGCGAGACGGGATGCGCCCGGAACGTCAGGACGGAACCGGTGGGGGCGGGCTGCTGGTCCCGATGGCCTGGATGTACGCCGAGTACGTCGCCGACGGGATACTGCGGACCGGTGATCTGATGGAGCCGTCCACGCTGGAGTACCGCGCGGGGCGGGACGCGCTCGCGCTCACCATCTTCCTCTGCGACGAGGCGGTGGCCGACGCCCTGCCCGCCGCCCGGATGGACGAGCTGCGGCTGCTGACGGCGTACGGGGGTGCCTGGCGCGGCTGGGTCTGCGAACGGCTCGACGCGCTCGGCGAGGACCCGGGCCCCGGGGCGGACGGCGGGAATCCCGATCTGGCGCTGGCCCGTGCGGCCTGGCGGTGGCTGGAGGAGACCGAGCTGCTCGCGGCCGACCTGGACGCGATCGGTGCGCCGCCCCGGGGACCGCTGGGCGAGGGGCCGGACGCGGAGGAGGCCGCCCAGGTGTGGACGCCGGCCTGGCAGCTGGGGCTGCCGCTCGGGCACCTGGCGGTCCATCTCCACTGAGCGCTCCGTCCGCCGGTCAGGAGCCGTGCACGCCGGCACGGTACTTCGGCAGCCGCACCGTGATCTTCATCCCGGCGCCGATGCCCGTCTCGATGACGAGCCCGTAGTCGTCCCCGTAGACCTGGCGCAGCCGCTCGTCGACGTTGAGCAGTCCGATTCCGGCGGAGGGGCCGCCCTCGCCGCGCAGGATCTGGCGCAACCGTTGCGGGTCCATGCCGGCGCCGTCGTCCTCGATGACGACCTCGGCCTCGGAACCGGCGTCGAAGGCGCTGATGGTGATGCGGGTCGGGGTCTCCTCCGTCCGGTCGGTGCCGAGCGGACGGGGCGGTGCGGCTCCTTCGAGGCCGTGCTTGACGGCGTTCTCGACCAGTGGCTGGAGGCAGAGGAACGGCAGGGCGACGGGCAGCACCTCGGGGGCGATCTGGAGGGTGACCGCGAGCCGTTCGCCGAAGCGGGCCCGTACGAGCGCCAGGTACTGGTCGATGGAGTGGAGCTCCTCGGCGAGGGTGGTGAAGTCGCCGTGGCTGCGGAACGAGTAGCGGGTGAAGTCGGCGAACTCCAGCAGGAGCTCGCGGGCCCGTTCCGGGTCGGTGCGGACGAACGAGGCGATGGCGGCCAGTGAGTTGAAGATGAAGTGCGGGGAGATCTGGGCCCGCAGCGCCCTGATCTCGGCCTCGATGAGCTGGGTGCGGGAGCGGTCCAGTTCGGCGAGTTCCAGCTGTACGCAGACCCAGCGGGCCACCTCCCCGGCGGCCCTGGCCAGCACCGCGGACTCGCGCGGGGCGTAGGCGACGAGGGTGCCGAGCACCCGGTGGTCGACGGTGAGCGGTACGGCCACGGCCCAGCGCAGCGGGCAGTCCAGGTCGTCGCAGTCGCTGTGGAAGGCGGTGTCCCGGCCGCTGTCGAGAAGGCCGCGCACCTGCTCCATGACGTGCCGGCCGTGGTGCTCGCCCGTGCCGTCCCAGACGAGCACCCGGTCGCGGTCGGTGAGGCAGAGCGCATCGGTGCCCAGCAGCGAACGCAGCCCGCGGGCGGACTTGCGGGCGCTCTCCTCGGTGAGTCCGGTGCGCAGCGGCGGCGCGGCGAGCGAGGCGGTGTGCAGGGTCTCGAAGGTGGCGTGCTCGACGGGGGTCCCGACGTCGCTGGTGCGGACGGGCCGGGCGGTGCGGCGGCCGAGCAGGAACGCCGCCCCGAGCAGCAGGAGCACGAGCAGGACGAGTACGGCGTGTCCGGCTCCGGTCATCGGTGTCTCCCCGCGGTCAGCGTTTCCGGGAGGTGGAAGCGGGTCATGGCGGCGTTGGTGCCGGGAGGGATGCGGCCGGGGGTGGCGAGGGAGACCAGGACCATGGCGAGGAAGCCGACCGGCACCGACCAGACGGCGGGCCAGGCGAGCAGGGCGTGCGCCCAGCCCGGCGGGCGCACCGCGCCGCTGACGGTGATGGTGACGGACAGGAACGCGGAGCCGCCGCCGAGCAGCAGTCCGGCGATCGCCCCGGGCGGGGTGAGCCGCCGCCACCAGATGCCGAGGACCAGCAGCGGGCAGAAGGAGGACGCCGAGACGGCGAAGGCCATCGCCACCGAGTCGGCCACCGGTACCCGGCTGACCAGCAGCGAACCGGCCAGCGGGACGCACATGGCGAGCACGGTGGCGAGCCGGAAGTGCCGTACCCCGCGCGAGGGGAGCACGTCCTGGGTGATGACTCCGGCGACGGCCATCGTGAGGCCGGAGGCGGTCGACAGGAACGCGGCGAAGGCGCCGCCCGCGACGAGCGCGCCGAGCAGGTCCCCGCCGAGGCCGCCGACGACCCGGCCGGGCAGCAGCAGTACGGCCGCGTCCGCGTCCCCGCCCCGGATCAGCTCGGGGGCGTACAGCCTGCCCAGGGCGCCGTAGACCGGGGGCAGCAGGTAGAACGCCCCGATGAGGGCGAGGACGACGACCGTCGTGCGGCGGGCGTCGCGTCCGTTGGGGCTGGTGTAGAAGCGGACGACGACGTGCGGCAGGCCCATGGTGCCCAGGAACGTCGCGATGATCAGTCCGTACGTGGCGTACATCGGGTGTTCGGCGCGGAAGACGGAGAGCTGTTCGTCGAAGGTGGCGCGGGGGCGTCCGTCGCCCTGCCAGGCGAGCACCAGGAAGAGCGCGGGGACGAGCAGGGCGGTCAGCTTCAGCCAGTACTGGAAGACCTGTACGAAGGTGATGGACCGCATGCCGCCCGCGGCGACGGCGAGGACGACGACCGCCGCCACGAGCACGTCGCCGAGCCAGCCGGGGGCCCCGGTGAGGATCTTCAGTGTCAGTCCGGCGCCCTGGAGCTGCGGTACGAGGTAGAGCCAGCCCGCCGCGACCACGAAGACGCTCACCAGTCTGCGCACCTGCCGCGATTCCAGCCTCCCCTCGGCGAAGTCGGGCAGGGTGTACGCCCCCGAGCGTCGCAGCGGCGCGGCGACGAAGACCAGCAGCACCAGGTAGCCGGCGGTGTATCCGACCGGGTACCAGAGCATGTCCGGTCCGTGCACGAGGACCAGCCCCGCGATGCCGAGGAAGGAGGCGGCGGAGAGGTACTCGCCGCTGATGGCGGCGGCGTTGAGGCGGGGCCGCACGGTGCGCGAGGCGACGTAGAAGTCGGAGGTGGTCCGGGAGATCCGGAGTCCGAAACCGCCGACGAGGACGGTGGCGAGGACGACGACGGCGACGGCCGCCACCGCGTACGTACGGCTCACTGCGCGGAGCGGCCTTCCACGAGCCGGGCGAAGTCGTGTTCGTTGCGCTCGGCCCGGCGCACGTACCACCAGGCGGTCAGGGTGAGCGGCGGGTAGGCGGCGAAGCCGAGGACGGCCCAGACGAGTGCGGAGCTGTGCAGGGCCTCGAAGACCAGCGGCAGCGTCCCGACGACCACGGCGAGGACGCCGAAGGCGGTGAGTCCGGCGCGCAGCTGGCCGCGCATCAGTGAACGGACGTACGCGCCGCCGAGCGCGGTCTGCTCGTCGATCTCCGACTGGGTGCGGTAGCGCGGCAGCGGGCGCACTCGTCGGGGCTCCCCCGTCACCACTTCGCGCCGGGGTGTTGGCTCTGCGGACATGGGCCCGGAGTGTACGCAGCCCCGGTCCTTCGTGGGAAGGGGAACCAATCGTGGTAGGGCCTGGTCAGCGGCCGGTGCGGCGCATCAGCAGATCGCGCAGCGCGCGGGTGTGGCGGCGGCTGACGACGAGTTCCGCGGTGCCGATGCGCACGCTCATGCTGCCCGCGTCCAGACGGAGTTCGTCGATCCGGCCCAGCGCGACGAGGTGGCGGCGGTGGATGCGGACGAAGCCGCGCGAGCGCCAGCGCTCCTCCAGCGTGGTGAGGGGGACGCGGACCAGGTGGCTGCCGGTCGCGGTGTGCAGCCGGGCGTAGTCGCCCTGGGCCTCGGCGTAGGCGATGTCGTCGATCGGGATGAACCGGATCACTCCTCCGAGTTCCACCGGTATCTGGTCGCCCGCGGTGTCGAGGACGGGCGCGGACCGGTCGCCGACCTGTTCGGCCGCCCGGCGCACCGCCTCGGCCAGGCGTTCCCGGCGTACGGGCTTGAGTACGTAGTCGACGGCCTTCAGGTCGAACGCCTGGACGGCGAAGCCCTCGTGGGCGGTGACGAAGACGATGAGGGGAGGCGTGGCGAAGCCGGCCAGCAGCTGGGCGACGTCGAGACCGGTGAGGCCCGCCATGTGGATGTCCAGGAACACCACGTCGATGGCCGCCGGGTCGTCCGGGCCCGCCTCCACGGCGCTGCCGATGCGGCGCAGCGCCTCGGTGGCCCCGGTGGCCCCTTCGGCGCTGCGGATGCGGGGATCGGCGCGCAGGAGGTAGAGGAGTTCTTCCAGGGCTGGTTCTTCGTCGTCGACGGCCAGTACGCGCAGCATGGGCCGGAGTGTAGACCGACCGCCGGAAGGACCGGTGAACACCCGCTCAGATGCCGTAGACGCGTTCGGCCGTGGTGGCGAGGACGCGGGCGCGCTCGTCCTTCCCGAGGCCGTCGATCAGGGCGCGGGCCGTGTCGACGACCTCCGGGTACGTCGCCGCGAGCCGGCACACCGGCCAGTCCGAGCCGAACATCAGCCGGTCGGGCCCGAAGGCGTCGAGGACGGTGTCGGCGTAGGGGCGCAGGTCGTGCACGGTCCAGGAGCGCACATCGGCCTCGGTGACCAGGCCGGAGAGTTTGCACACGGTGTTGGGGCGGGCGGCGAGGGCCCGCAGGTCGTCGGCCCAGGGGCGCAGTTCGCCGGTGGCGACGGGCGGTTTGCCCGCGTGGTCGAGCACGAAGGTCAGCTCGGGCAGCAGGGCGGCGGCCCGGACGGCGGCGGGGAGCTGGGGGGCCCGGACGACGAGGTCGTAGACGAGCCCGGCGTCGGCGACGGCGCGCAGTCCGCGCCGTACGTCGGGGCGCAGCAGCCAGCCGGGGTCGGGTTCGCCCTGGACCTGGTGGCGGATGCCGACGAGGCGGTCGCCGCCGGGCAGTTCGCGCAGCGCGGCCAGGGTGTCGGCGACGTCCGGCGCCGTGAGGTCGCACCAGCCGACGACGCCCGCGACGAGGTCGCTGCCGTGGGCGAGGGCCAGGAACTCGGGCGTCTCCTCGGGGACGGTGACGGTCTGGACGAGGACGGTGGCCCGCACCCCGGCGGCGCGCGCCTCGGGCTCCAGGTCGTCGAGGGTGAAGTCGCGCCGGAGCGGGGCGAGTTCGTCGCCGGTGATCCAGTCCTGGTCGCGCACCGACAGGTCCCACACGTGGTGGTGGGCGTCGACGATCCCTTCCCGGCCGGTCATGTCAGAGCTCCCAGGCCACGGGGAGGCCGGCTTCGGCGCCGTCCGAGGAGTAGTCGTGCGCGACGTCGAGCAGCCGGTCCATCCGGGCCTGCCAGGCCACGTTGACGGGGAGCTTCTCCAGCCGGGCGATGAGGGCGGCGTAGTCCTCGCAGTCGATGACGTGGAAGAGGTCGGTGCCGCTGCGCCAGATCGTCCAGGAGGTGGCTCCCGCCGCGCGGATCGCCTCGGTCAGCTCCGCGGGGACTTCGCGGTGCGCGGCCTCGTACTCCTCGACACGGTCGGCGCGGACCTTGGTGTGCAGGGCGATTCTCATGTCAGTGTCCGTTCTCGGTCAGCAGGCCCTCGGCGCGCAGTTCGTCCCAGAGGCCGTCCGGGATCTCGCGGCGGAGCAGGGCGGCGGCGTCGCGCACCTCGTCCGGGGAGCGGGTGCCGACGAGCACCCCGGCGACGGCCGGGTGGGCGAGCGGGTAGCGGAGGGCGGCGGCCCGCAGCGGGACGCCGTGGTTCTCGGTGACGGCCTTGATGCGCAGCGCCCGGTCCAGGAGTGCCTGGGGCGCGGCCGTGTAGTCGTACGTGGCGCCGGGGCGCGGGTCGGCGAGCAGCCCGGAGTTGAAGACCCCGCCGACGACCACGCTGCGGCCCCGGGCGGTCGCCTCGGGCAGCAGTCCGGTCAGGGCGGACTGGTCGAGGAGGGTGTGGCGTCCGGCGCACAGCACCACGTCCACGTCGGTGTCGCGCAGGAACCGGGTCAGCATCTCCGTCTGGTTCATCCCGGCGCCGATGGCCCCGACGAGGCCCTGCGCGCGCAGCTTCTCCAGCGCGGGGTAAGCCTCGCGGAAGGCGGGCTCGGCGTGGTCGTCCGGGTCGTGCAGGTACACGATGTCGATGCGGTCGAGGCCGAGCCGTTCCAGGCTGTCCTCGATGCTGCGGCGCACTCCGTCGGCGCTGAAGTCCCAGCGGCGGCGGTGGGTGGCGGGGACGGCGAAGCCCTCGGAGAGGCCGTCGTCCGCGGCCTTCGCGACGGCGCCCGGGGGCAGCGGGTCGAGCACCCGCCCCACCTTCGTGGACAGGACGAACGCGTCGCGGGGCCGGTCGCGCAGGGCCTCGCCCAACCGCCGTTCGGAGAGGCCGAGTCCGTAGTGCGGAGCGGTGTCGAAGTAGCGGACGCCCTCGTCCCAGGCGGCGTCGACGGCTGCGGCGGCCCGTGCGGGATCGACCGCGGTGAAGAGGTTGCCGATGGCAGCCGCCCCGAAGGACAGCTCGGTGACCTCGACCGCGCTGTTCCCCAGCCTGTTGCGCCGCATGCTTCCGCCGCCCTCCCCGATGATCGCTTCGTGCACACAGCGAATATTCATCGGATCACTTGGCCGCGTCAACACCTCCGATGCCATGGATCGCAGCCCTTGCTCGGGAATCTGTCCGATCTATAACAGTCGCGCGGTCGAGAACCGACGGTCGGCAGCCGGCGGTCGAGAAGCAACGTCGGGGGGCGGCAGGCGACGGATGCGGGCCCCCGGCCCCGAGGGCGCGGGAGCCCTGCGGGTCCGCAGACAGGGGCCCGTTCACTCCCGCGGCAGCAGGGCGAGCAGCTCGGCCACCTCCTCGTCGGCGCAGTGCGCCAGCCGCTCCAGATCGGGCAGCGCCTTGCCGTCCGCCACCAGCCCGACCCGCACCCGGCCGCCGTACGTGGACAGCGCGACGGCGAGGGACTGCCCGCGGGCCAGCGGCGCCATCGGGTAGACGGCGCGCAGTGGGCAGCCGCCGAGCGAGAGGGCCGAGCGCGGCAGGGGCACGCTGGTGACCAGGACGTCGAAGAGCATCCTGGCCGCGTTCCCGGCAATGGGCGCCCCGAAGCGGTGGGCCAGCAGGGGCAGCTGGTCGGCGAGCACGGCGACCGCTCCGGCGCCCTTGAGGGGGCCCGCGGCCTTGTTGCGGTCCATGGCCGTGCGGACCTCGTGGAGCCGCTGCCACGGGTCGGGCTCGCGGACCGGGAGTTCGAGCAGATAGCCGGAGAGCTTGTTCCCGGTCGCGGCGGCCTGCCCCGGACGGCGGCGGGAGACCGGCACCAGGGCGCGCGGGTCCTCCTCGGGCGGTTGCTCGCCGCGCTCCCGCATCCAGCGGCGGAGCGCACCGGCGACGACCGCGAGCAGGACGTCGTTGGTCGTGCCGCCGGCGGCGCGGCGGACGCGCCGGACGGCATCGAGGTCCAGATCCGCGGTGGCCAGTCGCCGGGTGCCGCTGGAGCTCGCGGTGAGCGCGGGCGCCCCGCGCGGGTCGAGACGGCTGGCCCGCACCATGGAGGCGCCCACCCCGAACGCCCGTCCGAGGTCCTCGATCCGGCCCAGCGCGAGCCCGGCGACCTGGCGCGGGCCCGGCATCCAGGAGCGGGGCGGGACGGCACGTGCCCGGCGGGCGGGCATGCCGCCGCGCGGGCGGCCGGCCGCGGAGGCGATCTCGTCGAAGATCCCGGCGCCGATGGCGACCGCGCGCATTCCGTCGGCCAGCGCGTGGTGGAGCTTGACGAGGACCGCGAAGGGGCCGTCGCCGCAGCCGCCGATCACATACATCTGCCAGGGCGGCAGTCCCCGTTCGAGCGGGCGCTCCATCAGCTCGCCGGCGAGCCGGGTGGCGGCCGCCATGAAACCGCCGCCCTCGTCCCGCGCCTCCGCCCCGGCCAGCCGGACCCGTTCGACGTGCCGGCGCACGTCGAAGTCCTTGTCCACGAACCAGGCGGCACCGCCGACGGGCAGCAGCACGTCCCGCACCCGCATCCGCAGCCGGGGAATGGCGGCGGCGCGGGCGCCCAGCAGTTCCAGCACCCCGTCCGCACCGGCGCCGTGCGCCGGGCCGGGCGCCGGGGAGAAGACGGCGAGCGCGCCGAGGTGCATCGGGTGGGCATCGGATTCGAGGTGCCAGAAGGCCAGATCGAGGGGTGCCAGCAGCTCAGTTCCCACGGGTCCTCATGTCATCGAAGACAAATACTGACAAAGCCGCAGTCAATCGCTCGCACATGGTCACGGTCAAGCACAGACATGTCACTTTCCGTTACCGCCGAGTAGGGATCGGTCTCTTTCCGACAACCGCCGACGAGGTCCGGGCCGGGCGGCCCGCCGCCCTCCCCGTCACTCCTGCACCGGCATGACGAATTCGCACCAGACGCACTTGCCGCTCCCCCGCGACTCCACGCCCCACAGGTCCGCCAGCCGGTCCACCAGCATCAGCCCCCGCCCGGACACCCCGGCCTCCCCCGCATCCCGGCGCCTGGGCAACGCGCTGGACCGGTCCTCGACATCGACCCGCAGACGCCGCTCGGGGCCGGTGAGCACCCGGATCGTGACGATCGCCCCGCCGTCGGTGTGCATCAGCGCGTTGGTGATCAGCTCGTCGGCGGCCAGTTCGACGTCGTCGGCCCGCTCCTTGGCGCCCCAGGCCCGTACCGCGGCCCGGATCATGTGCCGTGCCGAGCTCAGCGCCTCCGGGTCGCTCTGCGCGACGTGCTGCTGGAGCCGGCCGCCCGGCTGGGGCGCGTGGGCCACCTTGCGGCGCAGCAGCAGCACCGCCACGTCGTCCTCGCCCCGGCGCTCGTCGACCTCCTCGCAGAGCCGGTCGGCCAGCTTCTGGAGGTCCTGCGGGCCGTTGCGCACCAGGGCGGTCAGCAGCTGCATGCCCTCGTCGAGATCGGCGCCGGGCAGCTCCACCAGGCCGTCGGTGAACATCACCAGGGTCTGTCCGGGGTCCAGATCCACCGTGCTCACCGGGTATTCGAGCCGCCCGAACTCGGCGGAGAGCCCCAGCGGCAGCCCGCCCTCCACGGGCAGCCGGCGGCAGGACCCGTCGCTCTCGCGCACCAGCGGATCGACGTGGCCGGCCCGGACCAGCTGCACCACTCCGGTCGTCAGGTCGGCCTCGGCGTAGGTGCAGGTCGCGAAGCGGTCCGTGTCCAGCTCGTGGAGGAAGACGGAGGCACGGGCCATCACCGTGGCGGGGCTGTGTCCCTCGGCCGCGTAGGCGCGCAGCACGATGCGCAGCTGCCCCATGACGGCCGCGGCGTGGGTGTCGTGGCCCTGCACGTCTCCGATGACGGCCCCGACCCGGCCGCCGGGGAGCTGGATGACGTCGTACCAGTCGCCCCCGATGTCCCGGCCCATCCGGGCCGAGCGGTACCGGACGGCGACCTGTGCGCCCGGCACCTCCGGGATGCGGCGCGGCAGCATGGCCTGCTGGAGGCCCTCGGCGAGGTCGTGCTCCTGCTCGTAGAGCATGGCCCGCTGCAGGCTCTGCGCGATGGAGCTGCCGAGCGCGACCAGCAGATTGCGTTCGTCACCGGTGAAGCCGGCCTTGTCACTGTAGAGCAGGCCGAGCGCACCGATGGGCCGGGCCTGGGCGATCAGCGGCAGATAGGCGGCGGAGGTGATGCCGAGGTGACTGATGTGGGGCCACAGGATCGGGTACGAGGTGGCGAAGTCGGTGGCGGACTCGATGAAGCGGGGCGAGAGCGTGCGCACGACCTCGCTCATCGGGTACTGCTCGTCCGTCCGGGTGTAACGGGTGCCGGGCACGAACGAGTCCTCCGGCCCGTCGGCCACCAGATGGATGCGCCCGGCCTCGATCAGCCCCATGACCAGGCTGGTCGCCCCGAGGTGCGCCAGGCCCTGGGAGTTCTTCAGTACGGCGATGACGTCCCGGACGGTGCGGGCGTGGGCCAGCGCGGCCGTGGCGCCGTCCACCAGGCTGGTGCGGCGTCGGCGCTCCAGGTCCAGTCCGCGGCGGGCCGTGGAGTCGGCCAGTTCCTGCGTGGCATCGCGGACGATGCCGATGATGCGCCGGGGGCGACCGGTCTCGTCGCGCCGGATGAAGCCCTGGGTGTGGGTCCAGCGCAGACTGCCGTCGCGCCTGCGCAGCCTGAAGTAGGCACCGTAGTTGGTCTGCCCGCTCTTGAGGGCCTGCGAGACCATGGCGTCGAGCCGGACGCCCTCGTCCGCCGGCACCCGGAGCCCGAGCGACTCCGGCCGGTCGTCGTACTCCTCGGCCCGCAGGTCGAACACGTCGAGGGCGGGCCGGTCCATGTGCATCAGGCCACTGTCGAGGTCCCAGTCGAAGCTGCCCATACGGTTCAGGGCGAGGCTGAGATCCGGGTGGGCGGGCCAGTCGTCCGGGAGTGACAGGGCACCCGCTACCCGATCATCCATGTGGGTCACTCTGCCATCATTTGCCCGATTCTTCGAGCGAACTGCACGCAGGAGAGCGAGTCCGGCGCCCCGGGAAAGCCCCGGAGCCCGAGTGACCGACGCCACGAGACCGGACGTCTCGCAGAACGAACCACGCCGGGGTGACGGACGGGTAACGGATACGGTGTCCGTGAAGCGCGGTAAGTCCAGCCTTACCTTTACCCTGCGCCTCACCGTCCGCATCGGCTCGTTCTAAGGACCAGCACCTCCATGACCCGCCCCGTCCGCGTCGCCATAGTCGGAGCCGGCCCCGCCGGCATCTACGCAGCGGACGCGCTGCTGAAATCCGAGGCCGCCCAGGACCCGGGTGTTTCGATCGACCTGTTCGAGCGGATGCCCGCCCCCTTCGGCCTGATCCGCTACGGAGTGGCCCCGGACCACCCCCGGATCAAGGGCATCGTCCAGGCACTCCACCAGGTCCTCGACAAGCCGCAGCTGCGGCTCTTCGGCAATGTCGACTACCCCAACGACATCGGCCTGGACGACCTGCGGTCGTTCTACGACGCGGTGATCTTCTCCACCGGCGCCGACGCGGACCGTGCGCTCGACATCCCCGGCCACACCCTGGAGGGCTCCCACGGCGCCGCCGACTTCGTCTCCTGGTACGACGGCCACCCCGACGTGGCGCGCACCTGGCCCCTGGAGGCCGAGAAGGTCGCCGTGCTCGGTGTGGGCAACGTGGCCCTGGACGTGGCGCGCATCCTCGCCAAGACGGCGGACGAGCTGCTGCCGACCGAGATCCCCGCCAACGTCTACGAGGGCCTCAAGGCCAACAAGGCCCTGGAGGTGCACGTCTTCGGGCGCCGCGGTCCGGCGCAGGCCAAGTTCAGCCCGATGGAGCTGCGGGAGCTGGACCACTCGCCGAACATCGAGGTCATCGTCAACCCCGAGGACATCGACTACGACGCGGGCTCGATCGAGACCCGGCGGGGCAACAAGCAGGCCAACATGGTCGCCTCCACGCTGGAGAACTGGGCCATCCGCGACGTCGGCGACCGGCCGCACAAGCTGTTCCTGCACTTCTTCGAGTCCCCGGTGGAGATCCTCGGCGAGGACGGCCGGGTCGTCGGCCTGCGCACCGAGCGGACCGAGCTGGACGGCACCGGCAACGTCAAGGGCACCGGCACCTTCACCGACTGGGACGTGCAGAGCGTCTACCGCGCGGTCGGCTACTACTCGCAGGAACTGCCGAAGCTCCCGTTCGACGTGGTCTCCGGCACCGTCCCGCACGCCGCCGGACGGGTCGTGACCGGCGGGGAGCACATGACCTCGGTGTACGTCACGGGCTGGATCAAGCGCGGTCCGGTCGGCCTCATCGGCCACACCAAGGGCGACGCCAACGAGACGGTGGCCTGCCTCCTGGAGGACCGGGCCGAGGGCCGGCTGCCCGCCCCCGTCCGGCCCGAGCCGGAGGCCGTCACCGCCTTCCTGGAGGAGCGCGGCATCCGCTACACCACCCGTGAGGGCTGGCACCGCCTGGACGCGCACGAGCAGGCCCTGGGCGCGGAGCAGGGCCGCGAACGGATCAAGGTCGTGGAGCGCGAGGCCATGCTGGACGCCTCCGAGCCCCGCGACTGACCCGCGCGCCGCACCGCAGGTCAATTCCGCCCCGCCCCCGGGAGACTCTCCCGGGGGCGGGGCGGTTTCGCCGTCTCAGCGCCCCTGGAGCGACCTGACGTTGTCCCCGAAGGTCCAGCCCTTCGAGCCGTCCCAGTTGAGCGACCAGGTCATCAGGCCCTTGAGGCCGTTGCCGTAGTGGTTCCAGGCCTGTGAGACCTGACCGGTCGTCATGTGGCCGCCACCCGCACCCGGTTGGGCCGGCAGCCCCGGCACCTGCTTGTCGTACGGGACCCTGATCGTGGTGCCCTGGACGACGAGGCCCTTGTCCAGGCAGTCCGTCTGCTTCGTGAATCCCTCGACCGTACCGGCGGAGTACGAGTCGCCGGAGCAGCCGTACATGCTGCCGTTGTAGTACTGCATGTTCAGCCACCACAGACGGCCGTTGTCCGCGTACTTCTTCACGATGGGCAGGTACGCGCCCCAGATCGAGCCGTACACGATGCTCCCGCCGGTGACGTAGGCCGTCTCCGGAGCCATCGTCAGGCCGAAGTTCGACGGCATCCGTTCGAGCACGCCGTCGATGATGCGGATCAGGTTGGCCTGCGAGGCCGACAGCTGGTTGATGTTGCCGCTGCCGCTCAGGCCGGTCTCGATGTCGATGTCGATGCCGTCGAAGTTGTACTTCTTGAGGATCGGCACGATCGTCTCGACGAACCGGTCGGCGACGGCGGTGGAGTTGAGGTCGATGCCGGCGGTCGCACCGCCGATGGACATCAGGGTGGTGAGCCCGGACTCCTTCGCCCGGCACATCTCGGCCGGGGTCGGGACCTTCACCGTGGAGTCCATCCCGTCCTCCCACAGGACGGTGCCGTCCGACAGGATGACCGGGAAGGCCGCGTTGATCACGTTGTAGCCGTGCTGCGTGATCCGGCTGTCGGTGATCGGGATCCAGCCGAGCGGCGGGTGCACGCCGTTCGACGCGCCGTCCCAGTTCTCCCAGTACCCCTGGAGGACCTTGCCCGCGGGCTTCGACTTGACGGCGCAGGTGTCGTCCTGCGCCGCGCTCGGCGTCGCGCCCACCAGCAGTTGTACGACGCATGCCGCCGCGAGGCCGACCCCCAGCAGACGCGATGTCCGTCCCCACATGTCCAGTTCCCTTCCTGTCGCCGCCGGACGGCACCGGGGTGGCACCCGCCCCCGGGAACGGTCCGGCACGGGGCGCGCCGGGCACATGAAAGTCATGCCCCTGACAACGCTGTACGGATTGAAGCCCTGCACCTCACGGCGCGTCACACGCTAAAGAGGTCCAGACCTTCCGTCAATAGGTCTGGACCAAAGAGGGCATCCCTCGGCCCCCGCCGGCACCCCCGAGCGCCACCGGGGGCCGGTTGTCGTCACCCAAAGACTTAGCTTAGGCTTACCTAACTACTCGCGATCCGCATCGGACGTGCCCTGCGCGTTCCGGCTGTGGTCGCCGTGCCGACGACCCCGCTCGCCGGCACGGGGAGCTGTCGTTCCATCCGCCAAACCTGAGGAACCTCCATGTCCCGGTTCACCCGCGCGCGTCGCCGGACGTTCGCCGCAACTGCCGTCGCCACGGCCCTCGTTCTCGCCCTCGGTGGCTGCTCGTCGGGCGACGGGGACAAGAAGGACTCCGGCACGGCCGGGAAGAGCGGCGGAGCGTTCCCCGTCTCCATCAAGAGCGCGCTCGGCACGGCGGAGATCGAGGAGCGGCCCGAACGGGTCGTCACCCTCGGCCAGGGATCGGCCGAGACCGCCATCGCGCTCGGCCACACCCCGGTGGGCATCGAGAAGTACGAGTGGGGAAGCGACAAGACGGGCTACCTGCCCTGGATCCACGAGGCGGTGAAGAAGTCCGGCGACAAGCTGCCGACCCAGTTCACGGGCGGTGAGGACATCGACTTCGAGGCCATCACCGAGCTGGAGCCGGACGTCATCCTCGCTCCGTGGTCCGGGATCACGCAGAAGGACTACGACATCCTCAAGGACATCGCCCCCACCGTCGCCTACCCGGACCTGCCGTGGAGCACGGACTGGGACCAGCAGATCGAGATCGTCGCCAAGGCGCTGGGGCAGCCCGACGAGGGGAAGAACCTCACCTCGAAGGTCGAGAAGCAGCTGGCCGACGCGGCGGCGACCCGGCCGAACTACAAGAAGCACACGTTCTCGTACATCTACAACACCGGCCCCGGCACCCTCGGGGTGTTCAAGCCCGACGAGCAGCGCGTCAAGATGGTCTCCTCGCTCGGCCTCACCGTCGACCCGGTGGTGAACACCTTCGAGGAGACCAAGGGCACCGACTCCGCGCTCATCGGCCTGGAGAACGCCGAGAAGCTGAAGAACAGCGATCTGGTCTTCACCTTCTACACGGACGACAAGTCCCGCAAGGAGATCGAGGCGCAGCCGCTGTACGCGGCGATCCCCGCGGTCAGGAGCGGCGCCGTGGTGGCCGGCAAGGACAACTCCTTCGTCACCGCCTCCTCGATCATCAACCCGCTCACCGTGCCGTGGGTGATCGACCGTTACCTGCCGCTGATCGACAAGGCCGTCGCGGCCGCCGACAAGGGCTGAGGCCGAATCCCGCACCCATGGCCACCACCACCACGCACGCACCGCCGGGCGGTGCCGGCACCACCCGGCGGGTGTTCTCCGTCCTCCTCGCAGCCGTCCTCCTCGCGCTCGCCGTGCTCGCGAGCGTCGTGTTCGGCAGCCGCACCACCTCGTTCGGCGATGTGCTGGACGTCCTGTCCGGCGCCGCCGACCCGGATGTCACCACCGTCGTCGAGAGCCGCTGTCCACGGACCGCGCTCGGTGTGCTGGCCGGTCTCTGCCTCGCCGTCGCGGGCACCCTCATGCAGGGGGTGTCCCGCAATCCGCTGGCCGATCCCGGTCTCCTCGGGATCAACGCGGGCGCGTCCGCGAGCATCGTCGCCGCGACGGCGTTCCTGGGGGCCTCGGGCAGTACGGAGACCATGTGGTGGGCGCTGCCCGGCGCGCTGCTCGCGGGTCTGCTCGTCCATGCGATCGGCTCCGCGGGCTCGGGCGGCGGCCTCGTCCGGCTCGTGCTCGCCGGCGCGGTGCTCTCCGCCGTGCTCACCGCGTTCGTCCAGGCCGTGACGCTGAGCCGGCCGCAGGTCTTCGACAGCTACCGGTACTGGGTCGTCGGGGCGCTCGGCGGCCGGGACTTCGACGTCCTGTGGTCGGTCCTGCCGTTCGCGGTGACCGGTCTGGTGACCGCCGCCGTGCTGGGGCCCGGCCTCAACGCGCTCGCGCTCGGCGACTCGACGGCGGCGTCCCTGGGCGCGAATCCGGCACTGGTGCGGGCGGTCGGGCTGCTCGCGGCCACCCTGCTGAGCGCGGCGGCGACGGCGGCGGTCGGTCCGGTCGCCTTCGTCGGCCTGGCCGTGCCGCACGTGGTGCGGGCCGTGGTCGGCGTCGACTTCCGCATGCAGATCCTTCTCTCGGCGCTGGTGGGTCCGGCGCTGCTGCTCCTCGCGGATGTCGTGGGCCGGGTGGCCATGCGCCCGCAGGAACTGATGGTCGGTGTCGTGACCGCGTTCATCGGGGCGCCCGCACTGCTCGTCGCCGTACGCAGGATGAGGGGCAGCACATGACGTCGCATCAGGCCGCGGTCCGCACCGCATCGCCCAGGAAGATCCTGCGGGTCGGCGGGAGGGTGGCCCTGCCGGTCCGGCGGGTGTCCGTGCTGACGGCGCTCGCGCTGCTGGTGCTGCTGGTGGCGGGCGCCGTCGCCACGCTGTCGCTCGGGCGGCTCGGCATTCCGCTCGCCGAGCTGGCCGGGGCGGTGACCGGTGGGGCCGAGGGCAAGAACGCGTTCGTCATCGAGCGGCTGCGCGGCCCCCGGCTGACGGTGGCCACGGGCACCGGTGCGGCGCTCGGGCTCTCCGGCGCCCTGTTCCAGTCCGTCACCCGAAATCCGCTCGGCAGCCCCGATGTGATCGGGCTGGCGTCCGGCGCCGGCGCGGGCGCCGCGATCACCGCGCTGCTGTTCCCGGACACGGTGCCGGTGGCGCTCGGCTCGCTGCTCGGCGCCGTCCTCGCCATGGCACTGGTCCACGTGTCGACCGGGACCGGATTCCGCAACCCGGCCCGGCTCGTCGTCGCGGGCATCGGGGTCGCCGCGATCGGCACCGCGATCACCCAGTACGTCGTCTACGCCATGGAGCGGGACCGGGCCGCCGTCCTCACCGCCTACGTCAACGGCAGCCTGTCGGCGCGGTCGTGGGAGGACGCCACCACGATCTGGCTGGTGCTGCTGGTCGTGGCACCGCTCACCGCGCTGCTCTCGCGGCGGCTGGACATCGGGGAGATGGGCGACGACATCGCGGGCGCGCTCGGCGCCGATCCCCGCCGCACGAAGACGGCCGGCGTCGTGCTGGCGATCGTGCTCTCGGCAGCCGCCGTCGGTGTCGCCGGTCCCATCGCGTTCATCGCGCTGACGGCCCCGCAGGTCGCCAAGCGGATCACCCGGCTCTCCGGCCCGCACCTGGCGCTTTCGGCCCTGACCGGCGCGCTGCTGCTGGTGCTCGCGGACCTGTGCGCCCAGCAGCTGCCGCTCTTCGACAACCTCCCCGTCGGCATCTACACCATGGCCGTCGGCGGCGGCTACCTCGGTTGTCTGCTGGTACGGGAGTGGCGCCGGGGAGCCCTGTGAGGTCCGGCGCCGGACGCCACCCGTCGCCGGAACAGCCGTACGGCGCCACGGCCCCCTCCGACGCCACCCCTCGGATCGCCCTCCCCCTCCCCTGCCCTCCGCGCGACCCGTTCCCGCCCCACCCCCTTCTTGAACACGTTCAAGAAAGCTCGTAGAGTCGGCGCCGAGCAGAGTTGAACACGTTCAAGTCAGGGGGTGGCCGTGTCGGTGCTGGTCGGTTCGATCGTGATGCTGGGCATGCTGGTGGTGGTCCCCGTGGGGCTGCGGCTGACCGCCGCGCCCGAGCTGGACCGGATGCGGCGGCTGTGGCCGCTCTTCGCCGTCCCCGGCGCCGTCGCCCTGTGGCTGCCGCGCGGCACGGCCGCCACCGTCCTGGCGGTCTGTTACGCGCTCGGCACCGTGCTCCTCGCCCTGCACGCCCCGCCCCGACTGCTCCGCAATCTCTCGACGTCCGGAGCCTCTGCCGTGGCGCCCGCCGAGATCGCCCTGCTCACCGCGCTGGTCACCCCGTCGATCGCCGCCACCGCCCTGGTCGCCGAACGCTCGGGACACACGCTCTTCGGCTTCGGGCTCGACATCCTCGCGCTGACCGTGCCGCACTTCCACTTCGCCGGGTTCGCCGCCGCGCTGGTCGCGGGGCTGGTCTGCCGGACCGCCGACGGCCCCGCGGGGAGGTTCGCCGCGCTGAGCGTTCCGCTGGGCACCCTGCTCGTCCTGATCGGGTACTTCATCGGGGACCGGGCCGAGCTGGCCGGCGCCGTCGTCCTGACCGCGGGGATGTGGGCCGTCGCCCTCCTCACCTGGCGGTCGGTCCGCACCGGGCAGCGGGACCGGACCACCCGGGCGCTGCTCGCCGTCTCGTCCGCCGTACTCGCCGTCACCATGGTGCTCGCCCTGAGCTGGGCGCTCGGCGAGGCCACCGGGCTCCCGCACCCCACGCTGACCTGGATGGCCGCCACCCACGGCCTCGGCAACGCCCTGGGCTTCGCACTCTGCTCGCTGCTGGCCTGGCAGCGGCTCCGTACCGGCACCGACCACGAAAGCAGGACCGCATGAGCACCCTCACCTACTCCGAGGTCGGCGCCACCCGCCTCGGCCCGCTCCCCGACGGCTACCACCACCTCCACCACCGGGCCCGGATCGGGCGCGGCCGGGCCGATTTCGAGGCGGCGGGCGCGGCGGTCACCGAATGGCGCATGCACCGCGCCGGCGGGGCCCGGGTCCGCGCGTCGGCGGACCGCGCCGAGGCCGGGGTGCACGTCCAGGTGTCGCTGGGCATCGGCCCGCTCCGGTTCACCGCCCCCTGCCGGGTCGTCTGGGCCGCGTACGAGCAGGACCGCATCGGGTTCGCCTACGGGACCGAGACCCGGCACCCGGAATGCGGGGAGGAGTCCTTCGTGGTGGAGCTGGCGGACGACGGCACGGTGTGGTTCACCGTCCTGGCGTTCAGCCGCCCGGCCGCCTGGTACACCCGGCTGGCGGGCCCCGTCGTCCCGGTGCTCCAGCGGTGGTACGCCCGGCGGCTCGGCACCACGCTCCGCCGTGTCGTGGCCGGTGGAGGCGGCGGGCGGAGCTGAAGGCCGGGGCGCGGCGGGCGGAACCGGGGCCGGGGCGGGGTACCGGGCCGATACTGGAAGTGATGGAGTGGTTCACCGCGGACGGGTACTGGCTCAGCCGGCTGATCTTCCAGCGGGCTCTCGCCGGTGTCTACCTGTTCGCCTTCCTCACCGCCGCGCTCCAGTTCCGGGCCCTGATCGGCGAACGCGGCATGCTGCCGGTGCCCGAGTTCCTGCGACGCACGGACTGGCGCGAGGGCCCCGGGCTCTTCCGGCTCCACTACTCCGACCGCTTCTTCGCCCTCGTCGCCCGGATCGGCTGCGCGCTCGCGGTCGCCCTGCTCGCGGGCGTGGACTCGTACGTTCCGCTCTGGGCGGCGATGCTGCTGTGGGCGCTGCCGTGGGCCCTCTACCTCTCGATCGTCCAGGTCGGCCAGACCTGGTACGGCTTCGGCTGGGAGTCGCTGCTGCTGGAGACCGGTTTCCTCGCCGTCTTCCTCGGCAGTGGGCACACGGCCCCGCCGGTACTGGTGCTGTGGCTGTTGCGCTGGGTGCTGTTCCGGGTGGAGTTCGGCGCCGGGCTGATCAAGATCCGGGGCGACACCTGCTGGCGCAAGCTGACCTGCCTGTACTTCCACCACGAGACCCAGCCGATGCCGGGGCCGCTGAGCTGGTTCTTCCACCGGCTGCCGAAGCCCCTCCACCGGGCCGAGGTGGCTGCCAACCACGTCACCCAGCTCCTGGTGCCGGTGCTTCTGTTCACCCCGCAGCCGGTGGCGGGCGCCGCCGCCGGGCTGATGATCGTCACCCAGCTGTGGCTGGTGCTCTCGGGGAACTTCGCCTGGCTGAACTGGCTGACCATCACCCTCGCCCTGTCCGCCGTCGACTGGTCCCCGTTCGTCCGGACGCCCACACAGTCGGCACCGCCGCTCTGGTACGAGGCCGTCGTCATCGCGGTCACCGCGCTGGTCGTCCTTCTCAGCTACCGCCCGGCGCGCAATCTCGTCTCCCGCCGTCAGGTGATGAACCGCTCGTTCGACCCGCTGCACCTGGTCAACACCTACGGCGCCTTCGGCAGCATCAGCCGGGTCCGGCTGGAGGTGGTGGTCGAGGGCACGGACGAGCGGGTGCTCCACGAGGGCACCCGCTGGCAGGAGTACGGCTTCCGCGGCAAGCCGGGCGATCCGCGCCGGCTGCCCCGCCAGTTCGCCCCGTACCATCTGCGGCTCGACTGGCTGATGTGGTTCGCGGCGCTCTCCCCCGCGTACGCCCGTCCCTGGTTCGGTCCGTTCGTGGCACGGCTGCTGGAGAACGACCGGGACACGCTGCGGCTGCTGCGCCACAATCCCTTCCCCGACGCCCCGCCCGCCCACGTCCGGGCCCGGCTGTACCGCTACCGGTACACCACCTGGCGCGAGCTGCGGGCCACCGGGTGCTGGTGGCACCGGACCCACGTGCGGGAGTTCATGCCCCCGGCCTCGCTGGGCCCCGCCCGGACCGGTCCGGTCCGGCGGTCCTGACCTCAGGATGCGCCGCCCGGCACGGGGCGGACCGGGAAGGCCCCGAACGTCCGGGCTCCGGCCCGCGTGGCGCGGGGCCGGAGCCCGGAGGTTCGGGCGCAGGCCCGTGGAACGGTGTCAGTCGATGCCGGGCAGGATGTGCGGCTCGGCGAGGTCGTCCTCGTAGCCGGCCAGCCGGATCGGGGCGGACCTGGCCCAGACCTCGATGTTCCGGAGCTTCTCGGGCCTGCGGGCCCGCTCTCCGTGCCGTTCGACGGGTCGTTTCTCGTGCTTCGTCAGTTCCGGTGTCGGCACCGCGCACTCCTTTGTGTCGCATGGCCCCGCGCGTCGCCGACACTCCGGCCTCATCACCGGGAAATCGGCCGCTCGTGGGGGCAGGGGCAAGAACAGTTCGGTCGCGGTGGCGCCGGGTACAGGGGCGGGACGGCGACTTGGTTGACAAGCCTGCCCCAGGACAGTCGAGGAGAGTTTGTGGACTCCTCGATTACATCCGTTCACACCAGAGTAACCAAATGAGCGCCGTTGCGCTCGATGGAATGTGTGCCAATGGTCACTTTCAGCCACCTTGTGTCGGAAAGACCCGGCCAGGAATGCGTCCCGGCCGGGTCCACGGCGGCTCGCGCGGCACCGCGCCGCCCGACGGCTACCAGTTGGCGGGCGCGTAGTCCTTGAGGAAGCAGCCGTACAGGTCCTCGCCCGCCTCGCCGCGCACGATCGGGTCGTAGACGCGGGCGGCGCCGTCGACCAGGTCGAGCGGGGCGTGGAAGCCCTCCTCGGCGAGGCGGATCTTGTCGGGGTGCGGGCGCTCGTCGGTGATCCAGCCGGTGTCGACGGCCGTCATCAGGATGCGGTCCTTCTCGAACATCTCCTGGGCGCTGGTGCGGGTGAGCATGTTCAGCGCGGCCTTGGCCATGTTGGTGTGCGGGTGCCCCGCTCCCTTGTAGCCGCGGCTGAACACGCCCTCCATCGCGGAGACGTTGACCACGTAGGCGCGCTCGGCCGCGGTCGCCGCCATCGCCGGGCGCAACCTGCTGATCAGGATGAACGGGGCGGTGGAGTTGCAGAGCTGGACCTCCAGCAGCTCGATCGGCTCGACCTCCTCGACGGTCTGGATCCAGCTGTTGGTGTGGTGCAGGTCGGGGACGAGGCCGCCCGCGTCGATCGCCGTTCCGGCGGCGATCCGCTCCAGCGAGGCGGAGCCGGTGACCAGGGCGAGCTCGGTGACGTCCTGCGCGCTCAGGCCCTCCTTGCGGGCGGCCGGGAGCGCGGCGACCCGGTCGACGGTGCCGCTGCCGAAGGTGCCGATGACCTCCGACGCGGGCAGCTCGCCCGCCGGGAGCGGTGCGGACTCGGCGTTGACCAGCTCGCTGTACGCGTTCGCGGAGCGGCGCACGGTCTGTGCCGCGTTGTTGATCAGGATGTCCAGCGGCCCCTCGGCCGCCACCGAGTCGGCGAGCGCGACGACCTGGGCGGGGTCGCGCAGGTCGATGCCGACGATCTTCAGCCGGTGGATCCACTCGTCGCTGTCCGGCATCGCCTTGAAGCGGCGGATCGCGTCGTTGGGGAAGCGGGTGGTGATGGTGGTGTGCGCGCCGTCGCGCAGCAGTCGCAGCGCGATGTACATGCCGATCTTCGCCCGGCCGCCGGTCAGCAGCGCGCGCCGGCCCGTGAGGTCGGTGCGGGCGTCGCGGCGCGCACGGTTCTCCTGCGCGCACGACTGGCAGAGCTGGTGGTAGAACGCGTCCACCTCGACGTACCGGGTCTTGCAGATGTAGCAGGAGCGGGGGCGCTGGAGCACCCCCGCGATCTCGCCGCGGGTGGACGAGGAGGGCAGGACGCCCTGGGTCTCGTCGTCGATCCGGTCGGCCGAGCCGGTCGCGGTGGCCTCGGTGACCGCCTTGTCGTGCGCGGTCTTGGCGGCGCGGCGCTCCTGGCGGCGGCGCTGCTTCACCGTCCGGTAGATCCCGGCGGTGGCACGGCGCACGAGGATGGCGTCGGGGTGGTCGATCTCCAGCTCGTCGAGTTCGTCGAGCACGCTCAGGCAGACGGCCAGCCGCTCCGGGTCGATGCCGGGACCGAACTCCTCGGTTCCGGGAGCGAGCTCCGGGCTGTCCTCTGTCACCGTCATCGCCGTTCCTCTGTCATCCGTCTCTCGTGGCGCCGACCGCCGTGCCTGTTCTGCCGGGCCGAACGCCCCGGTCAAGTCTGCCATGCACCGGGCGCTGCTCCGTTCGCGTGACGTCGCGCGTGACGTCGTGTGACATCCCGGCGGGCCGGTGCGGCGGGCGACGCGCGGAGGGCAGCGCGGTCGGCCGATCCGGCCGTGGCCGAAAACTGCTGGGTTCTCCCCGGAGTGGGACCGTTCGTCGCGGGTAGGCGGACGGCGAGAAGCTGTCACCGGACATCCCCGCGTCGCCCTGGCTGGAGCACATGAACGAACAGGTCACCTCGCGACCGGCCGACCACCCCCGCCCGGACCGGTACACGGAGGTTCTGCACAGCGCCGAGGTGTTCGCCGGCGAGCCCGGCTGCATCGCGCGGGCGCGGGCGCTGGCCGACCGTTTCCTGGTCCGGCTGGCCGCCGAGTGGCTCGCGGTGTTCGGCGAGCGCACCCGCGGCGATCTGATGCTGGCGGTGAGCGAGCTGGTCACCAACGCGGACCGCTACAGCCAGGGCCCCTATCTGCTGGAGCTGGAGGGCACCGCGGAGCGCGTCAGCGTCACGGTGTACGACAGCAGCACCGCCCTGCCGCTGTTCTGCGCCCCCGACCCGACGCGTCCCGGCGGGCACGGCATGGAGATCGTCGTGGCGTTGTGCGACCGGCTGACCGCCGAGCGCGTGCCGGTGGGCAAACGCATCCGGGCCGAGTTCCAGCTGAGCAGTTGAGCTGTGGGGCGGGCGGGACGCCGCCCGCCCCACGACCACGGTCAGCCCAGGGCGGGCGGCGCGTCCGCGGCCGAGGTGCCCCAGTCCGAGGGCTCGCCGCCCACCGTGAAGGAGAGCGAGCGGGCCGAGCGGATGTCCTCGGTGGTGAGGTAGGTCTGCGAGCGGGCCGTGCCGTCGAGCCGGGCCGACCGGATGTAGCGGTCGGTGGCCGAGGTGCCGGGCGCGGTGACCGTGAACGACCCGTGCGGGTAGTGGCGGCGGTCGAGCGCGATGTCCACGCGCTCGAAGACGGGCGTGGACAGCCCCCAGGTGTCGGTGCCTGGCTGGACCGGGAAGACGCCGATGGCGGACAGTACCATCCAGGCGGACATGGTGCCGAGGTCGTCGTTGCCCGTCATGCCGGTCGGGGTGTCGGTGAACAGGGTCAGGGCCGCGTGCACCACGTCGGTGGTCTTCCACGGCCGGCCGGTGGAGAGATAGGTGTACGGGGCTATCAGGTCGGGCTCGTTCTGCGGGTTGTACTTGTCGGCGTTGTAGTAGTCGTAGGGGCCGTTGACCCACACCTCGCGGGCGGTCCCGGCGGGGTCGGCGAGCAGTTCGTCGTACGCGAAGAAGGAGTCGAGCCGCCGGTCGGCGGCGTCCTTCCCGCCGATCAGGCCGATCATGCCGGGCAGGTCCTGCGGTACGAGCCACTGGTACTGCCAGGACGTGCCCTCGTGGAACCCTTCGCTCCGGGCCGGGTCGGCGGGGCCGGTGAACGCCCCGGCGGCGTCGCGGGCGCGGAAGAAGCCCGTCGAGGGGTCGAAGATCTTCCGGTAGTTCCGGGCGCGTTCCGCGTACCGCTTCGCGTCGGCGTCGTGGCCGAGGTCGCGGGCCATCTCCGCGAGCATCGCGTCGGACAGCGCGTACTCCAGGGTGGCGGAGGCGCCGTGGTCGTAGTCCGAGTCGCCGGGCTTGGCGTGCGGGCGGCCCTTGATGTACGGGACGAACCCGTCCTTCAGGTACGGGACATTGGCCTCGCGGCCGACCGGTGCGGAGTCGGCGGGCGGCACCCCGTCGGCGTTCTTCCGCAGCGCGCGGTACGCCTCCTCCTCGTGCCCCTTCAGCAGTCCCTGCTGGTAGGCGTTGGTGAGGAAGGGGGTGACGGGGTCGCCGGTCATGATGTTGGTCTCGACCGTGCCGTGGCCCCACTTGGGGAGCCAGCCGCTCTCGGCGTCGATGCGCAGTACCGAGAGCGCCATGTCGCGCGATTCGCGCGGGGCGAGGAGGGAGAGGAGCTGGGCCTGGGTACGGTAGGTGTCCCAGAGCGACCAGTTCTGGTAGTAGGTGAAGGCCCCGTCGGCGGTGACGGCCCGGTGGATCTTCTGGTCCCAGCCGGTGTAGTGGCCGTCGACGTCGCTGCCGGTGTTGGGGGCGAGGAAGGAGCGGTAGAGCGAGGAGTAGAAGGTACGGCGCAGGTGTTCGCTCCCGCCCCGCACCCGTACGCCTTCGAGGCGTTGCTCCCAGAGCTGCCGGGCTGCGTCGCGGACCCGGTCGAAGTCGCGGCCGCCCTCGGCCCGGAGGTTGAGCGCGGCGCCCCGGGCGTCGACGTAGCTCAGGGCGGTGGTGGCCTCGACGGTGCGGTCCTTCGTGGTGTCGAAGCGCAGCCAGGCGCCGTTGCGGGCGCCTTCGGCCGAGGACGCCCTGGATCCTTCGGTGACGGTGTCGCCGTGCCAGGTGCCAAAGGTGGTGAACGGGCGGTCGAAGCGGGTGATCGTGTGGAGCGTGTACGGCTCGGTGTCCTGGCAGAAACCGCTGCCGGTGATCGTGGTCCGTACCGTCCGGTCGTCGATGATCTCGACCTCGGAGGAGAGGGTGCGGTGCAGCGACTGGCCCGCGTTGAGCAGGACGTTGGCCTTGTCGGTGGCGGGGAAGGTGTAGCGCTGCACGCCGGTGCGCCTGCTCGCGGTGAGTTCGGCGCCGATCCCGGTCTTCAGGCCGACCCGGTAGTAGCCGGGGCTCGCCTCCTCGTCGTCGTGGCCGAATTCCGCCGCGTACGCGGCGTAGTCGGTCTCGGTGACGTCGCCGGTGGTGGGCAGGGTCGGCAGATCGCCGCCGAGTCCGCAGCCGACGCCGGAGAGGTGGACCGCGGAGAACCCGCGGATGTGGTTCTCGCCGTAGTCGTAACCGGTGTTGTGGCCGGTGTCCGGGGAGAGCTGCACCATGCCGAACGGCACGGAGGCCCCGGGGTAGGTGTTGCCCTCGTTCTGGGTACCGATGAACGGGTTGACCAGGTCGGTCAGTTGCTCGTCGGCGCGGGGCGCGGCCTCGGCCGTCGTCCCGGTGGTGAGGAAACCGCCGAGGAGCGCGGCGACGGCGAGGGCGGCCGCCGGGCCGCGCAGGCGCGGCCGTGGGGTCCGGTGCATGGATCCTCCTCATTGGACAACGTTGTCAGAGCGCGCTCATTCTTTGTTCCCCGGTGGTACGCGTCAAGGGTGCGGATTCGCGCCTCCCGGTCCGCTTCCCGGCGACGGGATCTACCCCGCACCGGACATGACGGTGTGTCATTTCCGTTCGAGGACGCAGTCCCCGCACAGTCCGCCGCCCGGAACGCGGTAGTACAGGCAGCAGCTCCGTCGGCGGAACGCCGGGTCGTGCGGGGTTCCGGTGTCCCGCAGGTCGGGGTGGTCGAAGAGCTCGGCGGTCAGTGCGCGGGCTCGTGCGCTCACGTCGGGGCGCCGGTGCGTACGCGCCCAGGCGACCAGTTGGCGCAGCGAACCCGCCAGTGCCGATCCCGCGTTGCCCCACAGCAGCCGGTCGGACAGGGGGCCGTCCCGGTGGATCGCCTCGGCGAGGGGCACGAGGTGGCCGTACTGGACCTCCTCCCGGATGCGGTGCGCGGTGCCGGGCAGCAAGGCGGCGCCCTCCAGCCACAGGTCGTCGGGGGCCGTCCGCTCCGGGTCCCAGCGCAGGAGGCCGGGCGCGAGGGCGGGGAAGCCGCCGGTCAGCGCGGCGGGCCCGAGCGCGACCGACCAGAGGCGCGACGCCAGCCCCAGGTGCGCGATCGAGGCGGCGACCCGACGCTCGGAGGTGCGCAGCCGGGCGGCGACGGTGTCGATGCGGGCGGTGAGCGGGGCCTGCTCCCCCGCGTACAGCTCCGCCAGCGGGCGGGGTGCCCCGCCGGGCGGCGCGGTGGTCCGCAGCGCGAAGAATCCGCCCACCGAGGCCGCCGCGGACCCGTCCATCGTCCTGCTCCTTCCCGGCGTTCCGGCCGCCGGCCTCGACTGCGCGGGCGTCCGTGCACGCCACGGCCCGGCGTTCACCGTAACCCCGCGGGGCAAGGGCTCCTCGGGGATCGCACAGATCAGCCGCGGGGCCGACGTTGGGCGTGCACGACGACGCACGGTCCGCAGCACGGCAGTTGATAGTGTGATCGTCGTGACGGAGTTGGAAGAGCTGGTCCTGACCCCCGGCGAGCGGGACCGGGGGGTCCTGGTCGACAGCGTGATGTTCATGATGGACTGGACCGGCGAGGAATACCCGGGCCAGCTGGCGACGTTCGTGGCCGATCGGATGCGGGCCTTCGGGGTGGAGCCGACAGGCGTCGACACCGATGCCGTCCACCAGGCTGCCGAGGCCGATCCGAGCCTGCGCCGCGGTGATTTCCCGGTCCGCCAGCTCGATCATCTCTCCGGTGTGCTGGCAGAACTCGGCTGCACGCTCATGGTGTGGCACAACGGCACCGACGCCTACGAGATACTCGTCGGGCTGACCGGTGAGCGCGAGCCGACCGGGCTGACGCACGAGGGCCTCCCGGTGCGGGCCTGGGGCTCGGAACCCGAGGAGACCCTGGTCAGCCTGGACTGTCCGGGCTGTTCGACGATGCTGGTCTGGGAACTGCCGGCGACCGAGACCCTGGCCGATGAGCACTGCGACTGTGGTGCCGCGCTGTTCGACGCCGCCGGCCACCCACTGCCCCACGTCACTCTCCACGACTGAGCCGCGCAGGTGCCCACGGGCCCCGGGCACCTGCTCGTCCTCGCGGCCTCGGAGTCCTGCGGGAGGAGAACTACCCTCCACAGGAGGACACTGGAACCACGGCCGTACTACTGAAGCAGTACGCCGAATCGCCGCCTCAAGGACGACGACGCAGCCGCTTCGAAGCGACATTGTGGTGTACATGAGTTCCCTTGCGCTGTCCGTGCTGCTGTCACTGGTCTCCGCGGTCGCCTACGCGGCCGGGGCGATCGTCCAGGAGCGCGTGGCCGCGGACGGGGACGGCCGCTCGCTCGCACCGCTGCGCAACCGTGTCTGGTGGGCCGCCGTGACGCTGAACGGGGTGGGCGCGGTGCTGCACGTCGTGGCCCTGGCCTACGGCCCGCTCAGCCTCGTCCAGCCGCTCGGGGCGCTCACCATCGTCTTCGCCCTGCCGATGGCGGCGCTCTTCGTGCGCCGACGGGCGGGGGCCACCGCGTGGCGCGGCGCGATCATGGCGACGGTCGGGCTGGCCGGTCTGCTCGCGCTCACCGGGAACGCCGAGTCGCACGCCCTGAACGGCCCGGACCAGCTGCTGCTCGCCGGTCTGACGCTCGGCACGATCGGGGCGCTCCTGCTGGCCTCCAGGGGCGCGCGCCGACCGGTGGTCCGCAGTGTGGTCCTGGCCGGTGCGGCGGGTGTCGCGTTCGGCATCGCCTCCGTGTTCACGAAGACGGTGGCGGTCGGGCTGGCCTCCGGTGCGGTGGGCGCCGGGCTGCCGGCCATGGTGGCGATCGGTGGTTTCGCCGCCTCCGGCCTGCTGCTCTCCCAGGCCGCGTACCGGGGTGCCGGGCTGACCGCGCCGCTGGCCACGGTGACCGTGGTGAACCCGGTGGTGGCCGCGGTCGTCGGCATCACGCTCTTCGGGGAGCAGTTCCGGCACGGCACGGCCGGGGCCGTGCTCGCCCAGGCCTGCGCCGTGCTCGCCGCGGGCGGCCTGATCCTGCTCACGACGGAGCGGCTGGGCGCGGAGCGGCGTGCCGCGCAGGCGGCGACCGGTGAGCTCCCGGACGCTCCGGCGGACGGACGGGAGGCGCGGGCCCTGGAGGCGCGGGCCGTGGCGGTGGCGCCCGGCGTGACCGCAGCGTCCGGCGCGACCGCAGCGTCCGGCGTGACGACGGTGTCCGGCGTGGTGGGGCCCGTGGTGGACGCCCCGCGGCCGGGCCGGACTCCGGAGGGCGTCGTACTTTCCGCGCCCGCAGCCGCGGCGCCCGCCGACGCGGTCGAGCCCGTCGTGGGGGCGTTGTCCGAGAGGCGCCGACTGCCGTTGCTGATGCCGCTGATGTGTCTGGAGCAGGTGGACTTCACTGACGGGCGGCCCCGCTCCGACACCGCGCGGCAGGGGCGCCCGTCCGACGGGGCCGCCGCGCCGGGTGACGCGGCCGGGGCCCGCGGGGCCGTTCAGACCCTGACGCCGCCCGCCCTGAGGTAGGCCAGCGGGTCGATGTCCGAGCCGTAGCCGGGGCCGGTGCGGATCTCGAAGTGCAGGTGCGGTCCGGTGCTGTTCCCGGTGGAGCCGGAGCGCGCGATGCGCTGGCCCGCGGAGACGTGCCGCCCCTCGCGCACATGGACCGCGGACAGGTGCGCGTACTGGCTGTACTTGCCGTCGGCGTGCCGGATGACGACCTGGTAGCCGTACGCCCCTCCCCAGCCCGCCGAGACGACCGTGCCGGAGGCCACCGCCTTCACCGACGTACCGGTGGGGACGGGGAAGTCGACCCCGGTGTGGTAGCCGCTGGACCAGGAGCCGGCCCGGTGGTACGGGGTCCCGGTGCCGGCCGCGACGGGGGCGACGAGGGCGGTGTGCTTCTCCGTCCGCTCCTTCGGCCGGTGGTTCTCGGTCTTCTTCGGGTGCGGCTTCGGCTTCGCGCTCTGGTGCTGCTGGGGGGCCGCCGGCCGCGTCTTCGGTTTCGCCGCCTGGTGCTGCGAGACGACCGGGCGGGTCTTCGTCCCGGTGGCCCGCTCGTGGGGCTTGGCCGCTTGGTGCTCGGGGGCCGCCGCGCGGTGCTCGGGCTCCGCCGCGCGGTGCGGCGCGCTCGCCTTCCCCGGCTTCGTCCCGACCGGGGTCCCGGCCCTGGGCTTCTCCTTCGCCGCGGGGGCCTTCGCCGCGGGGGTCTGGGCCGTCCTCTGCGGCCGGGCCGGGTCGAGGCTCAGCCGCTGCCCGGGGAAAATGAGGTCCGGGTCGTCCCCCACGACTGCGCGGTTGGCGTCGTAGAGGTGCTGCCAGCCGCCCCGGACGTGCTCGGCCGCCGCGATCGCGGAGAGCGAGTCGCCGCGGGCCACGGTGTACGACTCGCGCTTGCCGGGCACGTGGGTCGGCGAGGCGGCCGGGGACGTCCGCTTCGTCCGCGCTTGCCGGTCGGCGGTCTTCTCCTGCTTCTCCGACGCCCGTACGTGGTCGGTGCGTTGCGACTGCGGGGCGACGTCGGCGGTGTCGCCGTCCCTGGTCAGTCCCGCCTTCGTCGAGCAGCCCGGCCAGGCGCCGGGGCCCTGCGCTTCGAGCACCTTCTCGGCGATGGCCATCTGCTGGCCTTTGGTGGCCAGATCGGCGCGCGGGGCGTAGAGCGTGCCTCCGTAGGCGGCCCAGGTCGAGCGGGTGAACTGCAGTCCGCCGAAGTGGCCGTTGCCGCTGTTGATGTGCCAGTTGCCGGTGGACTCGCAGGCGGCGACCTTCTCCCAGACGTCCGGGGAGGCGGCGCCTGCCGGTACTGCCGCCAGGAGCGGGAGCGCGAGGCCCGCACCGCCCGCGGTGACCGTGAGCGAGGCACGGTTGATCCGGCTGGGCTGATATTTGCGGTGCCGTCCGTTCGCGGCCATGATTCGGCTCCCCCACTGGCAGTAGACACGTCGCAATCGCCCAACTTATGTGCAGTCAAAGGGAGATGACAAGAGAGCAATCTCACTCACCCGTCACATCCGTCCCGCCCCCGCCGTGGCTCGGCACGACGGGGGCGGGTGCGAAAGGCTCGGGGGCGGGCTCGGCACGCTCGGGGCGCGGGCCCGTGACGTCCCGCCCGGGGCGGCCCGGTCAGTCCCGCGACAGTTCGGCCTCGGCCGCCGCCAGGGCGGCGAACTCCTCCTCCGGGGCGTTCGCAACGAGCCGGTGCCGGCTGTACAGGGCGAAGTAGGCCAGCGCCACCCCGTACACCCCGAGGGCGATGAACGCCGCGTTCCGGTCCACCAGGAAAGTCGCCACCAGCGCCGAGCAGGCCAGTACGAAGGCCACGGACGAGGTGAGCGCGCCGCCGGGGGTGCGGTAGGGCCGTTCGAGGTTCGGTTCGCGGCGGCGCAGCACGACGTGGGAGAGCGCCATCAGCGCGTAGCTGATGGTGGCGCCGAGGACGGCGACGTTCAGCATCCGGCCGCCGTTGCCGCTCCAGGCCGCCAGCGCGAAGCCGATCGCGCCGGGGATCAGCAGGCCGAGGTAGGGGGACCTGCGGCGGTTGGTCAGCGAGAGGAAACGCGGCAGGTATCCGGCCCGGGACAGTGCGAACAGCTGGCGGGAGCCGGCGAAGATCAGCGAGAAGAACGAGGCCACCAGCCCGGCGAGGCCCGCGTAGTTGACGAACCGGCTCAGGCCGGTGGGTCCGCCGCCGCCCTCCAGGGCGACCACGAGGGGGTTGCCCGCGTCCTGGATGGCCTTCGCACCCTGCGCCCCGGTCGCGGAGAGGAAGGTGAGCACCGCCAGGCCCACCAGTACGGTCAGCGAGATGGCCAGCGCCTTCGGCATGGACCTGACCGGGTCCTTCGCCTCCTCGGCGGCGAGCGGCACGCCCTCGACGCCCAGGAAGAACCACATGCCGAAGGGGAAGGCCGCCCAGATGCCGAGCAGTCCGAACGGCAGCCAGGACGAGGAGCCGAACGCGCCGGTGTCCACCGGGATGTCGTCGAGACGGCTCGCGTCGAAGTCGGTGAACGCGCCGATGGCGAAGACCAGCAGGGCGGCCACGGCGATGGCGGTCACGACCAGGCTGAACCGCAGTGCCTCGCCCACGCCCCACAGGTGGATGCCGATGAAGACGGCGAAGCACGCGAGGTACACGGGCCAACCGGAGGTGAGGCCGAACAGGCCGAGCGACTCGACGTAGTCGCCGATGAACAGCGAGATGGCGGCCGGGGCGAGGATGTACTCGATGAGGATCGCCGTGCCGGTGAGGAAGCCGCCCCAGGTGCCGAGGGCGCGCCGCGCGAAGCCGTAACCGCCGCCCGCGGTGGGCAGGATGGCGGAGAGTTCGGCCAGTGCGAAGACCAGGCACGCGTACATCAGGCCCATCAGCACGGTGGCCGCGGCCAGTCCGCCGAAGCCGCCCTTGGAGAGGCCGATGTTCCAGCCGGAGTAGTCGCCGGACACGACGTAGGCGACGCCGAGCCCGGTCAGCAGGAGCCAGCCCGCGCTGCCCCTGCGCAGGGCGCGGCGGTGCAGGTACTCGTCCGCGCCGGACGCCTCACCGCCGGGGCCGCCCGGCGGACTGGTGGTGGTGCCGGTTCCCTGGGTCATGAGGCGCTCCAGTCGTGTGTCGGCGGCGCTGCGCCGGGCGTGGGAGGTGAAGAGCGATCCTTCGGCAAAGGTTCGGTGGCACACCTTTGTGGAACCCCCAGGGAAATACAAGGGGCGTGCACCAAGGAGTGGTCACGGATGCACACCACTCCACCGACGCGCGCACCCGACGGCCCCACCCGAAGAAAAGCACCGGATCGACATCGCGCCACCGCGCCACAACGACGGCAATGACGAAGGCAGTACGAAAGCAGCATTCGTACGTCGACAATCGCGCGCGGCACCGACACCTCCGCGCGGACACCCTTCCCGGACAACGGCAGGATCACCCCTCCGGCCGGCGACGGAACCCCACCGGCCCCTCCCCGCCGTCACCCTTCGACCCCCTTCCCAATCAATGGTCCTCTGCCATACCTTATGAATCTCGGTGCATCCAAGGAGGAATCCCGTGGCAGACCGCACACCCCCGCTCGCCGTCGAGGAGCTGCGCTCTCTCGTCGCGAGCGGGTCGATCGACACCGTCGTGCTGGCGTTCCCCGACATGCAGGGGCGGCTCCAGGGCAAGCGGTTCGCCGCCGGGTTCTTCCTCGACGAGGTCCTGGAACACGGCACCGAGGGCTGCAACTACCTGCTGGCCGTGGACACCGACATGAACACCGTCGACGGCTACGCGATGTCCTCCTGGGAGCACGGCTACGGCGATTTCGCCATGGTCCCCGACCTCGCCTCGCTGCGGCTCGTCCCCTGGCACGAGGGCACCGCCCTGCTGCTGGCCGACCTCGCCTGGCACGACGGCAGCCCGGTCGTCGCCGCGCCGCGCCAGGTCCTGCGCCGTCAGCTGGACCGGCTGGCCGGACTCGGCTACCGGGCCCAGGTGGGCACAGAGTTGGAGTTCATCGTCTTCAAGGACAGCTACGAGGAGGCGTGGGACCGCGACTACCGCGGGCTGACCCCGGCCAACCAGTACAACGTCGACTACTCCATCCTCGGCTCCGGCCGCGTCGAGCCCCTGCTGCGCCGCATCCGCAACGAGATGCAGGCCGCCGGACTGACCGTCGAGTCGGCCAAGGGCGAGTGCAACCTCGGCCAGCACGAGATCGCCTTCCGCTACGACGAGGCACTGATCACCTGCGACCAGCACGCCGTCTACAAGACGGGCGCCAAGGAGATCGCCGCGCAGGAGGGCGTCTCGCTCACCTTCATGGCCAAGTACGACGAGCGCGAGGGCAACTCCTGCCACATCCACCTCTCGCTCACCGACGGCAACGGTGACAACGCGATGGCGGGCGACGGCCCGGACGGCATGTCGCAGCTGATGCGGCACTTCCTGGCCGGGCAGCTCGCCGCACTGCGCGACTTCTCACTGCTGTACGCGCCGAACATCAACTCCTACAAGCGGTTCCAGCCCGGCTCCTTCGCCCCGACCGCCGTCGCCTGGGGCCACGACAACCGCACCTGCTCGCTGCGGGTGGTCGGCCACGGCCGCTCCCGCCGTTTCGAGAACCGGCTGCCCGGCGGCGACGTCAATCCGTACCTCGCCACCGCCGGACTGGTCGCCGCGGGGCTGTACGGCGTGGAGCGCGAACTGCCGCTGCCGGAGGCGTGCGCCGGCAATGCCTACAGCGCCGAGTACCAGCAGGTGCCGACCACCCTGCGCGAGGCCGCCGACCTGTGGGAGGCCAGCCCCATCGCCAAGGAGGCCTTCGGTGAGGAGGTCGTCGCGCACTACCTGAACATGGCGCGTGTCGAACTCGCCGCCTACGACGCCGCCGTGACCGACTGGGAGCTGCGCCGCTCCTTCGAGCGTCTGTGACCTCCGCTCCGCCCCCGTGTCCCCCTGCCCCCTCCCCCGTACCCGATGATCGAGGCCCGTACGTGTCCCCTCAGCCCGAACCCCGCAGTCTGGACGTCCTGAACCCGGCCACGGCCGAGGTCGTCGCGACCGTCCCGGCCGCCACCCCCGCCGACATCGACGCGGCCGTCGCCCGCGCCACCACCGCCCAGCGCGCCTGGGCCGCCGCCGCGCCCGCCGACCGCGCCCGGCTGCTGCGCCGCTTCGCCGCCGTGGTCGACGAACACGTCGAGGAACTGGCCCTGCTGGAGGTCCGCGAGGCCGGTCACACCATCGGCAACGCCCGCTGGGAGGCGGGCAATGTACGCGATCTCCTCGACTACTGCGCGGGGGGTGCCGAACGCCTGACGGGCCGACAGATCCCGGTCGCGGGCGGCATCGACTTCACCCTTCTGGAACCCCTCGGCGTCGTCGGTGTCATCGCGCCCTGGAACTTCCCGATGCCGATCGCCGCCTGGGGCACGGCCCCGGCGCTCGCCGCCGGCAACGCCGTCCTGCTCAAGCCCGCCGAGACCACACCGCTGACCGCGCTGCGCCTGGCGGAGCTGTCCCTGGAGGCCGGACTGCCCGACGGGCTCTTCCAGGTGCTCCCGGGCGAGGGCGCGGTGGCCGGGAACGCCCTGGTGGAGCACCCCGGCGTGGCCAAGATCGTCTTCACCGGCTCCACCCGGACCGGCAAGCACGTCATGGCCCGCTGCGCCGACCGTGTGAAGCCCCTCACCCTGGAGCTCGGCGGCAAGAGCCCGAACCTGGTCTTCGCCGACGCCGATCTGGAGGCCGCCGCGGCCGCCGCCCCGATGTCCTTCCTGGACAACGCCGGCCAGGACTGCTGCGCCCGGACCCGCATCCTGGTCGAACGCTCCGTCCACGACCGCTTCCTCGATCTGCTGGCACCGGCCGTCGCCGCCGTGGTGGTGGGCGACCCGTCCGACGAGAAGACCCTGATGGGGCCGCTGATCTCCGCCGTCCAGCGGGACCGGGTGCGCTGCTTCGTGGACGGCCTCGCCGGGGACGGTTCGCCGGACGGCGTGCGGACGATCCTCGGCCGGGCACCGGACGGCCCGGGGTTCTGGTACCCGCCGACCGTGCTCGCCGGGGTGTCGCCGGACGCGCCGGTGGCCGTCGAGGAGGTCTTCGGACCGGTCGCCGTGGTCCTGCCCTTCGACGACGAGGCGGATGCCGTACGCCTGGCTAACGCGACGGAGTACGGGCTCGCCGGCTCGGTCTGGACGCGTGACGTGGGCCGCGCGCTGCGGGTCGCCCAGGGCCTGCGGGCCGGGAACCTCTCGGTCAACTCGCACTCCAGCGTCCGCTACTCGACTCCCTTCGGCGGCTACAAGCAGTCCGGGCTGGGCCGTGAACTCGGTCCCGACGCCCTCGCCGCCTTCACCGAAACCAAGAACGTCTTCATCAGCACGGAGGCCTGAAGCACCATGACCGACACCACCGCCGTCTGCCGCCGCCTGGTCGGCCGCACCGCCGTCGTCACCGGAGCCGGCAGCGGCATCGGGCTCGCCACCGCACGGCGCCTGGCCGACGAGGGCGCCCACGTCGTCTGCGCGGACGTGGACGAGGAGAGCGGCAAGGCCGTCGCCGAGGAGGTCGCGGGCCTCTTCGTCCGCACCGACGTCACGGACGCCGAGCAGGTCGAGGCGTTGTTCAAGGCCGCGTTCGACACGTACGGATCGGTCGACATCGCCTTCAACAACGCGGGGATCTCGCCGCCCGACGACGACTCGATCCTGGAGACCGGCCTCGACGCCTGGCGGCGGGTGCAGGAGGTCAACCTCACATCCGTCTACCTGTGCTGCAAGGCGGCGATCCCCTACATGCGCCGCCAGGGCAAGGGCTCCATCATCAACACCGCCTCGTTCGTGGCCCGGATGGGCGCCGCCACCTCGCAGATCTCCTACACCGCTTCCAAGGGCGGCGTCCTGGCCATGTCCCGCGAACTCGGGGTGCAGTTCGCCCGTGAGGGCATCCGGGTCAACGCCCTGTGCCCCGGGCCGGTCAACACCCCGCTGCTCCAGGAGCTGTTCGCCAAGGACCCGGAGCGGGCCGCGCGCAGGCTGGTGCACATCCCGCTCGGCCGGTTCGCCGAGGCCACCGAGGTGGCCGCCGCCGTGGCCTTCCTGGCCAGTGACGACTCCTCCTTCGTCAACGCCACCGACTTCCTGGTCGACGGCGGGATCTCCGGCGCGTACGTCACGCCGCTCTAGGCCGCGTCGCCACACACCCCGTCGCGCCGCTCCGGCCTCGGTTCCGGCCCCGGTCCCCAGGTCCGGCCCCGCGTACGTCCAGTACGCGGGGCCGGGCGTCGGCGCACCTCCGATGGTCCCGCCGAGGGCCGGTGAAGGCGGACCGGAGGGCGGGGCTGCCGGGTCCGGACCGATCGAGCCGTTACAGCTGCGCGAGCAGACGGTCCAGCGGCCGTGGCACCCGGCCGAGGTCCAGGGCGTCGACGAGGGAGCGGGCGTACTGGCTCTTCCGGCCACTGATGGTTCCCATGAAGCGCCGCAGCTGCCGCTCGACGCTCCGTTCCCGCTGGGCGGGCTGTTTCTGGAAGATGCGGAACGCCCGGAGGTCGCCCTGGGTCTCGATGACCCGTTGCACGGAGGCGGCGCCGAGAGCGCGGATCAGCTCCTCCTCCAGGTCGGCGACGCACACATGGAAACCGAGCGGCTCCATGTCGGCGCGAGCGAGGTCGCTGCCGAGTCCCGCTCGCTCCAGCGCACGCGAGAAATGGCCCTCCTCTCCGGCATCGCACAGTCCGGCCAGTGCGACGCCGAGCCCCCGAGGGCCCAGCAGGTTCAGGAATCTGCCGATGTTGGTCGCGCCTCCGAGCGGGACGACGGCGATGCCCTCCGCGTCGAGGGCCCGGCCGTGACGCGCGGCCAGCGTTTCGAGCGCCACCCGGTCGCTGGCCCCTTCCACGAGCACGACCGTGCGCAGGCCGGCACCAGCGGCCAGTTCACGCGCCGCCGCGGCGGCTGCCGGAGCCCCCGCCCCGTCGGCCGCCCACTCCACGACCGCCGTCCGGAACCGCCTCGTCGCATCCATGGGCCCAGTCTCTCAACCACGACCGGGCGTTCCGCAACAAGCTTTTCGCGCACGGCGCTCCACCGGGCGCGCCGCCGCGTGGAGGGGGGTGCGATGTTCCCGTACGCGCACAACCCCGGGCACCCGGCCCGGCCCACCCGACTCCTACCCGGCCCGGCCCCGGTCCGGCCCGATCAGAAGTCGTAGGGCTTGGCCGTGTTCCAGTTCGTGACGTCGGCGCTGGACCAGGTGAACTCCGACGGCACGCCCTCCCCGTCGAAGGCGTCCTGGCCGGTGGCCGGGCCCGTGCCCCCGGTACGGTCGCGCAGGGCGATCGAGAGACTGCCCGCCGTACGGGGCGTCGGGCCGTCGGCGAAGAGCGCCACGGCGGAGTAGACCTTGCCGCCGGGCCGGACCGTGATCCGCGCGCTGCCGCCCGGGGCGTCCTTCGTCGAGTGGGGCAGGATCTCCCCGCTGCCCCCGAGCACGACCGACGGGGACGAAGTGACCCAGCAGGGCGCGGAGTCGGCGTTCCGCGCGGTGATCAGCAGGTGCTCGCCCGGCTGGTCCGGGAAGCGGTGCAGCACGGAGTACGACAGCTCGTCGCCCTCGCACGGGACGGTACCGGCGGAGGTGACGGTGCCTGCCCCGGTGGAGCCGGAGCGCGACACGGAGGCGGAGATGTCCTTGCCGTCGCCCGTCCCCGACACCTGCCGCACGTTCTCCGCACTCGTCGCACCGCCCACCGTGGTGGTGGTGCCCATGCGGGTCTTCACGGCGTCGGCACCGGCACTGTCCGAACCTCCGCAGGCGGTCAGGGTCAGGGCGAGTGCGGCGGTGCCGGCGGTCAGGGCGACGGTGTTGATCCGGGAGATACGCATGTCGAGATTCCCCTGTGCGGTGGTGTGGGTTTCGCGGAGTCCCCTGTGCGGTGGTCACCAGCCTGTACAGGCCCGTCGGCGTTTCGGTCACGCCCGGCTGATGTCCCGCTGACGTGGCGGACGACGGCACAGAGCCTACGTCCCGCACCCCGTTCCTCCCCGTCTCACGCGCCGAATCCGGTTCAGTCGAGCAACACCGACCGCAGTCGTGCGGCAAATGCCTCGGGGTGCTCACTCGAACCGGTGTGCCCGCCCGGGAACTCCACGAGCCTGCCGCCCGCCCGGTCGACCAGCCGGGGCCCCGGAATCGCCGTGAGCAGGGTGCCGGATTCCTCCCCGACACCGACGACCAGCTTCTGCGCACCGCGTGCCAGTGCCTCCAGGTCCAGGGTGTGACCGCTGAACGAGCACAACACGTGCTCCAGGAACACCGGGAGGTTGGCACGCATCCGCCGGACGGCCTCGGCCTCCCGCACGGTCTGCTCGACCGCCTCCTTCTCCCGCTCGGAGGACGGGGCACCCTGAGCGGCAGCCTCGGCCGCGTCGGGATCCGCATTCGTGCCCGAGGCCGGGTCCGAAGCCGAAGCCGGGTCCGAAGCCGAAGCCGGGTCCGAAGCCGAAGCCATGAGACCTTCCGTCATGGTGGTCAGCGCCGCGGCCACCCCGCTGTCGCGGAAGGAGTCCCGCACCGAGGCGAAGAGCCGCCGCCCCTGTTCCGGGTCGGGCAGCAGTTCCACCAACGGCGGCTCGTGCGCGATCACCCGGTGCAGCCGTTCGGGGTGCCGGGCGAGCAGGTCCAGGGCCACGATCGCCCCCGCACTGGCACCGAAGACCGCCACCGGTCCGCCGTCCGGCTCGAGGAACTCGATCAGCCGGTACGCGTCCTCGCTCTGCACCGTCACCCGCTGCTCGCCCGGTTCGCCGTCGAGGAGGCTGCGCGAGTATCCGCGCGGGTCGAGGCTCGCGACGGTCCATCTGTCGGCGAGCCGCGCCGCCATCCGGTCGTAGATCCCCGCGTCGGCGCTCCCTCCCGGCAGCAACAACAGCAACGGGCCCCGGCCGCGCGCCTCGTAGTACAGCGTCGCGCCGGGCACCTCCAGATGTCCGATGCGGTCCGGCGCCGTGCGGTCCGCTGCCGTGCGGTCAGTCATGTTCGTTCTCTCCCTTGTCCATGGCGGACGGCCAGTGCTCCAGCAGGTAGTGCAGGGCCTCGACGGCCCGCTCCCAGGAGGTCTGCACGTCACGGGGCGCTCCGAAGCCCTCGCTCGCCTCCAGCGCGCAGTAGCCGTGGAAGGTGCTGCGCAACAGCCGCACGGCGTCCGTGAGATCGGGCTCGGTCAGACCGTAGGCCCGCAGCATCGCGCCCGTGGTCTCGATGGTGCGGCGGTACGCGGACGTCCGGGCCGCGACGGCGGGGTCGACCCGCAGCTGCGTCGCCTCGTACCGTCCGGGTCGCTCCAGTGCGAAGGCCCGGTAGGCGTCGGCGAATCCGACCAGGGCGTCCTTTCCGGCCCGGCCCACCACGGCGTCGGCGATCCGGTCGATGAACTCCTCGGAGGCCAGCACCGCGACCCGGAACCGCAGGTCCTGGAGGTTCTTGACGTGCGAGTACAGGCTGGCGTCCTTGACGCCGAAGCCCCGGGCCAGCGCGGAGATCGTGACCTTGTCGAAGCCGATCTCGTCGGCCAGGTCGGCCGCCGCCTCCACCACGCGTTCGGTCGTGAGTCCCGCGCGAACCATCCGCCACCTCCATCGCAACCCATCCTAGGAACCCTAGGCACCTCCCTAAGTTACCAAGGCAACGTCACGTGGTCGACGGCGAACAGGCCGTTCCTCCGCTCGAATCCATACTGAAGATCACGGCAAAAATGATGATCCGGGCATTACCGACACGGATTGCGGAGCACGTGGATGAGCGGCACGGCACAGCTCGGCGTCACGGGGCTCGCGGTCATGGGCCGCAACCTCGCGCGCAACTTCGCCCGCAACGGCTTCACGGTCGCGGTGCACAACCGGACGACCGCGAGGACGGACGCACTGGTGGAGGAGTTCGGCCACGAGGGAGCCTTCGTCGCCGCGCAACCCCGCAGGAGTTCGTCGCGGCGCTCGAACGCCCGCGCCGGCTCGTGATCATGGTGAAGGCGGGCGGTCCGGCCGATGCCGTGATCCAGGAGTTCGCCCCGCTCCTCGAAGAGGGCGACGTCATCATCGACGGCGGCAACGCGCACTTCCAGGGCACCCGGCGCCGGGAGAAGGAGCTGCGCGGGCGCGGCATCCACTTCGTCGGCGTCGACATCTCGGGCGACGAGGAGGGCGCGCTGAACGGGCCGAGCATCATGCCGGGCGGTTCGGCCGAGTCGTACGAGTCGCTGGGGCCGCTGCTGGAGCGGATCGCCGCCAGGGCGAAGGACGGCACCCCGTGCACCATCCGCATCTGTCCCGACGGGGCGGGGCACTTCGTGAAGATGGTCCACAACGTCGCGCAGTTTGGCGAAGCCGCAGTTCAGGGCCATGCTCACGGGTGCCCAGTCAGCAAACGCCCAGCATGAGTCAGGAAACGCGCACCATGGCAACCCCGCTCGTTCGCGGCCTGGGCAGCTTCTTCAAGAACTGCCGCTGCACCCGTCAGAACCGCTGCGCACATCCCTACGTCGTCCGATACCGCGACGGGACGGGCCGTCAGCGTGAAGAGACCGGGTTCACCAGCCAGCAGGATGCCCTCGACCGTCTGACCAAGGTCTACGACGAGAAGCGCCACACACCAGAGCGGCAGGCCGCGTCCCGGTGCGAGATAGGTCGGCACCGATTCGGTCCGTACGCGGCCTCATGGCTGGCCCGGCAGCGTCACTGCACGTCTGGCAGCATCCGTACGGTGGACCAGGTCCCGAAGAGTCAGGTACTCCCCGTCCCGGAATCCCGTCGGATCAATACGTTCACCTCGACAGTGATCGACGACTTCATCATGTCGATGGAAGAGCGGTCGGTCGGATTGGGTGCCCAGCAGAACGCCTACGACACCCTCAAAAAAATCTTGCTGGATGCCCATCGTCGCGGAGGTACAGCAGAGGACCCGTTTATTGACGTCGCCTCCCCGGAGTACATCCCACGCAAGATCACCACCCCTACCCTGGACGAGATCCGCGCACTCAAGACACAACGATCCCTGCACTGGGGTCACTCAACTATGCAGTACCAGTGGCGGTCAGCAAAGAAGAAGGCTGGTATCACCCGAAAGCTCAACCCGTATTCACGGCGACACTTCTTCGCCTCGAACTGCCTATCCAAGGGTGTTCCGATCACCGACGTCGCGGAGTGGATGGGGCACAGCAATATCAACCTGACTTCCAGGATCTATCGCCACCTCACGCCGACCTCGGTAGGTCGGGCGGCTCGGCTCCTCAAGGAGGAACTATGAAGCACTTAAAGACGAAGGGCCGGGCGTGTGCCCGGCCCTTCATGCGGTCTTCTGCTGTTGGGCCCACCGATCGAGGTCGGCCACCTTGAACTTCAGCTCACCCCCGAAGTAGTACCTAGGGATGCCATGCCTTCGGGACTCTTCGGTACATCCAACGCTCCGTCATGTCCAGATAGACCGCCGCGTTGGCGACTCCGATGTAACAACGTTCCATTCACTGTCTCCTCATACGGTCCGACGTACGGTATACACGCCCTCTCCGGCCGCACCAAGTCACCCTCACCATGGGGGCAGACGCAGCCGAAGGAGTACGCAGTCCGGACGATCTGCGCGGGCACCGGCCTGGCCGCGACCGCGCCATCACGTTGCGAGCCGCCCATCGGAGATCACCACAACGTGGTGCCGACAACGCGCACCAGCTGCGCATCTCCGAACCAGTTCTCAGTGTGAAAAAGCCCCCGGACCGCGCCCCGCACGAACCGTCGCGCCACAGGGTGCCGACGACCATCCGGGGAACATTGGCGACACTATGACAGCTTCCCAGTCCTCGATCGCCTGCCCCTCGTAAGCTCGGTAACCCGTTCCGCTATGAGGGTCGGCCGGACTACCGAAGACCACGAAACCGGAAGTGGGCACAGCCACAATGAGCAGCACAGCGCAGATCGGCGTCACAGGGCTTGCCGTAATGGGCCGCAACCTGGCCCGGAATTTTGCACGCAATGGATACACCGTTGCAGTGCACAACCGCACGGCCGCTCGCACCGAAGAACTCGTCGAACAATTTGGCGATGAGGGTGACTTCATCGCGACCGAGAGTGCCGAGGATTTCGTGGCGGCCCTGGAAAGGCCACGACGTCTGGTCATCATGGTGAAGGCCGGAGAGGCCACGGACGCAGTGATCGCGGAGTTCACGCCCCTGTTGGAACCCGGCGACGTGATCATCGACGGAGGCAACGCACACTTTGCAGACACGCGCCGCCGAGAGCGCGAATTGCGCAAGCAGGGCATCCACTTCGTCGGCACCGGCATCTCCGGCGGCGAGGAAGGCGCGCTCAACGGACCGAGTATCATGCCAGGCGGCAGCAAAGAGTCTTATGACTCACTTGGGCCAATGCTGGAAAGGATCTCCGCGAAGGCCAAGGACGGTGCCCCGTGCGTCACACATATCGGCCCTGACGGCGCCGGACACTTTGTAAAAATGACACATAACGGCATCGAGTACGCGGACATGCAGCTCATCGGCGAGGCATACCAGCTGCTTCGCGACGTGGCCGGATACTCCCCCACGCAGATCGCGGACATCTTCCGCGCCTGGAACACCGGGCGCCTGGACTCCTATCTCATCGAGATCACCGCAGAAGTGCTCTCGCATGTCGATATGGCGACCAGTAAGCCCTTCGTGGATGTCGTACTCGATCAAGCGGAGCAGAAGGGCACCGGCCGCTGGACCGTACAGATCGCCCTCGACCTGGGCGTTCCCGTCTCCGCCATCGCCGAGGCCGTCTTCGCCCGCTCCGTCTCCGGCCACGCCACCCTCCGTGATGCCTCACGCCACCTCGACGGACCGACCGCTCGCAAGCTGGGTGAGGACGAGGCGGCGGCATTCGCAGACCAGGTCGAGCAGGCACTGTATGCCTCGAAGATCGTCGCCTACACCCAGGGCTTCCACGAGATCTCGGCCGGAAGCAAGCAATACGGCTGGAACATCGATCTCGGCAAGGTCGCCGCGATCTGGCGCGGCGGATGCATCATCCGGGCCGCGTTCCTCGACAGGATCACCAGCGCCTACGAAGCCCGGCCTCAGATGGCAAGCCTCCTCTCCGACAAGAGTTTCGCCGAAGAGATCGCCGCCGCACAGAACGACTGGCGCACCGTGATCGCCACCGCCGTCACCGAGGGCGTCCCCACCCCCGCCTTCGTAGCCACCCTCGCCTACTACGACTCCCTGCGCGCCGAGCGCCTCCCCGCCGCCCTCACCCAAGGCCAGCGCGACTACTTCGGCGCACACACCTACCACCGCGTCGACCGCGACGGCGCCTTCCACACCCTCTGGGGCGGCGACAAAACCGAAGTCGAAAGCTGACCGGCACCCGCAAAAGTCGATGCCGGGGCAGATTCTTCACTCCAGATGCGGTCACGGACGTTCAAGGGATCAGAGGCGGGGTCGCGCTTCCGTTCACTGCTCCGCAGTGCCCCTGGGACGCGAGCGAGAGGAGCGCCCTGATTTACCCACCTGCCGGAATGTTCTCTTGCACGTGAAATACAAGGAAACCGCGCGCGGTGGTCTCGCAGTGAACATCGTCGAGCGCTGAGCGCGTAGGCTCTGACCATTGCTTTTCTCCCTTCCAGTACCGTCAGGGCCTTCCGTGCTTACTCGGCAGAAAGTCCCTGATATGGCTCTGCCGCAGGACGCCTCGGAGGAAAAGCCGAACCGCCTCACGGGCTGTCCGTCGTCGGCTTCGGTGGCGGGGAGCCGACCCGCTGTACGCCCCCTGACTCGTCGACAGCGCGGGACCTCAAGACCAAAGCATTACAAGCCCCGGCAGAGCCCTGCCAGAACTTCCTTCAGCTTCCGCGTTGGTCCAGAAATCCCTGTTCAGAGCGGTGCTGCATGCTGGCCGGTCCACGATCGCGGTCGTCCTGCCGGATCCTGGCTGGGCCAGCAGGCCATCGGCTCGCGGGTTCATCGGCTCGCGGATCCCGTTCGGCGGCTGCCACATGCTGCTTGACCGAGGCGAAGCTGTCCGGTGCCACCGAGATCGAGTCGATGCCGGTCCTCACCAGGAATTCAGTGAAGGCTGGGTCGTCACTGGGGCGCTGGCCGCAGATGCCCACTGCGCGATCGGCGGAATGCGCACGCAGTACGAGCAGCCGAATGCTCTGTGTGACTGCGGGGTCGGTCTCGTCGAACACATGAGCAAGGGTCTCGGAGTCCCGGTCGACGCCCAGGGTGAGCTGGGTCAGGTCGTTGCTCCCGATGGAGAAACCGTCGAAACGCCGGGCGAAGTCCTCGGCCAGGATGATGTTGGAGGGGATCTCCGCCATGACGTAGACCTTGAGGCCGTGCTCGCCCCGGCGCAGTCCCTGCTCCGCCATGACGTCCAGAACCCGGTCGGCCTCTTCCGTGGTGCGGCAGAAGGGAATCATGACGATGACGTTCGTCAGCCCCATCTCGTCGCGAACCCGGCGCAGTGCCCGGCACTCCAGCGCGAAGCCTTCGCGGTAGCCATCGCTGTAGTAGCGGCTGGCACCGCGCCAGCCGATCATCGGATTCGCTTCGACCGGTTCGAATGCCTGCCCGCCGAGCAGCCGCGCGTACTCATTGGTCTTGAAGTCGCTGGTCCGCACGACGACCGGATCGGGCCAGCGGGATGCGGCGATGCGCGCCACTCCGTGGGCCAGCCGGTCGACGAAGTACTGGCCGCGGTCGAGGTGGCCCTCGGTCAGCTGATCGATGGCGCAGCGGTCATGCCGGCCCAGGCGCTCCGGGTGGAGCAGTGCCATGGGATGAGCCTTGACCTGGTGGGCGACGATGAACTCCAGGCGCGCGAGCCCGACGCCGTCGGCGGGCAGGCGCCACCACCGGAAGGCGGCGGACGGGTCGGCGAGGTTGAGCATCACACGGGTCCGGGTGGCGGGGAACTCGGTGAGATCGGTCTCGTGCTCCTCGAACGCCAGCAGTCCCGCGTACACCCGGCCGCAGGTCCCCTCGGCGCACGAGACGGTGGCGTCCTGGCCGCTGGACAGCACCTCGGTTGCCTGCCCCGTCCCGACGACAGCCGGGACACCGAGTTCGCGGCTGACGATGGCGGCGTGCGAGGTCCGCCCGCCATGGTCGGTGACGATCGCGGAAGCCTGCTTCATGACGGGTTCCCAGTCGGGGTCGGTGATGCCCGTGACGAGCACACCGCCGGTCGGGAAGCGGTCGAGATCCACAGGCGAGTCGAGGACGACGACCGGGCCCGAGCCGATGGCCTCGCCGACCGCGATGCCCTCGATGAGGCTCTGCTGCGGAGTGACGATCAGGCGGCAGCGGCGCAATGTCGTGGCGCGTCGGCGGGACTGCACGGTCTCGGGGCGGGCCTGCACGATCGCCAGTTCCCCGGTCAGGCCGTCCTTGGCCCATTCCAGGTCCATGGGGCACCCGTAGTGCGCCTCGACAGTCATCGCCCATTCGGCCAGTTGCCGAACCTCCGTGTCCGTCAGCACGCATCGCGAGCGCTCCTCGCCGGTCGTATCGACGCAACAGGTCCGTCCGTGCTGTCCGTAGACCGCCTTCTTCCGTTTCGCTCCGATCCGTACATCGATCACGGGATCCAGCGCCGGGTCCTTGAGGCCCGGCTTGAAGACCGTGTGCTCGTCGGGGTCGACCTGGCCACTGACGACGGTCTCGCCCAGGCCCCACGCGGCGCTGACCACGATGACCTCGGGAAATCCGCTTTCGGGGTCGAGGGTGAAGATGACTCCGGCGCCTGCGAGGTCGGAGCGGACCATGATCTGGACGCCGACGGAGAGAGCCACCGCGAGGTGATCGAAGCCCATCCGCTCCCGGTAGTCGATCGCGCGGTCGGTGAACAGCGAGGCGTAGCAGCGGTGGCAGGCCAGCAGCAGTTGGGCAGGTCCGCGTACGTTCAGATAGGTCTCCTGCTGGCCGGCGAAGCTCGCCTGGGGCAGGTCCTCGGCGGTGGCGCTGCTTCGCACGGCGACCTCGGGATCCTCTCGTCCCTGGTCGCGTGCGAGCTGCTCGTACGCGGAGACGATCTCGGTCCGCAGTCCGGCCGGAAGCGACTCGGCCATGATCATCGACCGGATCGCCGCCCCCACCTCCTCCAGCGCCACCCCATCGCGCAACCGTTCGATCTGCGCCTCGATCCGCCCACGCAGCCCGTGTCCGTCGAGCAGTTCCCCGTATGCTTCAGCCGTCGTCGCGAAGCCCGGGGGCACCCGTACACCTACAGCTGCCAGGTGCGCGGTCATTTCGCCCAGTGAGGCGTTCTTGCCGCCGACAATGCCGACGTCCTGCCGTCCGAATGCCGTGAACGGTGCGACACGCCGAGTGGTTGCCATGATGTCCTCCGCCGTGAGTGCGGTAACCGCGGGCTTCAGTGGGGCATGGGTCGGCCGGAGGGGGCGCGCAGATCCTGTTGCCCATGACGGCGTGACTTCCCCGGCCGGATCCTGATCCGGATGCGTTGCATCGTCGTCACCCCTTCGGGAGGCGGAGTCCGGACAAGGCATCCGCCATCCACGGTCGCTCCCCGGGAGGGCATCGCCGCAGTGCCGAGGAGGCCAGGAGCTGGGCCGAGTGGGCCGTACCGAAGAGGGACCGATCGGCCCATGGCCGGGCCGGAGCCTTGAGAACGGCGGGTGGCGGACGTGCGGTCGACTGCGCCGGACCCGTCAGGAGTCACTTCACCGGCAGGCGGAACCAGTGCTGCTCCCCCGCGGCCACGGTCACCAGCCGCCCGCCGGGCAGGCACACGGTCAGCGGGGCGGCCAGCCGCGAGCGGGGCGCGCGAATCCCCAATCGGCCCGGCAGCAGCCGGACACGGATGCCTCTGTGCCCGCGATGGCAGAACGTGAACGTGCAGCGCGGCACCTCCCTGAGCGGAATGGGATCGACACGGAGCCCGTCCGCGCCTGCCTCCAGTCCTGCCACGCCCCGCTCGACGAGATCGAGGGTGCCTGCCATGGCGCCGAGGTGAATGCCTTCGCCGGTGGTGCCGCCCTGGACATCCGCCACATCGCTGAGCAGGGCTTCCTCGCAGTACCGCCAGGCGTCCGGGCCTCTCTCGCGCGCGAGTACCCAGCCGTGCACCAGGCTGCTGAGGGTCGAACCATGACTGGTACGGCCCAGGTAGTAGCCGACCGTCGCACGCCACACTTCGTCATCGAGCCGGTACCCGAGACGGTCGAAGAGTGAGCGCAGTTCGGCGGGGCGGAAGAGATAGCCGAGCATGAGCGTGTCGGCCTGCTTGGACGCCTGATAGCGATTGACCGTGTCCCCTTCGGCTTTGTTCACCAGTTTCGGCAGCAGTTGCTCATGACGTCGGGAGGCACCTCATCGCTGCGGTGCTCGATGTTCACGGGAAGCGACAGCAACTTCGGGGCGACTCGTAGAGGCGTGATCGCGCGAGGCGGAGGGCCGGTGCTGGCTGCCTCGGCAAAGCTGCTGCCTGCCGCTTGGTGTCAGGCGTGTGCCGTGGCCTCGCGGGGTACGGCAGCTTCACGGTTCGCCGCGCGCCGGTGTTCGGGCCGCCAGGTGGCGACCAAGGCAGCGGCCAGCAGCAGTTCGGCGATGTCGCCGCCGTAGTACATGATCTCCGCGCCGCCCTGGACCTGGTAGATGGGGGCGTGGATGTCGACCCAGAAGCCGCCGTACATCAGCTGGGAGATCACCGCGTGCGCCGCGATGGCGATACCGAGGTAAAGCAGCCGGGCGTGCACGCCGGGGCGGGCGGGTGCCGGGTCGGGACCGGCGACGACGTAGGCGAAGAGGCAGCCGGACAGCAGGAAGTGCGCGTGCAGCATCCAGTGCGCGGCCGGGCTGCCCGCGGTCGCGTCGTAGAGGGGGGTGAAGTAGAGCACCGCGAGGCTGCCCGTGGACAGGGCCAGTGCGACCGCCGGGTGGGCGATCACCCGGGCGGGCGGGCTGTGCAGTACGGCCGTCAGATGCCGCCCCCGGGCTGCGGGCAGGGTGCGCAGCAGGAGGGTGACGGGGGCCGCGAGGACGAGCGCGAGGGGCGCGTACATGCCGATGAGCATGTGCTGGGCCATGTGGCCGCGGAAGTCCTCGTGCGCGAACGGGGCCACGGGCGGTAGCAGGGCCACTCCGAGCAGGGCGGTGCCGGTCAGGAAGCCGGTGGTCCGCCACCGGCTCCAGCCCTGGGCCGGGTTGCGGCGGCGGGCCCGGCGGGCGAGCAGCAGGTAGGTGCCGGCAGCGGCCAGTAGGACGAGGGCGGGCAGCAGCCACCCGAGGAGGCTGCTGCCCGCGGTGTGCCCGTGTGCGGGCATGTCGTGGTCCATCAGGCAGGCCGGCTCTCGTGCCGCTCGACGGTGGCGCCTGGGTCGAAGGGCTGGCCGCTGCGCTGGAGCAGGTAGCCGCCGACGACCAGCAGGGCGCCCAGGACGAGGAAGCCGATGTCCCACCAGACCCGGCCGTCTCCGGCGTAGACGTGGTGGATGCCCATGATGTGGTGGTCCAGGACGCCCTCGACGAGGTTGAACAGGCCCCAGCCGACGAGCATCCAGCCCCACAGCACCCGGGAGGTCCACACCCGCAGCCGGTTGTGGGTTACCCGCGAGTACAGGATAGCGAGCCCGAGGAGGACCGCGAGCCAGCACACGGTGTGGAAGATGCCGTCCCAGAGGGTGTTCATCTCCAGGCCCGAGACGGTGTGGGGGTTGTAGTACTTCACCCCGATGCGGTCCTCGTTGGTGCTGGAGAGCATGTGGTGCCACTGCAGGAGCTGGTGGAGCAGAATGCCGTCGGCGAAGCCGCCCATCCCCACCCCGAGCACGATGCCCGGCAACTGGATGCTCACCGGTTGTCCAATGCCGGCCTGGGCCTCGCCCGTTGTGGTGGCCATCGCTCGTCTCCACTCCCGGTCCTGGGCTCTGTTGGAAGATGCCTCAGTCGCAGGTTCCTCTCTCCATGGCACTCACGCGCGCGCATGTGCTCCACCCGGCCCAGACAGCGCGTGGTCAGAACTCGTGAACGTTTCGAACAGCTCCTTGGGGTCAGGTGCCTCCCGAACCGGTGAGCAAGTGCTGACCAATCTCGTGAACAAAGCCACCCCGGCGACTACGACGCCCGCCGGTGGTACCGGATCCTCGCCGAGCAGCGGGTGAGCGTCTGGTACACGGCGCCGACGGCCCTGCGCATGCTGATGCGGACCACTCCGCGCACCGGGCCGTACGACCTGCCCCGTTCGTTCGACCTGAGCGCCCTGCGGTTCATCGCGTCGGTCGGCGAGCCGCTCAACCCGGAGGCCGTGGTGTG
>NZ_JBSFFY010000033.1:0-84880 GCF_053596315.1 Streptomyces sp. NPDC001732
TTTTCGCCCGCATTCTCTTTTTTTTTTTTTTTTTTTTTTCTTTGGGCCCCAACAATGGGGCCCGCGGGGGCGGGGCGGCTGCTCCCGGGAGCAGAGGCCCGGCCCCGGCGGCGCGCTTCTTGCCGTTTTCCGGCGGTGGCCCTCGTCGAGGGGGTTGGCCTCGCGGGCTCGGGTGCCTAACGTATGAGCGAAACATGAGCCCAACTCACATTTAAGGATTCATGTGATGACCACGGTTCAATCTCCGCGCCACAGGCTCAGATCCCTCACGGTGGTGTCACTGCTCCTCGCCGTGATGGCCCTGGTGCTCGGCCCGATGCCCAGCTCCGCGGCGGAGCCCGGCTGGTGGAATCCGGCCACGCGGCCCGCGCCCGACTCGCAGATCAACGTCACGGGCGAGCCCTTCAAGGGCACCGACGCCCAGGGACGTGTCAGGGGCTTCGCCGACGTCCACGACCACATCATGTCCAACGAGGGCTTCGGCGGCCGGCTGATCTGCGGCAAGCCGTTCTCGGAGCAGGGTGTCGCCGACGCGCTCAAGGACTGTCCCGAGCACTACCCGGACGGCACGTTCGCCGTCTTCGACTTCATCACCAAGGGCGGCGACGGCAAGCACGATCCCAACGGGTGGCCCACATTCAAGGACTGGCCCGCCCCCGACTCGCTGACCCACCAGCAGAACTACTACGCCTGGATCGAGCGGGCGTGGCGCGGTGGCCAGCGGGTGCTGGTCAACGACCTGGTCACCAACGGCGTGATCTGCTCGGTCTACTTCTTCAAGGACCGCGGCTGCGACGAGATGACCGCCATCCGTCTTGAGGCGCAGAAGTCGTACGACATGCAGGCCTTCGTCGACAAGATGTACGGCGGTCCGGGCAAGGGCTGGTTCCGGATCGTCACCGACAGCGCGCAGGCCCGCGAGGTCATCGAGCAGGGCAAGCTGGCCGTCGTCCTGGGGGTCGAGACCTCCGAGCCGTTCGGCTGCAAGCAGATCCTGGACGTCGCGCAGTGCGGCAAGGAGGACGTCGACCGCGGCCTGGACGAGCTGTACGAACTGGGGGTGCGCAGCATGTTCCTGTGCCACAAGTTCGACAACGCCCTGTGCGGGGTGCGCTACGACTCCGGCGCCCTCGGTACGGCCATCAACGCGGGCCAGTTCCTGTCGACCGGCACCTTCTGGAAGACGGAGACCTGTCGCGGCCCGCAGCACGACAACCCCATCGGCAACGCAGCGGCGCCCCAGGCGGAGAAGCTGCTGCCTGCGGGGGTGTCCGTCCCCACGTACGCCTCGGACGCGCAGTGCAACACCCGCGGGCTGACCGACCTGGGTGAGTACGCGGTGCGCGGCATGATGAAACGCGGCATGATGCTGGAGCTCGACCACATGAGCGTCAAGGCCGCGGGTCGGGCCCTGGACATCCTGGAATCCGAGTCGTACCCGGGCGTCATCTCCTCGCACAGCTGGATGGACATGGGCTGGACCGAGCGGCTCTACAAGCTCGGCGGATTCGCGGGCCAGTACATGAGCGGCTCCGAGGCGTTCAGCGCGGAGGCCAGGCGCACGGACGCACTGCGCGAGAAGTACGGGGTCGGCTACGGCTACGGCACCGACATGAACGGTGTCGGCGGCTGGCCGGGCCCGCGGGGCGGGGACACCCCGAACCCGGTGAAGTACCCCTTCCGCAGTACGGACGGCGGTTCGGTGATCGACAAGCAGACCACCGGCGAGCGCACGTGGGACTTCAACACCACTGGCGCCGTGCACTACGGCATGGTCCCGGACTGGATCGAGGACATCCGGATCGTCGGCGGTCAGGAGGTCGTGGACGACCTCTTCGCGGGCGCCGAGTCCTACCTCCGCACCTGGGGGAACTCCGAGAAGCACAAGTCCGGGGGGAACCTGGCCTCGGGCGCGGCAGCCTCGGCGTCCTCGTCGGAGTGGTGGAACCCGTTCGTCGGCTTCGCGCCCGGCCGGGCCGTGGACGGCGACCCGGGCACCCGCTGGGCCAGCGAGTGGAACGACGACCAGTGGCTGCGGATCGACCTCGGATCCACTAACCCGGTCAAGCGCGTCACCCTCGACTGGGAGGCGGCGTACGCGAAGTCGTACCGGGTCGAGCTGTCGGAAGACGGTACGAACTGGAAGACGGTGTGGTCCACGACCGCCGGTGACGGCGGCCTGGACACGGTACGGTTCGCCGGAACTCGCGCGCGCCACGTACGGATCCAGGGACTGGAGCGCGGCACCAAGTGGGGCTACTCGCTCCGAGAGGTCGGCGTCCACAGCGACTGACGGCACCGGTGCGGCGGTGTCCGGGGCCGGGTCGGCCGGATCGGCTCTCCAGATCCGGCCGACCCCGGTCGGCTTCCCGGCGCGTTCGCCGCCCGCGCCGCGCAGAGCGCAGGGAACCGTGCGCCGCGAACCCGGTCGCCGTCCGTCCCCGGGAGGTCCTCGCGCCCGACGGCCGGAATCAACCGCGTCCCTCCTCCCGGACGTGCGAGGGCCCCGCTGGAGCGATCTTCGACAACCCCGTCAGGGGGGTTGGCGTCGTGGGCTCGCTTGCCTAACGTATGAACAGAACATGAGCCGAGCTCACATTTAAGGATCTGCGTGATCACTCACCACTCCGAAGCCCGCCTCTGGCTCCTGAGTACTCCCGGCACCTCCTACGCCTTCCGGCTGGACGCCGACGACGTCCCCCGGCACGTGCACTGGGGCCGGCCGCTGACCCTGGAGCAGGCCGTCGCGATCGCGGCCGACCTGCCCGCCGAGGACCCCGGCGGCGACGACCCCGGCGGTGAGGAGTACGCGGTCGAGGGCGGGCTGCGCTTCGGGGCGCCCTCGCTGACCGTCCGGTTCGACGACGGCGTCCGCGGCTTCGAGTGGCGGTTCGTCTCGCACACGGCCGAGGACGACCGGCTCACGCTCTCCTTCACCGACCGTGTCCGCTCCCTCGGCCTCGACCTGCACTACCGGATCCGGGACGGCCACGACCAGATCGAGCGCCGGGCCGTTCTCACCGCGGAGGAGCCGGTGGACGTCCTGCGGTTCGACTCCGCCGCCTGGACGCTGCCCGCCCGCGACGACTACCGGGTCAGCCATGTGGTGGGGGAATGGGGCCGGGAGTTCCAGCTCCGGCGCGACCGGGTGCCCGTCGGGGAGACCGTGTTCACCAGCCGCCTCGGCATCACGGGACAGCACGCCGGACCCTGGCTGATGCTCGACGCGCATGACGCCGCCGAGGAGCACGGCGAGGTCTGGAGCGCGGCCCTGGCCTGGAGCGGCAGCCGCCGGATCACACTGCGCCGCGACCCCTGCGGCCGCGCCTCCTGGACGGGCGGGTTCGGCCACGAGGGCCTGGTCTGGAAGCTTCTCCCCGGCGAGCGTCTGGAGACCCCCGTCTTCACCGGGCTGTACGCCCCCGACGGCTTCGGCGGCACCAGCCGCCGCTGGCACGCCTACGTCGAAGACCAGGTGCTGCCCGCCCGGCCGGCCGAACGCCCACTGATCTTCAACTCGTGGGAGGCGACCGAATTCGACATCACCGAGCAGCAGCAGACCGAGCTGGCCGAGCTGGCCGCGGGTCTCGGCGTCGAGGTCTTCGTCGTGGACGACGCCTGGTTCGGCGCCCGCACCAGCGACATGGCCGGGCTCGGCGACTGGTGGCCCAACCCCGACCGCTTCCCGGACGGCCTGGGCCCGCTCGCCGACCACGTCCGCGCGCTGGGCATGGGTTTCGGCCTGTGGGTCGAGCCCGAGGCGGTCAACCCCGACAGCGACCTCTTCCGTGCCCACCCCGACTGGATCCTCTGCCAGAACGGCCGTCCCCGCACGCAGCGGCGCAATCAGCACGTGCTCGACTTCGCCCGCCGCGAGGTCCGTGAATGGGCGGTCGAATGGCTGGTCAGGACCGTCACCGAGCTGGACGTCGTCTTCCTCAAGTGGGACATGAACCGGCCCTTCAGCGAGGCGGGGCAGCCCGGGGCCACCGATCCCGACCGGGTCTGGATCGGGCACACCCGAGGCGTCTACGAGGTGATGGACCGGCTGCGCGCCGCCTGTCCCGGCCTGTACCTGGAATCGTGCGCGGGCGGCGGCGGCCGGGCCGACCTGGGCGTGCTGGCCCGCGCGGACCAGGTCTGGACTTCCGACAACACCGACGCCGCCGACCGGGTCGCGATCCAGCACGGACACTGCCAGCTGCTGCCCGCCCGGACCATGGGCGCCTGGGTCACCGACAGCCCGAACAGCTTCACCGCCCGCCCGACCTCGGTCCGGTACCGCTTCCACGTCTCGATGGCCGGGGCGATGGGCATCGGCGGCGACCTGCGGAAGTGGAGCGAGGGCGACCTGGCGTGGTCCCGGATGCTGGTCGAGCAGTACAAGCGGATCCGGCCCGTGGTGCACGGCGGCGTCCAGTACCGCTTGGAGCACCACGCCGTGCAGTACCTCACCGAGGACGCGGTCGTCGTCTTCCAGTTCCAGCCGTCCGCGCTGACCCGAACGGCCGCCCGTACCCGCCTGAAGGCCCTCGACCCCGACGCCCGCTACCGGGACGAGGCCACCGGCGCCGTGCACGAGGGCGCCGTCCTGCTCAGCCACGGTCTCCCGCCGCTGCTGTCCTTCGACTGGACGAGCGAGCTCATCCACCTCAAGAGAGTGCCCCGATGACCCTCGCCCCCGAACGGCCCGAGGCCCTCGCCGAGCCGACCCGCAAGGTCGGCTCCGGCTGGATCGCCCTGTACGTCCTGGCCAACATCGGGCTGTTCGTCCCGATGCAGGCGCCGACCACGTTTCTGATGCCCGAGCAGATCGCTCGGATCGACCCGGCGGGGAAGGTCGGCAGTTATGCCTGGGTCAGCATGATGGGCGCGATCTCGGGAATCGTCATCGCGCCGCTGGCCGGTGCGCTCAGCGACCGCACCACCAGCCGGTTCGGCCGCCGCCGACCGTGGCTGATCGCGGGCTCGCTGGTCTGCATGGCGGCGCTGGCCTGCACCGGCGTCCAGACGACGGTCGTCGGGGTCGCGCTCGGCTCCCTCGTGCTGTCCGCCTCCTTCATGGTGATCGGTGCCGGGCTCTCCCCGGTGGTGCCCGACCGGGTCCCGGTCGGACAACGCGGTGTGGTGCTGGGCTGGGCCATGGTCCCGCAGGCCGGCAGCATGATCGCGGGCGGCCTACTGCTCGGGCTGGTCACGGGCTTCCCCGCGCAGTACCTGCTGATGGCCTCGTTGCCGCTCCTGATACTGCTGTTCGCGACCGCCATGAAGGACCCGCCGCTTCCCCGCCGGCACCGCGAGCCGTTCTCGCTGCGTGCCTTCCTGGCCGGCTACCGGATCAACCCGCGCGAGCACCCCGACTTCGTCTGGGCGATGAGCTCCCGGTTCGTCATGGGGCTGGGCTACGGCCTGGGCACGCTCTACATGCCGTACTTCCTGGACGACGTCCTGCACTACGAGCAGTCGTTCCCCGGCCAGTCCACCGAGGACGGGCTGCTCATCGTGATCGGTGTCAACTGCCTGGCCACGATCTCGACGGTCGTCCTCAGCGGCTGGCTGTCCGACAGGCTGGGCAAGCGCCGCATGCTGGTCTTCCTCGGCGGCGTCACGATGGCCGTCGCCGCGATTCCACTGGCGCTGTCGCCCACGTGGACCATGACGCTGGTCGCGGCCGTCACCCTGGGCCTGGGCTACGGCGTGTACCTGGCCGTCGACACCGCCCTGGTCACCGAGGTCCTCCCTGCCTCGGCGGACCGCGGCAAGGACATGGCCCTGGCCAACCTGATGACTTCCCTGCCGTACGTTCTGGTTCCCCCGATCGCCTCGGTCGTGCTCGGCAGCCCGGGGGGCTACCGCTCGCTCTTCCTCTGTTCCGCGGCCATGTCCGTGCTGGGCGCGGTACTGGTCTGGAAGGTCAGGAGCGTCCGTTAGCGCTCAGGAGGGCGGCGGCGTCCTCCGGCAGCACGTCGGCGATTCGCTCGACGTGACCACGACAGCGCCCGAGCGGCCCCGGTCGTTCGCGCTTTCGGTCGCGAGCACGCTCTAGTCGCCAGGGGGCCGGATCAGACCGCCCAGGTAGCTGTTGAGAACTCGTTTGCACTCGGAGATCAGCTGGGGGTCGCCCTGCGGATCGGTACGGAAAGCCAGTTTCAGCACGCTGTCCGCGCACTCCAGGGCCACCCGCACAGCGATTTCGAGTTCGGCGTCGCCCCGGACCCCGGTCAGGGTGGCGGTCAGTGCGCGCAGCCGTTCGGCGACCGCGGTGTTGTTGTCCAGGGCCGGCTCCAGGATGTGGTCCTGTCCCACCGCGCCGAAGTCGACCACGCCGAAACCGGTGATCGTCCGGCGCATGGTGACGAACTCGTCGACGGTCACATCCACGATGCCCGGGATGCCTTCGGGTTTCTCGTGCTCCAGCCGAACCGCGACCCGCTCCAGGAAGATCTCCAGGTTGCGGGCGGCGAGCGCGCCGATCAGCCCCTCCCTGTCGGAGAAGAACTGATAAAGGGTGCCGATGGGCACCTCGGCCCTGCGGGCCACCTCCTTGGTGGTCAGCGCGGCATAGCCGACCTCGTCCAGAAGTTCGGCGCAGGCGTCCAGCAGCCGTTCGAAGCGTTCGGCGCTGCGCTTTTGGACCGGCAGCCGGCGCAGGGCCCCTGCGGTGCGATCTTGATTCACGCTTCCATCATCCCATCGGACGGATTAACATGAGCACTACTCATGTTTCAGGAGGTTGGGTGTGACACTGGACCATCTGCCCGCGGACTTCGTCTGGGGCGCCTCGACGGCGTCGTACCAGATCGAGGGCGCCACCAAGGAGGACGGCCGCGGACCGTCGGTGTGGGACACCTTCACCTCCCGCCCGGGTACAGTCCGCGACGGGCACACCGGTGACGTGGCCTGCGACCACTACCACCGGTACGAGGAGGACCTCGCGCTGATGGCCGAGGCGGGCCTCACCGGCTATCGCTTCTCCATCGCCTGGCCCCGGATCCAGCCGACCGGTGGAGGCGAGGTCAACCCCCAGGGCCTGGACTTCTACGACCGGCTGGTCGACGGCCTGCTCGCACGGGGCGTCGAACCCGTCCCGACCCTGTTCCACTGGGACCTCCCACAGGGCCTCGAGGACGGCGGCGGCTGGCTGAACCGCGACACCGCGCACCGCTTCGCCGAGTACGCCGCCGTCATGGCCGACAAGCTGGGCGACCGCGTCCAGAAGTGGATCACACTCAACGAACCGTTCATCCACATGGTCTGGGGCTACGGCCTCGGCATCCACGCGCCGGGCCGCACCCTGTTCCTGGACTGCCTGCCGGTCGCCCACCATCAGCTGTTCGGCCACGGCCTGGCGCTGAGAGAGCTGCGGGCGCGGGGCCTCCAGGTGATGATCGCCAACAACTGCACCCCGGTCTGGCCCGCCTCGGAGGCTCCCGCCGACCGCGCCGCCGCGCAGGCCTATGACAACCTGCACAACCGCCTGTTCAACGACCCGGTCCTCACGGGCACCTACCCCGACCTGTCGGCCTTCGGCGCGGACACCTCCCTCGGCGGCTCCGTCCGGGACGGCGATCTCGAACTGATCTCGGCCCCCCTGGACGCGCTCGGCATCAACTACTACAACCCGACCCGGATCCAGGCGCCGACGTCCGAGGGGCTGCCGTTCGAAGAGGCTCCCATCGAGGGCTACCGCCGCACCGCCTTCGACTGGCCCGTCGTCCCCGACGGCCTACGGGAACTGCTCGTCGGTCTCAAGGAGCGCTACCCGGCCCTCCCGCCGGTCTACATCACCGAGAACGGCTGCTCGGTCGAGGACGTCGTCACCGCGGACGGCACCGTTCCCGACCTCGACCGCATTGACTACTTGGACACCCACCTCCAGGCCGTCGACGCCGCCGTGGCCCAGGGCGTGGACGTGCGGGGCTACTTCACCTGGACCCTGATGGACAACTTCGAATGGGCCGAGGGCTTCCACCAGCGCTTCGGTCTCGTCCACGTCGACCACGAGACCCAGGTCCGCACCCCGAAGGCGTCCTTCGCGTGGTATCGCGACCTCATTCGCGCTCAGCGCGGTTGAGCCGCCCGCCGGACTCGCACGGATTCCGCACGTGCTCCGGGTCCGGCCGAAGGCGGTCGACACCCGCGGCGTCCGGGCGGCGATCCCTTCCCGGCAGACACTGCCCCCGTCACGTCACAAAGGCGGTGCGACGGCTTCTACCGCCCCGGCGTGCTGTCGCGAACGATCGGCTCCGCGGGAAGCAGCAGCCCGCTCGCCGGAGCGGCGGCGGGGTCCTCGACGGCGATGATCAGCCGGTCGACGAGGGCATGGGCGATGGCGGCCAGGGGCAGGCGCGCGCTGGTGAGGGCGGGCTGGAGCAGCGTGCAGAGCGGGATGTCGTTGAAGCCGGTGACGGCGACGTCGCTGCCGACGGCGAGGTCTGCGGCGCGGACGGCCTGATAGGCGGTCAGGGCGAGCCAGTCGGTCGCGCAGACCAGGGCGGTCGGGCGGTCGGGGCCGGTGAGCAGGCGCTGGACGGCGTGGGAGAGTGCGGCCGGGTCGTCGTCGGGGACGCCGACCTCGAAGGCTCCGGCGGGGGCGGCGGCCGCGGCCTGCAGGAAGCCGGCCCTGCGGTCGGCGAGCCAGGGCAGGGACGCGGCGGAGTTGAGGTAGCAGATCCGCCGGTGGCCCTGGTCGAGCAGGAGACCGACCAGTGCGGCGGTGGTGGCGGTGGAGTCGATGTCCACCCAGTTCTGCGGGCGGCCGGGGGCGGTCCGGCCGAAGGCGGCGAACGGGAAGCCGGCCTCGGAGAGCACGTCGACGCGGGGGTCGTCGTGGACGACGTCGGAGAGGATGAACCCGTCTACCTGGCGGGCCGCGATCAGGTCGTTGAAGGACCTGGCGACCGCTCCGGCACCCTGCTGGGGGTCGGAGCGGAACAGCAGGATGCGGTGGCCGACGTCGTCGGCGGCGGTCACCAGTGCCTGGAGGAAGCCGCCCATCAGGGGATTGGGGTCGGCGGGGTTGTCGACGGGGGCGGGATAGCCGATGACCTTGCGGGTGCCGGTGCGCAGACTGCGGGCGGACTGGTCGGGCCGGTAACCGAGTTCGTCGATGGCGGCGGTGACCCGGGCCAGAGTGGCTTCGCGCAGCCGGTGGGGGGCGTTGAGGGCGTTCGAGACGGTCTGTCGGGAGACTCCGGCCGCGCGTGCGACCTCCTCGATGGTCACCTGTCGAGCGGTCATCGTTCCTCTGCGGGCGGTCGTCGGCGGGCTGGGGGCGGCGGCCACCCGCCCCCGGCCCGCGGTTCTCAGTGCTCGCGGGTCAGGGTGAGCAGGCCACCGGTCGGTACGGTCACCGGGTTCACCCCGGCGACGAGGTCGAACACGGTCTCGGACAGGATCTCACCTCGGCAGTCCTGTACGCGGGTGAGGGCTTTCTCCGGCCGGGTGGCGGTCAGAAGCACCACGGGGTCGCCGTCCGCGTTGGCGACGAGCAGGGTCTGCGGACCGTCCGTGACATGCCGGTCCGGAAGGGCGACGGGCAGCGGCGCGTACCGTGCGACCACGGTGGTGCGGTGGTCGCGGGCGCGGACCAGGGGGTAGCCCAGGTCCGGCCGGGCGGGTTCCAGGACGCCGAGCTGGAGGACGTCGGCGTACCGGCGGGAGACGCCGAGCCAGAAGCGCAGGGTGGCGAGCTGGCCGGGGCTCTGGGCGGCGAGGTCGACGGAGATCTGCGGCACCGAGAACAGGGCGTTGACGAGGTGGACGGCGACGGACTCGGGCGTCTCGGCGGAGTTCCACGTGATCATGTCGGCGTGGACGGCGAGCGGGCCCGCGGTGAGGCGGCAGTCGACGGTGCGCTGGCGGTTCTCGGCGGGGCTGAGCGGGCAGTCGGTGGCGCGGACCATGGTGGCGTACGGCCACAGCCCGGGGCCGACGTACGGCTGGCGGTGCTCGACGATCACGTCGGGCCGGGTGCGGCGCAGGCGGGCGTCGAGGTCGGCGAGCAGCTGGAGCACGCCCTCGTGGACGGTGGCGCGGTCGGCGCCGGCCGGGGCGGGCGGGGGGTCGGTGACGGCGAAGCGGTCGATGAAGTCGAGCTTCAGACCGTCCATGTCCCACTGCTCGACGGCGCGGGAGACCTTCTCGATCAGGTAGGCACGGACCTCGGGGTGACGGGGGTCGAGCACGGCCGCGTCCAGGTGGGGCTCCTCGCGCAGGACCATGCCCTTGAAGCGGTCCCAGGCGTCGTTGTGCCGGCCGATGAACGGCAGTGCGTACCACAGGAGATAGGCGAGACCGATCCGGTGGACCTCGGCGACGTGGGCCGCGGGGTCGGGGAAGGCCACCGGGTTGGGCTCCCAGTCGCCGCAGTGGCCGTAGCCGCGGGCGCGGTCGGTGGTCTGCCAGCCGTCGTCGACGATGATGCTCTCGCAGCCGACGGCCGCGGCGAGGGCGGCCTGGCGTTCGACGGCGGCGGTGTCGACGTTCTGGTGGAGGCTGTACCAGGTGGAGTAGGCGGGCATCCGGGCGGCGGGGGCGACGCCGGGGTGGTCCAGACCCTCGGCCCACCAGGCGGTGACGTCTCGCAGGGTGGCGGCGAAGTGGCGGCCGCCGATGTCGATCCGCAGCCGCAGCGGCGGCCCGTCCGGGGTGAGGTCCTGCTCGACGGTGAAGGCGAACTCGTTGGTTTCCTCCACCACACCGGCGCCGACGCGCACGGGGGCGGAGGTCTCGGCCGCGGCGGCGGTGCACAGGGCGCGGTCGTCGGCGCCGACCAGGCTGGCGACGGGGGCGCCCAGGGCGAGCGAGACGGTCCGGGGGGCGATCCAGGACGGCGGCAGCCAGCGGGAGGCGTTGGTGTCCGGGGTCCAGTAGGCGGTGGCCCCGAGGCAGGGGACCCGCCATTCGGCACGGACGGTGGCCGCGACCGCCGGCGTGACCTCGATCAGGGCCACGCCGTCACCGGCCGGGGTGACGGCGGTCTCCAGCCGGTCGCAGCCGAGCCCGGTGAGGTGGACGGTGAGCGGGGCCCCGGCGGAGAGGGACAGACCGGTGTCGAGCTGCCGGTGGCCGACGGCGCCGGGAAGGGCCCCGGCCGACGCGTTCGGGCGCCACACCGGGGCGAGCTGCTGCGGGGCGGACTGCTGCGGATCGGCGTCCGGCTCGGCGGGCACGGACGCGCTCTCGGCGGCGGGGCGCGGTTCGGTGGTCATGGTGTGATCACTCCTTGGTGGCCCCGGCCAGCAGGCCGGAGATGAACTGGCGTTGCAGGACGAGGAAGAGGGCCATCACGGGGACGGCGGCGATGCCCGCGGCGAGCAGGACCTGCGCGTAATTGGTGGTCGACAGCCCCTGCAGGGTGGCGGTGGCCACGGGCAGCGTGTACATCTCGGGGCTGCGCAGCGCGATCAGCGGCCAGACGAACTGGTTCCAGCTGCTGAGGAAGACGAACAGCGCGAGCGCCGCGATGATCGGCCGGTTGACCGGGATGACGATCCGCCACAGCACCCGTAGTTCACCGGCGCCGTCGACGCGGGCCGCGTCCAGGAGTTCGTCGGGCATGGAACGCAGAGCCTGCCGCATCAGGAAGATGCCGAACGGGGTGACCAGACCGGGCAGGACGATGGACTGATAGGAGTCGATCAGGCCCAGGTCCATCATCATCTGGAAGATCGGGATCAGCATCACCGTGTCGGGGATGACCAGGGTGCTGAGCAGCAGGACGAAGAACAGGTTGCGCCCGCGGAACTCGAACTTGGCGAAGGCGTACCCGGCCAGTACCGAGACGATGACGGCACCGAGCGTCTGGGTGCCCGCCACCACCAGGGTGTTGAGCAGGACCCGGGTGAGCCCGATGGACTCCTCCAGTCCGCGGAGGTTCTCCAGGAAGTGGCCGCCGGGCAGCAGTTTCGGCGGCCAGGAGAACACGTCCCTGTCCTCCTGGGTCGCGGCGACGGCGAGCCAGTAGAACGGACCGACGCAGAGCGCGAAGGCGCCCGCGAGCAGCAGCGTGAGCAGCGGACCCCGACGGGACTTCATCGGCGCTCTCCCATCAGGCGGACCTGCAGGATGCCGAGCACGGACACGATCAGCGCGAGCACGTAGGCGATGGCCGACGCGTAGCCGAAGTCGAAGTACTTGAAGCCGTTGTTGTACAGGTACATGGTGACCGTCAGGGTGGCGTTGTCGGGGCCGCCGCCGGTGAGGACGTACGGCTCGTCGAAGAGCTGCAGGGTGCCGATGGTGGAGAGCACCACGGTGAGGAGCAGGATCGGCCGCAGCTGGGGCAGGGTGATGGAGACGAAGCGGCGGATCGGCCCCGCCCCGTCGACCATCGCGGCCTCGTACAGCTCCCTGGGAATGCCCTGCAGACCGGCGAGGTACATCACCGCGTTGTAGCCGGTGTAGTGCCAGGTGATGACGAGGACGACGCCCACGCGGGCCCAGGAGGGACTGCCGAGCCAGTTCACCCGGTCGACGCCGAACAGGGAGAGGACCCAGTTCAGCAGCCCGGCGTCGCGGTTGAGGATCACGGAGAACATCACGCCCGCGGCGACCAGGCCGGTCAGCGAGGGTACGAAGACGCCCAGCCGCCAGAGCGGACGCAGCCAGACCTTGGCGGAGTTGAGTGCGAGGGCGACGAGCAGGGCCAGGCCGAGCATCAACGGCACCTGGACGACCAGGATCAGCGCGGTGTTCTTCAGTGCGGTCCAGAACAGCGGATCGCCCAGCAGGCGCCGGTAGTTGGCGAGTCCGGCGAAGTGCCGCTCGGCGCCGCTGCCGGTGGTGAGGCTGATCCAGAGAGAGGAGACGATGGGGTACGCCTTGAAGACCGCGAAGCCCAGGACGGCCGGCATGATCAGCAGGTACGGGACGGAGCCGCGGGTCAGCAGCCCGCGTCGGCGCGGGCGGGCGTGGCCGGTGCGCGCGGGGGTGCCGCGGCCGGGCGGGGCGGGGGCGGCTGCGGGGGCGGCTGCGGGAAGGCGTTCGGGCAGGACGGAGGACATGGTGGTCAGGCCGCCTGCTGCCGACCGGTCTGCTGGGCGAGCCGCTCGGCGGCGTCCCCGAGGGCACTGGCCGGATCGGCGCCCTTGACCAGCACCTGGCTCTGGGCGTCGCCGGCGAGCTTGAGAGCTCGGGTGTAGTCGCCGGTGAAGTTGGTGGCCTCGGAGCCGGAGGAGAGCGAGTCGACGAAGGTCTTCAGCACCTTCTGGCCGCCGTAGTAGGGGTGGGGCGCGCTGAACCTCGGGTCGTCGTACGCCGTGCCGAGGGCGGGGAAGACGCCGCCGGAGGTGAACATCCGGTTGATCTCGGCGGGCTTGGTGAGCGCGTACTCGATGAATCGCCAGGCGGCCCGGCGGCGCTTGCTCGATGCGGAGACAGCCAGGTAGGTGGAGTTGACGATGGCGCTGCGGCCTCCCCCGGCAATGGCGGCCGGAGGCTGCATGACGCGCCATTTCCCCTTCTGGCCGGGGAACTTGGTGGCCAGGTACTCGACGGCCCAGGCGGGGTCGGGGGAGGTGGCGAGCTTCCCCTGGCCGAGCAGGCGCTTCCTGGTGCCCTGCCCCGCGGTGTCGGCGAGCAGGCCGTCGTCGTTGAGCCGTTTGATGATGGTGAGGGCGCGGACGGCTTCCGTGGAGGCGAGCGTGATCCTGCCTCTTTGGTCGAAGTAGAAGGCGTCCTGGAGCTGCATCAGGTTCTGGAAGAAATCCATGTCCGGGGTGGTGCCGGGCTTGTCGAGCCCGAGCAGTTGGGCGCCGGTGGCGGCGAGGATCTTCGGTCCGGCGGCGATCAGGTCGTCCCAGCTGCCGATGTCCGCGGGGTCGACACCGGCCTTGTCGAAGTAGTCCTGCCGGTAGAACAGACCGAGCGGGTTGACCTCCCACGGGAGGGCGTGGGCGGCCTTGTCCTTGCCCATGACGGTCGGCCACAGCCCCTGGACGAAGTCGCTCCGGTACCGGTCGGCCCCGAACCGGGACAGGTCGGTGAGCCCGTCGGGGAACTTCTCCAGGTAGCCGGGCAGGTAGTCGACGCCGATGTGCAGGACGTCGGCGAGGCCCTTGCCGTCCGATGCGAGGCCGACGGTGATCTTGTCCCAGATGGCCGGGTTGCCGACGTCCTGTATGTCCACCTGGATGCCAGGGTTGTCCCGTTCGAAGGAGGGGACGACGCCGCGCAGGGCCTCGGCCGCGGTGGTCCAGCTCCAGACGGTTATCCGGCCCTTGTCGCCGTCGGCGCCGCTGTCGCCGCCCGATCCGTTGTTGCCGCAGGCGGTCAGGCCGAGTCCGGCGGCGGAGGCGGTGGCGAGCTGGAACAGTCGGCGGCGGCTCAGTTGGTGGGACATGTCGGCTCCTGGGCGTAGTGGGTGGTGGTGGGACGGGCGAGGGTGCGCAACGCCTCGGCGAACAGGCCGGCCGCGGCGTCCGGGGTGGAGGTGTGGGGGGACAGCCGGATCCACTCGTCGCGGCGGGTGGTGATCAGGCCGGCCGCTTCGAGGGTGCGGTGGACGGTGACGGGGTCGTGGCCGGGCAGGCGGAAGGTGCCGATGCCGGCGCGCTCGTGGGGGCCGAGCCCGTCCAGCAGGACGTCGGCGCCGGCCCGCCGCGCACGGTCGAGCAGGTCGGCGAGGGTGGCGCGGATACGGGCTCCGGCGGCGGCCGGGCCGCCCCGGTCGAGCAGGTCGTCGATGGCCGCGCCGAGGGCCGCGGCGGCCGGGAAGTCCGGGTTGGTGGCGAGGTGGGCGGCGGCCCCGGGCAACGGCTCCGCCGGGTGCCGGGACGCGAAGGGCTCCACGACGCCGGCCCAGCCGCCGAGCCCGGGGGCCAGCCGCTCGGCGCACCGGTCGCGGATCAGCAGCAGCGCGGCCCCCCAGCCGGCCCGCAGCCACTTCTGCCCGCCGCTGACGAGGACGTCGGCGGCGTCCGCTTCGAGCGGGACGGCGCCCAGGCCCTGGATGGCGTCGACGATCAGCAGCCGGCCGGGACCGAGGATCTCCTTGAGGGCGGCGAGCGGGGCCAGGTGGCCGGTGAGCGAGTCGACGGCGCTGACGGCGAGGGCGACGACGTCGGGAGTGAGGTGGCGACGCAGCAGGTCGGGGGTGATGTGCCGCTGTCCGTCCGGTTCGACGAGGCGGACCGCGGGGCCGCCGCGGGCGGCGAAGCGCAGCCAGGGATAGAGGTTGGCGGGGAACTCGTCGCGGGGCACCAGGAGCGTGCCGGGGCCCTGGAGCGCGGCGGCCACGGTGAACAGGCCGTTGCTGGTGGACGGGGCGAGGGCGATCTCGTGCCGCCGGGCGCCGAGCAGCCGGGCCGCCGAGCTCTGGGCGGCGTCGCTGAGCGCGAACAACCGGTCGAGGTCGGCGGGATCGAGACGGGCGGCGAGCGCGGTCGTGGCGGCCAGCGCCGCGGCGGCCGGGCAGGAGAGCGGACCGACCCTGGCGTAGTCGAGGTAACCCACCGCCGGGCCGCGGACGAGGTCCGGGCCGGGGATGGAGGGGGCAGGTGCTCGACTGATTTGATCGTTCAAAATTATGCCCTAACGGCGCTTGCTGCATGTACTTCCGTGGATTTGAAGGTTCACATTAGGGAGGCCGGATCGCCCCGGCAAGAGGTTCGTCGCAACTGGTTTCCGGCGAACCGGTCCGTCGGCCCCGTAGCCGCTGCCCTCGCCGGGCACATGTGCACCGCCGTCGACGAAGGCCGGCGACGGCAGTGCGGACGGTGCCGCGGCCGACGCCGTGGCCGCGCGAGCGGTGGGCGCCGCCGGGGACACGTGCGCGAGGACAGTGCCGAGGCTGAACACGTCGCTCTGCGGGCCGACTTCGAGCCCCGCACCTGCTCGGGCGACATGAAGCCGGGCGAGCCGATGACGACGCCGGTGCCGGTACGGAATCCGTGGCCGGAAACGGCGTGCAGGGCGCGGGCGATGCCGAAGCCGATGACGGCTCCCGATACGCCGTCGCGGGCCTGAGGGAGTCCACCGTGCCCGCAGCGATCCAGCCGACAGCGAAACGTCCTAGGGGGCAGGTACATGCCCGGATTCCCGTGGAAGCGCTTCTCGGGAAGCTGGAGCCTTGAGAGGTTCCCTGCAGGCGGAGAGCTGGGCAACCGGACATGTTCAAAGGTCCCGCAGAGCTCTCACAACCGGCCATCAGGCAGGCCGGTCCTCGCGGTAGAGGTCGATGGCGAGGGCGACAGCGGCGTGGGTGGCGGGGTGGGGGTCCTGCCGACGCCAGATGACATGGACGGGGGCGGGGTCGGTGTCGCGCAGGGGGCGGTAGGTGATGCCGTCGCGCCGGTACTGGGCGGCGGTGGCCCGGGGAGTGATACCGACGCAGCGGCCGGTGGCGATGGCGGCGAGCCAGTCGTCGATGTCCTGGGTGTATTCAACGGCGGGTCGTTCGTCCTCGGGCCACAGGCTGAGGGTGGTGGTGCCGGTACGGCGGTCGATGGCGAGGGTGCGGCCAGGGATCTCGCCCATACGGATGGTGCGGCGGCGGGCCCAGGGGTCGTCGGAGGCGAGGGCCACGTAGCGGTGCTCGTGGCCGACGAGGGCGTGTGACCAGGGGGTGAGGTCGAGCGGGGCGCGGATGACGGCGAGGTCGCAAAGCCCCTCGGCGAGCCCGCCGGTGGGGGAGTTGTGGCGGATGAGCCTGAGTTCGGTCTTGGGGTGGTCGTGGTGCCAGCGGCGCTGGAACTCGGTGGTGTGACCGCCGAAGGCGGACCAGGCGTGGCCGATGTGCAGACGGCTGTGGCCCGTGGAGGCTTCGGCAACGAGTTCCTCGGCGCCGGACAGCACCAGGCGGGCGCGGGCAAGGGCCTGCACGCCCGCGGTGGTCGGAGCAATGGTGCGGCTGGTGCGATGCAGCAGCCGCACCCCGAGGATCTTCTCGAGGGCGAGCAGGTTGCGGGAGACAGCGGCCTGGGAGATGCCCAGCTCGATGGCCGCGTCCGTGAAACTGCCGGTGTCGATGATGGCGACCAGGCACCGCAGGTGCCTCAGCTCCAGCGCAGCCGCCTTCTTCAGGGTCTCATCCATGCGTCCAGCGTATGGATGGGCAGGTGGATGCATTTTGCGTATGCCGCTGGTGTGCTGATCGTGAAGGACGTGAAGCTCGATTCCTCTCCTGCCGCGTCGTCCCGGGCCACCGCAGCCGATGGAACCGCCCCTTACCCGCAGGCCGGGCGCGGGGCCGGGGTGGCACTGATGCTGGGCAGCGGCCTGTCCAACCAGACCGGGGCCTCGATCGCGGCGCTGGCGTTCCCGGTGCTCGGGCCGGTCGGGGTGGTGGCGGTGCGCCAGTGGGTGGCGGCCGCGGTACTCGGGGCCGTCGGCCGGCCGCGGCTGCGGCACTTCACCGCGGCGCAGTGGCGTCCCGTGCTGGGCCTGGCGTCGGTGTTCGCGGGGATGAACCTCTCCCTGTACTCGGCGATCGAACGGATCGGACTCGGGCTGGCCGTCACGCTGGAGTTCCTCGGCCCGCTGACCGTGGCCCTGGCCTGTTCCCGGCGCCGTACCGACCTGGTCGCCGCGGTGGCTGCTGCCGGCGCGGTGGTGGCCCTGACCCGCCCCACGCCCTCCACCGACTACCCGGGCATCGGCTTGGCCCTGCTGGCCGCGACATGCTGGGCCTGCTACATCCTGCTCAACCGGACCGTCGGTGCCCGCCTGCCCGGCCTGGAAGGCCCGGCCGCCGCAGCAACCGTCTCCGGCGTCCTCTATCTGCCCGTCGGCGCGTGGATGCTGTGGCACCGCCCGCCCACGGCAGCGGCGCTGGGGTGCGCACTGGCGGCCGGGGTGCTCTCCTCCGCGGTGCCGTTCCTGGCCGACCTGCTGGCGCTGCGACGCATTCCGGCACACCTCTTCGGTGTGTTCATGAGCGTGAACCCCGTCTTCGCGGCCCTCGCCGGCCTCACCGTCCTCGGCCAGCACCTCGATGCCCTCGCCTGGCTCGCCATCGCCGTGATCGTTGGCGCGAACGCCGCCGTGGTCTCCACCGCAAACCGTCCCACCCGCCACCGGAGTACGACGTGAAGGTCCTCATCGTCCATGCCCATCCCGGCCGGCGACTCCTGCCCACCGCCGAATCCCGCAACGGCTTCCAGCGGAACCCCTCTCCGGTCGGACCCACGAACAAGCGGACCGCGGACCCATCCACCTCACGCACCGCCGCCCTGCCCGGGAACGGTGCCCCGCACCTTCAGCCGGCCGGGCGCGGAACCACCGGTTGCGGGCGCTGTGGCGGGATGCTCTCCAGAGCTTCGACCAGCAGTGCGACCAACTCGTTGATGACCGGGAGGCGGGTGCCAGGTCTGCTCACGGCAAGCACCTCGCGGTGGAGCGGCGTGGCTCCGGACGGCAGAGCAACCCGTTGGACTCCGGGCCGGCCGTTCTCTTCGCTGATGAGAGTGACCGGGATCAGCCCCACGGCCAATCCGGCTCTGATCATGGCGAGCATGCTGTGCAGGTCTTCGGTCTCCAGCGTCACATCCGGAGAGATCCCCAGCTCTCCGGCCCAACGATGCAACAACCGCCGATCAGGACTGTGCGCCTGGCCCGAGGTCCATCCCAGCTCAAGGCATTCCGCCAGTTTCAACGGGTGACGGCCCGGCCGGGAGCCCGCGACGAGGACCAGCGGCTCATGTCCCAGGGAGGTGACGGCCCACTCGGGGGAGGCGGCCGGTGGGTCCTCGGGCAGGTACCGGTAGGCGATGAGCAGGTCGAGGTCTCCCGATTTGACCTTGGGCAACCCCTCGTGCGTCTCCACGATGACAAGGCGGATGCGGACACCGCAGTCACGGGGCCCGAGAGCGGACAGAACCTCGGGGAGCAAGTGGCTCACCGCGCTGGGGTAGGCACCGACACGCAACTCGGCGATCTCATGGTTCGAGATGCCGTTGGCGGTGTCCTGGAACCGGGCGGTCGCCTCGAAGAGCGTTTCCGCCGCCTGTGCGAGGGAGCGGCCGGCAGCGGTCAGGATCAGTCGGCTCCCCGGGCGGCGGACGAGCAGCTCGACGCCCATGTCGCGCTCCAGCGCGGCGATGTGCTGGGACACCGCGGAGGGTACGTAGCCGAGGGCTGTTGCCGCTTCTGCCATGGAGCCGCGGTTCACCACGGCCATGAACGTGGAGAGGAGCTTCAGGTCGGGCTGAGGCTTCATGGGCCGTGAACTTTCTCTTCTCGATCCATCGCTTTACGTGTCTTGCCGTCAGGTGCCAGAGTCTAAGGGCTGTCCCGTAATCCCCGGTGGATCAGCGCGCGGCGTCAGATGCGGTGCATCGCAAGGCGGAGGGGCGTCCGCATACCGGATGTATTCGGACGTTCCGACAACGCAGCGAGGTGCTGTGGCTGTCGTCGCGCGCCCGCCGGGGATTACGGGACAGCCCTTAGGAAACCTGCCAGATGCACGCAGCACATCTGCGCTGTCGCCGCCCTCCCCGGCCGTCCGTACGACCGCGCACTTCTCCCGAAAGCTGAGGCCATGGCCATCGACCCGACCGTTCTCCGGGCCCACTTCCCGTCCCTCGACAGCGGCCTCGCCTTCTTCGACGGCCCTGGCGGGACCCAGACCCCCCGCCCCGTCGCCGACGCCATCGCCGCGACACTGACCGGCCCCCTCTCCAACCGGGGGGTGGTCAGCCCGTCCGAGCTCAACGCGGAGCGCGCCGTGACGGACTTCCGCACCGCCTACGCCGATCTGCTCGGCATACCCGCGAGCGGCATCGTCCACGGGCGCAGTGCCACCCAGCTCACCTACGACTTCTCCCGTCATCTGGCCAAGAACTGGAAGGCCGGCGACGAGATCGTTCTCAGCCGTCTGGACCACGACTGCAACGTCCGCCCCTGGGTGCATGCGGCCGAGCGCGTCGGGGCGACGGTCCGCTGGATCGAGATCGACAGCAGGACGGCGGAGCTCGACCTCGATTCCTTCGAGCGGGCGCTGTCGCCCCGGACGCGGCTGGTCGCGGTCACGGCAGCCTCGAACGTGCTGGGTACCAAGCCGCCCGTCCGCCAGATCGCCGACCGGGCGCACGAGGTCGGCGCCTTGGTGTACGTGGACGGAGTCCACTACGCCGCGCACGGCCTGGTGGACGTGTCCGCCCTCGGCGCCGACCTGTTCGTCTGCTCGCCGTACAAGTTCCTCGGACCGCACTGCGGTGTGCTCGCCGGAGCACCCGAACTCCTCGAAACCCTCCACCCGGACAAGCTTCTGCCGTCCCCCGAAACCGTGCCGGAGCGATTCGAGTTCGGCACCCTGCCCTATGAGATCCTGGCGGGCGCCACCGCAGCCGTGGACTTCCTCGCCGCCCTCGCCCCGGGCACGGGAGCCACGCGCCGGGAGCGCCTCGCGCATTCGCTGGCTTCCCTCCACGAGCACGAGCGGGCGCTGCGCACAAGGCTCGAGGACGGGCTGCGAGCCCTGGGCGACGCTGTCACCGTGCACTCGAAGGCGGCCGACCGCACCCCGACCCTCCTGATGACGCTCGAAGGCCGCGACGCCCGCGAGGCCCAGGTGCATCTGGCCGCACGCGATGTCCTGGCCCCTGCCGGTTCGTTCTACGCGTACGAACCCTTCGCCGCCCTGAAGCTGGAGGATCCTGCCCTCCGGGTCGGCCTGGCGCCGTACAACACCACTGACGAGGTGGACAGGCTCCTCGACGGCCTTTCCTCCTTCCTCTGAAGCGCGTCCAGCCTCCCGCCCTGCCCCGTTCACATTGGCACCGGCTCTTCTCGCTCGACCACGATCAGCGGTGCCGCCCGTGGCGAGGAGGCCGGATCCGGGCCGTACCAGGCGCGGCTGGTACGGCCCCGGGGGCAGGCCACCTGCCGACAACCCACCCCGTGGCAGCCCCACGACACCACCCGACAAAGCCCTGCTGATGAATGTCGAAGCTTTGCAGCGTGGCACCTGCGTAGGAGCCGGAGCCGTCCTTCGCCTTCACGAGGACGTAGCGGAGCTTCCCGTCCTTCAGCGCCTGCTCCAGCTCGTGCGCGATCCGGCCGTCCTGCGGGGACTTCGCCGCGCGCTCCTTCATCAGCTCGATGATCGTCTCCACGTACTCCCTGGTGCCCTGCTGGACCAGTGCGCCCTGGTGGCGGCCCTTCCCCTGTCGCCGGCCGAGGTCGCTCGACGGCACTTTTGCCTCGACGACGAGGAGGCCGTCGTCGGCGAGTCGGTACAACTGGTCGAACCTGTCCGCTCCATTGGAGGTGCTGGGCAGATTGACCCACTCGGCACCCGGGAACTTTTCCGGAACGACGTGGTACCTGGCCGCGCTCTCGCCGAGCCGCTCGGGTATGGAACTGTTGTTGGGCTTACCGCCGAGTTCCTTTCGGTATGCCTTCCGCGCATCGTCGAGTTTTTGCTGATCGGCAACGGTGGCACTCTTCTTGAACTTCTGTTCCGCGGTGGTGAGATCCACGGACGCTTGTCGAAGCCGGGTGGGACCACCTTGTCCCCGGCGAGTTCACCGACCGCTTGCCCGAAGCCGTCCACGACAGTGCGTGTGTTCCCGGCCAAAGTCTTTTCCTGGATGGTCTGCCGGCGGGTGAGGTCCTGGATATCGGCTTTGTGCCCGTCCGACGAACCCTCGGGTTTGTAGGTGGTGCCCCAGACGACCTCGCGCAAGGTCGGTCACATGGTGGAGCGTCCGTAGGTCGGAGGTGCTGAGCTGGTCGGTCTTCGCCGTCAGTTCGCCGAAGCCGCTCCCGGAAGAGACCTTCAGGTTGTCGGTGTTCACGGCCAGTTCGTAGAACTGCTCGAAGGCACCTTGCCGAATCAGGTTGGCCACCGTCTGTGTGACGTTTCTGATTCGGTCGTTGCGGAGCAGGGGGCTGGTCCGCGGACCGATGTCCGGTGTCATCGCGTCCAGCAGCTGGAGGACGGCCTTGCCGTTGGCGGGGCCGCTGTTGGTACTCCCGGTGCTCACCGACTCGTTGAGCCGGAAGCCGCGGCCCGCCAGCCGCTTGACGAGCGCCACGTCGTCGCCCATGACGTGTGGTGTGCAGAAGACCACGGACCAAGTCACCGGTACCGTCTGGCCTGGTGACGCCACGTTCCTCGCTGTCGCCGTCAGCGCGCGGCGCCCGCCGGGAGGCACCGAAGCGGGACTGTTCAGCGCCGTCTGACCCGCGACGTTCACCATCACTGTGCCGCTGGCCGGACTCGTGCCCTGGTTGGTCACGGTCACGGAGGCATCGCAGGTCGGGGTGGTGCATACCGACGGGGTGGGGGTGAGCTCCACCGCTACGTCCGGCTGTGCCACGACGCTTTCGCTCAGCGGCTCGGCCTCCTCCTGCGTCCTGCCGAGCCGGCGTACGGCCGCTGTGGTGTTCCGGACCTCCGCGTTGTCGGGCTCGCTGACGGCGGAGGACAGGCCCGGGGGCGCACGAACGAGCAATGCGCCCCCGGCGGGCGCACAACCGTCGGCGGCCGACGGGGCCGCTCATCACGCTTCCTCGCGTGGCTGATCCTCATGAGGTACTCATCGCCGGGTGACCGCTCGAACGGCGAGGACCGGACGCCGGAGTCCGGGGCTGACCGCCCTGCTCGTTCGCGATCGGCGACTCGCCCCGGACGGTCTTCTTCACCACGCCTTGCAGTGCGCGCAGCAGCTCCCGCCCGGGGCGGAGGGCTTCGACCTCGACGGGGTGAAGACGGCCACCGCTGATCATCGGTGCGGGAGGACCGAAGAGCAGCGGTGGCTGCAGGTCACAGCGTGGACCCTGCCTGCCGGCAGGCGGCGTTCGAAGCCCTGGCAGGCCGGAGCACCCGAGGCGGGCGCACTCCCCCCGATGCCGACGGTCGAGTCCGGTCGGACGCGGAACTCGCCGACCGTGCCCACCAGCAGGCCCTTGACTCAGGTCGCTGTGATCCGCCCCGTGCCCGTTGGAAGCAGTGGCCCGGCTGACTGTCCTGCTGTGCAGGTTCCCCTGGTCGGTCTTCCCCGCACCGTCTGCGAGAAAGGATCGCGCTGCACGCCTGTTCCGTCACGCTCACCACTGTGGCCGGGCCTGCCGACACGTCAGGAGCGGGGGTTCACCAAGATCTTGACGGCCGTCTCGTTGTGGTGGATCAGGGTCTCGAAGCCTTCGGTCACGAGGTCGTCCAGGCCGATGGTCCTGGTGATGAACGGCGCCAGGTCGATGCGCCCTTCCTGTACGAGCTCAATGGTTTGCGGGTGGGAGTTGACGTAGGCGATCGTGCCGCGCAGGTCGACCTCTTTGAGAACGAGTTTCTGCATGTCGAGCGATGCCGGCTTGCCCCAGATCGAGATGACGGTGACGACGCCGCCGGGCCTGATGGCGTCCAGCAGCGTGTCGAGGACTGCGTTGACGGACGTGGCCTCGAATGCGACGTCCGCGCCCTTGCCGTCAGTGAGACGTCGGACCTCCTCGGCGACGTCGGTGACGGCGGGGTCGATGACATGGTCGGCGACCCCGGTGTCCAGTGCCTTCTGCCGACGCAGCGAGCTGAGCTCGGTGACCGCAACCTCGACGCCCATCGCTTTGAGCACCGCGCAGGTGAGCAGCCCGATGGGGCCGGCGCCACCGACGAGGGCGAAGTCACCCGCCTTCGCGCCCGAGCGCTGGAAGGCGTGGTATCCCACCGACAGGGGCTCGATGAGTGCCGCCTGGTCCAGCGGGACGTCCCCGACCGGGTGGACCCACCTGCGCTCGACGACGATCTTCTCCGCGAGCCCGCCGCCGCGACCGCCCAGCCCGATGAAGTTCATGTCGGGCGAGAGGTGATAGGTCGGGTTGTTCTCGCTCGTATCGACGTCGGGGCGCAGGATGTAGGGCTCGACGACGACGCGGTCGCCCGGCTTCAGACCTTCGACGCCCTCGCCCACCTCGTACACAACGCCGGACATCTCGTGCCCGAGCGTCACTGGCGCGGACTCGCCCGAGACCGGGTGCGGGTGACCGGCCGACGGAACGAAGATCGGTCCGTCGAGGTACTCGTGCAGGTCGGTGCCGCAGATCCCGCAGTACGCGACGTCGATGCCCACCGTGCCCGGCCGCACAGTGGGTTCCGGGACATCCTCGATACGGATGTCACCGCGGTCGTAGTAGCGTGCAGCCTTCACTTTGAGCTGGCTCCTTCGGCTGGGTTCTGCTCACACCTCGTGTCGGGGCTTGCTGCGGAATGAAATTCGCACCTCGCACGACACATTCATATCAATAGATGATAGTACGTTCCAATACGGACAGGTGCTCGCCTCAACCTCCTGGCCCAAGGGAGCCGCCTGTGCCTGCCGCGCCTTCGTGGTCCCCGTCAGGGGCGGAGCCGCCGCCTCTCGGTACTGGTGCGGGCATCGTCTGCATTCCTCCCGTGAGCCCCACCTGACCCGCTGTCACCCTTCCCCGTGTCTCGGGGGAACCTCAAACCCGTGGCAAAGCCGGGCGGGCCGACAGAAACGGCCTGTCCATCCACCGCCGCCGACCGAGATCGGCTCACAGAACGATCCAGAGATCATCTTCGGGCATGTCGGTGGATCAGTACCCAGGAACCGACAGATCGGGTGAACCGTCACATGGTCTGTCCGGCACCGGACATGTCCGGTCCCAGCCACCGCGCAAGCCTTCCACTGACCTGCTCGGCGTCGTTTGAATGCCGATCACGCCCAGGCACACCGAGCCTGGCGACATTGAGGAGTCAGTACGGATGAAGCGCCCCATCCTGGCGACCCTGGCTGTCGCGTCGCTTGCAACCATGTCACTCACCGGCGCGACGGCAGCCAACGCGATCTCCCCCGCCTCGTGGGACTGGTACCGGAACGGCTTCCTGGGCATGTCGCCCGACCTTCTGGTCCAGTACTGGGCCCTGATGAAGAAGCCCACCAACCCCCATGACACCGCGCTTGGACCCGACGGAGCGAACACCAACGAGCTCGCCCGCACGTTCACGAACCTCCAGCGGTTCTGGGACGTCGACACCAGCGACGTCGGGCTCGTCTCGCTCGACGGCAAGATCCTCGGCCCAGACGCCTCGGCCGATCGTCAGTACGTGTACGACGGCCTCGGCAAGGTCAGCGCGCTCGGCGCGCTCTTCCTCCAGTGGGGCGTCGAGAGCGGTCTCGGCTCGGGCAAGCTCAACGGATTCCCGGGCGGCGTCGACACCCGATCAGCGCCGTCGCCGCCCGGTGGGGGTTCCTGCGCCCGCCGGAATTCAGCCGGGCGTTCCGTGCGAGATACGGGGTGGCGCCCAGAGAGTTCAGGCAGAGGGCACTGGGCAGTGTGCCCGATACGGAACGGGCCGCGCCGAGCGACAAATAACGGTGCGCGTATCGCCAACTCGCGGCTGCCACCGCACGTCACGATGTCGGGACGGGGAGAACCGGGCTCCGCCACCTGGCGGAGCCCGGCTCGTCCTCACTTGTCGCAGTTGCCGATCACCCATGGCAGAAGGGGAGTGTGCTGCCGGGCGGCACACGGTCGGAATGCCATGGCGTGCAAGAGCGTTGGAGGCACCCTCATGAGCATCAAGCGAACGTGGGCCAGGGGGACGATCGTCGCACTGGCCGGGCTTTCCATCGCGTTCGCAGGAGCCGTCGCCTCGGCTCCTGCGGCCGTGGCCGCGTCCAGCACAACAGCCACCGCACCTGGCACATACGACGTGGGCGTGTACCTCTACCCGCAATGCGTCGCCTACGGCAACTACTACAAGGCATACTTCGCGTCGCAGGGCCAAAGGACCTACATCCAGTGTCTCTGGGTGGCGGGTGACCCTCCTCTCATACAGTTCCTTCTGCGCGTGACCGTCCTTCCCTGAACCCTGCGCTCGTAGCGGTGGTTCAGGTGGCGGCGACGACGGCCGTGAACGGCCTGCCCTCCAGGGTCCAGTGGGAGTCGGGGACGATCCCGAGCGCGGCGTAGACCTGGGCGGCGACGTCGGTGTGGCGGAGGCCTGACGGAGTCGTGCCCGCGGGCAGGCCGGGCCCGGATGCGGCGATCCAGGCCGTGCGCTCCTGCGGGCTGCGCCCTCCGTGCCCCCCTTCGTCACGGTGGCCGTGGTCCGTCACCACGATGATCGTCCACTGCTCCGCCGCGCGACCGGGCCGGCGGCGCACGGCTTCGAGGACGCGGCCGAGCCGCCGGTCCGCGGCCTCGATCGAACGCCGGTACTCCTGGCCGCAGCCGAGGAAGTGGGCGGTCTCGTCGACGGCGCCCAGGTAGACGAAACCGGCGTGGAGCTCTTCGTCCAGACCGAGAAGGTGTTCCGCCTCGGCGGTCACCCGGTCGTCCACCTCCTCCCATGCCTCGGGGGTGTCCGCGTACGGGGCGACATAGCCGAGCCGGGTGGGGGAGACGAAGAGCGGGCCGCCCTGCCGCGCGAGGAAGAGCGGCTCCCATCCGCCGACCGCGAAGGTCCGCAGTCCGCAGTCGGCGGCGAGGCGGGTCGTGAAGTCGGGGAAGGCGTCCAGACGGTTGCCGTCGAGGCGGTTGGCCCACACCCCGTGCTTGGCGACGCCGACTCCGGTGACGATGCTGGTCCAGCAGGGGCCGGACATCGTCGGCGTCGCGGAGTCCACCTCGACGGGGGCCAGGAAGCCCGTGCGGGCTATCCCGTCGAGGTGGGGGGTGTCGAGTTCGGGCAGCAGGTCGAGGCGTACGCCGTCGATGCCGACCACCAGTACGCGAGCGGAGTTCTGGGCGTTTTCCATGGGTTCGGTCCAGAGGTTTCGTGGGCGGGAGGGGCGACGGGGGTGTGGGGCGTGACGTTCAGGGGCCGACGCGGCTGAGCCGGATCAGGCTGCTGGCGTGGTCACCGACGGGAAGTCGCGGGTCGATGCCCCGGTGGACCAGGAAGGCGCCGTCGTACACGCGGTTCAGGTCCGGGTCCAGGTATCGCGCCCCGGGGTCGAGGGCGGGCAGCTTCACCGGGGCGGGCGCGTGCCCGAAGCGGGTCGTGGGGCGCCATACGAGGAGCGCGTGCTCGCTGCCGTCCGGCGCCGCGTAGTGGACCGCGGACACGGGGCCGTCGAAGGCGACACGATGCTGGTGACCGCGTTGCACCAGCGGGCGGATCTTCTTGTACTCGGCGACGAGCGCGGCGGCCTCCTCCAGCTCAGCATCGGACCAGGACGTCAGGTCCCCGCCGAGACCCAGCGCGCCGGCCATGGCGACGTGGAAGCGGAAGCGCAGCGGAGTGTGGCGGCCGGTGGTGGTGTTGGGGCTGTCGGTGACCCATGCGGCCATGGCCTGGGCGGGGAAGAGCTGGCTGAACCCGTGATGGATGCCGATCCGGTCGATCGGATCGGTGTTGTCCGAGGTCCACGCCTGGTCGGTGCGGGCGAGAACACCGAGGTCGACGCGTCCGCCGCCGCCCGCGCACGCCTCGATGCGCAGTCCGGGGTGGGAGGCGCGCAGCCGGTCCATGATCCGGTGGACGGCCCGGGTGTGGTCGATCCACAGGCGGTCGGGGTCGGGGTGACCGTCCCAACCGGCTTCGGTGAAGGCCCGGTTGGCGTCCCACTTGAGCCAGTCGACATTGTGATCGCGCACCAGGCGGTCGAGGGTCTTCTGGGCCCACGCCTCGACCTCGGGCCGGGCGAAGTTCAGCACCAGTTGGTTGCGGAGCTCCGTCGCGTCGAGCCGGGCGGAGTGCACGACCCAGTCGGGGTGGGCGCGGTACAACTCGCTGTCGCGGTTGACCATTTCCGGTTCCACCCACAGGCCGAACTCCATGCCGAGGCGGTGCACCTCGTCGGCGAGCGGACGCAGCCCGCGGGGGAAAGCCTCGGGGCGGGGCGTCCAGTCGCCGAGCGCGGACCGGTCGTCGCGACGGGTGCCGAACCAGCCGTCGTCCAGTACGAAGAGTTCGGCCCCCAGCCGCGCGGCCAGGTGCGCCAGCCGCATCTGACCGGCCTCATGGACCTCGAAGCCGGTGGCCTCCCACGAGTTGTAGAGCACCGGCCGGTCCCGGTCGGGCTCCGGCAGCACGTACCGGCGCACATAGTGGTGCCAGGCACGACTCGCCGCGCCGAAGCCGTGCCGGGTGTACAGGCCGGCGTAGACCGGCGTACGAAGGCTCTCGCCCGGACGCAGGGTCCAGGTCAACCCCTCGTGGCCGAAGCCCCCGGTCCAGACGGTGCGGCCGACCGGGTCGCGATGGACCGTGACACGCCAGCTCCCGCTCCAGGCGAGTGCGGTGCTCCACACCTCGCCCCGCTCCTCGGCCGCGGTGCCGTCGTCGAGGGCCAGCCACGGGGAGGCGTGATGACTCGTCAGCCCCCGGCGGCTCGTCAGCACGGTCTCGGCGACGGGAAGCCGGTCGCGCCGGAGCTGGAACTCGCTGTTCCAGCCGCCGACCAGATGGCTGAGCCGGTAGTCGGCGAGCGGCGGAGCGGTCCAGGACGCCGAGTCGAGCCGGTCGACGGTGACCGGACCGGCCGGGTCGTCCACGGCCCCGGTGTGGGTCAGCTCCGTCCAGCGTTCGACGACATCGGTGTCGGACCGTACGCGGTAGCACAGCTCCGCCCGCAGCGGACGGTGCCGGTCCTCCAGGCGCAGCCGCAGTTCACCGCCGTCGATGCGATGACCTGCGAAACGCCACTGTGTTCCCCGGGTGCCGTCGGCGGAACGGACCTGGAGGCCGGCGGGTCCGAAACGCGCCCCGGTCTGCGGCGCGAGCTCGTCGGCGGCGGCGTCCGCCTCGAAGCTGCTCGCGGCCGGGGACACCGGTTCCGGCGCCGCGGCCGGGTCGGCGACGTCGAGCGGGGCGCCCCAATGGACGTGCCGGGGGCTGCCGTCGGCGCCGATGCGGAGCGCGTACACGCTGTTCGGCGTACGCAGGACCGCGAGGCCCGGATCGGGATCGAAGGTGACGAGCGGGAACGTGGCGAGCACGGATGCATCCCCTGACGTGCGGAGAGAAACGGGGTCGTGTGCGGAGCGAGACGGAAGGAGCGCGGCAGACGTCGCGATCCGGCGCCCCGGGAACAGGCATGGAGGCGGCCCCGAGCGTAGGGCGAGCTCAACTCCCAAATCAATACTGGAAGAAGTTATTTATTTCCTCTACGTTGCACCCGTGCTTCGACATCACTCCCGGCCCTCGGCCGGTCGGCCCTTGGTCAGTGCGCCCGCCGAGACCGCGGTCCTCGCACTGCTCCTCGCGGAAGGACCGCTCAGCAGAGTGGAGCTGGCCCGGCGGACCGGACTCTCCTCGACAGCCGTCACCAAGGCCGCCAGGCCCCTCATCGACGACGGCTACCTGTACGAACTGCCGCCGGAACGCACTGCACCCGGTGCCGGCCGGCCGGTCAACCCGCTCGCCGTCGCCCCCGACCGGGAGTACTTCGTCGGGCTGAAGATCAGCACCGACCAGCTCTTCGGCGCCGTCTGCGACCTGCAGGCCGGCATCCGTGCAACGGCCGGACGACCGCTCGGCGCATGCACCCCGGAAGCCGTCGCCACCCTGGTCGCCGAACTGGTCGACGAACTGTTCGACGCCGAACCCGGATTCCGCGAGCGCACACGCCACCTCGGCGTCGCTGTGAACGGGGACGTGGACCGCGACACCGGCAGAGTCCGCCACTCCGGCCTGCTCGGCTGGCGGGACATCCCGCTCGCCGAACTGCTCACCGCCGCCACCGGCCTGACGGCCACCGTGGAGAACGACGTCCGGGCCCTCACCGTCGCCGAGCACTGGTTCGGCGAAGGCATCGGCACCGGCCACTTCGCCCTGATCACCATCGGCGCAGGCATCGGCTCCGCGCTCGTCGTCAACGGGCAGTTGCTCCGCGGCGCCCACGGCGTCGCGGGCGAGGTCGGACATCTCTGCGTCGATCCCACCGGACCGCGCTGCCGCTGCGGCGCGCGCGGCTGTGTCGAAGCGATCGCGTCGACCGAGGCGATCCTCGCGGCGGTCCGCAGCGCCACCGGCGACCCGCGTCCGAGCTTCGAGGAGATCGTCACGATGGCCCGGGAGGGGCACCCCGTCGCCCGCGAGACCTTCGCCCGAGCCGGACACGCCATCGGAGTCGGCATCGCCGCCCTGGTCAACCTCGTCGGTCCGGAGCGAGTCGTCGTCAGCGGCGAAGGAGTGGACGTGTACGACCTGCTCGGCAGCCACATCCAGGACGCCTACGCCGCACACGCCTTCGGAGCGGCAGCCCGCTGCCCCCTCCTGCTGCGCCCGCTGCCCTGGGAGGAATGGGCCCGCGGCGGCGCCGCAGTGGCGATCCAGGCCCTCTTCCCGCAACCCACGACCGGCACCGGCTGACCCTCCGGCCACACCGCCGTACCCGCGCACAGCCACCGTGTACGACTCCCCGGCCGCCGCCCTCCTCTGCCGGCAAGCACTGACGAAGGCGCCGACCAGGGAGCACATCCGCTCCACATGCCCTCATCTAAGGAAATGTGACATGAACGCACGCAGAGTCGAGTTTAGCCGACGGGGCTTCCTCACCGGATCCTTGCTCGTGGCCGCCGGAGCCGTCCTGACGACGGCCTGCAGCACCGACCCGACCGGCGGCTCCGCCTCCGGCGCGAAGACCACCCTCAACATCTGGTACCACGCCTACGGCGAGGCCGGCACCCAGCAGGCCGTGCTCCGCTACGCCAAGGCGTTCACCAGGGCAAACCCGGATATAGCCGTCAAGGTGACCTGGGTCCCCGGCGACTACTCGGGCAAGCTCCACGCGACCCTGCTGACCGACGCGGCCCCCGACGTCTTCGAGATCGGTGACTTCAGCGAGAGCCTTGCCCACCACGGCCAGATCGCCGCACTGGACGACGTGTACGGCAGCGCCAGGAGCGGCTTCAACCCCAACGCCGTCGAGTCGGTCACCGTCGGCGGCAAGCCCTACGGCATCAAGATGGTCGACGACGTCATGATGCTCTACTACCGCAAGAGCGCCCTGTCGAAGGCCGGAATCACCCCGCCCACGACCTTCGACGAACTGGCCGACGCGGCAAAGGCCCTGTCCACCAAGAAGAACAAGGGCCTGTTCCTCGGCAACGACGGCGTCGGCGACTCCGGGATCCTCTCCGTCTGGTCCAACGGCGGCGACCTCGTGACCCCGGACGGCAAGGCGGCGTTCGCCTCGGACCGGGCACTCGAATCGCTGAAGGGCCTGAAGCGCCTGCACGACGACAAGTCGCTGCTGCTCGGCTTCACCACCGACTGGTGGGACCCCGCCGCCTTCAACCAGGGCGTCGTGCCGATGCAGTGGGGCGGCCTGTGGTCGATGCCCGCCGTCTCGTCCGCGCTCGGCGACGACTTCGGTGTGCTGCCCTGGCCCGCGCACAGGGCCGGTGGCACTCCGGCCGTCCGGGTCGGTGGCTGGACCAGCTGCGTCAACGCCAAGGGCAAGAACGTGGCGGCAGCCAAGAAGTTCGTCCAGTGGCTGTGGATCCAGCAGTCCGACCTCCAGAAGGACTTCGCCGAGAGCTACGGACTCCACGTCCCTCCACGTACCTCCGTCGCGGCGACCGCGAAGAAGCTGTCCACCGGAGCCGCCAAGGAGACCGTGGAACTGGCCGCGAAGTACGGGAAGCACTACCCGGGAACCTGGGACTCCGCGGTCAGCAGCACCTTCAACGCGGCCGTGGCGAAGATCGTCGGCGGGCAGGGCGACCCGGCCGCCCTCCTGGCCGACGCGGCGAAGAAGGCACAGCGCGAGATCGACAAGCAGCTCGGCCGGTGAAACCGATGACTCCGGCGACCGACGCCACGCCGATACCCGAGCGGGCCCGGCACTCCGCGACAGTCCCGCAGGGTGCCGCCCGCACCGGCCGCCCCCGCACCGGCAGGCCCCGCGTGGGCCGGTCCGGCTGGATCGCGTTCGTGCTGCTGACCGCACCGACGCTGATCGGACTCGGCGTCTTCAAGTACGTCGCGATCGGCTGGAGCTTCCTCCTCAGCTTCAGCGACGCACGCGGCACCATCGCCCTCGACCACTGGGTCGGACTCGACAACTACCGGACCCTCCTGGCCGACCAGGCATTCCGCGACTCACTGCTCCAGATCCTGCTGTTCACCGCCTTCATCGTGCCCGTCACCTTCGCCGCGTCCTTCGGACTCGCCCTGCTGGTGCACCGTGTCCGGCGCGGCCGGGCCCTGCTGCGCACCACCTTCCTCGTACCGGCGGCCGTCTCGTACGTCGCCGCGTCACTGTTGTGGAAGATGTGCCTGTTCAACGGCCTGCCGAGCGGCATCGCCAACACCATCGGCGGCTGGTTCGGAGCGGAACCCGTGGCCTGGCTGCAGTCCACCTCACCACCGCTCTACTGGATCGTCCTCGTCACACTGCGCCTCTGGCTCCAGGTCGGCTTCTACATGGTGCTCTTCCTCGCCGGACTCCAGGCCATTCCCAAGGAACTCTACGAAGCCGCCGCACTCGACGGCGCCACGGGCCGCCGCCTGCTGACCGGTATCACCCTGCCCATGCTGCGCAACACCTCCGTCGCCGTACTGATGCTGCTGTTCATCGCCGCCTTCCAGGCCTTCGACGAGTTCTACAACCTGTTCAACAGCGGGCTCTCCGGCACCGGCGCAGCCCCCGTACAGACCCCGCTGGTCCACCTCTACAACACCGCCATGGGAAACCAGAACTACGGCCTCGGCTCCGCCGGAGCCTTCGTGCTCACCATCCTCATCGTCGGAGTGACCCTGATCCAGGGACGGATCACCGGATTCGGCAGGAGCGGGGAGTGAGAAACGCATGACCACCTTGCCCGGACTGTCCCGAGCCGCGCGCACCCTCGCCCGCGGCCTCCTCGTCGGCCTCCTCACCGCGGCCTTCCTGGCGCCCTTCTACCTGATGCTCCGCAACTCCCTCATGGACTCGCAGGGCCTCACGGCGCCGGAGTGGACGTGGTGGCCCTCGACGATGCACTTCGAGAACTTCACCGCCCTGTTCGACGACCCCGCCGTCTCCATGGGCCCGGCCCTCGGCAACTCGTTGCTCATCGCCGCCGTCACCGCACCGGTCTCCACACTGCTGGCATCCGCCGCCGGCTACGCCCTCGCCCGGATTCCCGTCCCGGGACGCGGTGCGATGCTCGGCCTGGTGGTCGCCACCCTGATGATCCCCGGCTCGGTCACCTTCGTACCGACCTTCGTCGTCGTCGGCTCCATGGGCGGCGTCAACACACTGTGGGGCATCATCGCGCCCGGTCTGTTCAACCCGTTCGCAGTCCTGCTGTTCCGCAACTTCTACCTCCAGTTCCCGAGTGAGATCGAGGACGCCGGACGACTCGACGGCCTCGGCTGGCTCGGCCTCTACCGCCGGGTCGCGCTGCCGAGCTCCGGAGCGATGCTCGCCTCGCTCGGCGCGCTGTCCTTCATCGAGAGCTGGAACTCCTTCCTTTGGCCGCTGGTCATCGGCCAGGACCCCTCCGCCTGGACCGCGCAGATCGCCCTGTCCACCTTCCTCACCTCCCAGACCATCAACCTGCCCGGCCTCTTCGCCGGCGCCGTCGTCACCATCACCCCCCTGGTCGTCATGTTCCTCGTCGCCCAGCGCCACATCGTCGAAGGCATCGCCACCAGCGGTCTCAAGGGCTGAACCCACCGCACCTCACCGGCCCGCACCACTCACAAGGCAGGCACACCCCCCTCGCAAGGAGAGTCTCCGTGACACCTCGCAGCACCCTGCTCCGACGCACGACCGCGGCCCTCGCCACATCGTCCGCGCTCCTCCTCGGCACCCTCGTCCCCACCGCCACCGCGGCGGACACGGGGACGGCACCGCCGCCCCCGGCCCTCACCGGTGCACAGCTCGCCGCCTCGTGGACCGGCCCGCTGTCCACCCGGGACCGGTACGTCGTCGACGCCGACGGCGACCGGTTCAAGCTCAAGTCCGGCAACTGGGCCGGCGCCCAGGGCACCTGGGAAGGCAGCGGCGACGTCAACGACGCGGCGAACCACCAGGCGAGGCAGATGTCGCACAACATCCCGCTCGGCCTCGACCGGAAACCGATCGACCGGATCCTGGCCGACTTCCACGCCCTGGGCCTGAACAGCATCCGGCTCCCGTTCGCCAACGCACTCGTCCACGACACGAGCGCCGTCCCGGACTCGGCCGTCGCCGCCAACCCGCAGCTCAAGGGCAAGACCCCGTTGCAGGTGCTCGACGCCGTCGTCGGAGCCCTGACCGCGGACGGCTTCGCCGTCGTCCTCAACAACCACACCACCAGCTACCGTTTCTGCTGTGGTCTGGACGGCAACGAGCGTTGGAACAGCGGCCAGTCGACCCAGCAGTGGATCGACGACTGGGTGTTCCTGGCGAAGCGCTACCAGAACGACAAGCGGGTCGTCGGAGCCGATCTGCGCAACGAGGTCCGCCGCGACACCTGGGACGACCCCAACTGGGGCTGGGGCGACGACCACGACCTCAACAAGGCCCTGGAAGAAGCGGGCAACAAGATCCTCCAGGCCAACCCGGACCTGCTCGTCATCATGGAGGGCATCAACTGGCAGGGCATACCGACCGACCTGACCCCCCACGGCCGCCCGACACTCACCCCGGTCGCCACCCTGTCCAACACCCTGGTCCGCTCCGACAAACTCGTCTACGCGGCCCACTTCTACGGCTACACCGGCCCGAACCACACCGGCGCCACCGGAATGGGCGAGACGCACGACCCGCGCTACGAGGAATTCACTCCCGCGCAGCTCGCCCAGGTCGTCGACGACCAGGCCCTGTTCGTCACCCGGTCCGGCCAGCACTTCACCGCACCCGTGTGGATCAGCGAGTTCGGCGCCGCCGGCCGCGGCGGCATCGATGCCGAGGAACGTGCCTGGTTCGCCAACTTCACCGACATCCTCGTGAAGAACGACACCGACTTCGCCATCTGGCCCCTGGTCGGCTGGACCGACACGAACGGCACCCCGCAGGACAACTGGGCCATGGTCAACTACAGCGCAAACGGCACCCGGCTCGGTGTCATGGACGCCGGCGACTGGCGCGCCACCGACTGGAACAAGCTCGTCAACGCCCCCGGAAAAACCGGCCGGATCGCCCCCGCGCCCCGCTGGAACATGCTCAACCTGGACCACGCCGACTACAACGTCTCCGCCACCATGCTGGCGAAGCCGGACTGGTCCCCGGGCAACCGCAAGGGCAACTGCCCGGACAGCCAGCGGCTCGTCGGCCTCGGCCGCAGCGACAGCCGCGGCCTGTGCACCGACTCGGGCCAGCCGGCAAAGGGAAGCGGAGCCTGGACCGTCGTCACGGACGAACGGTATGTCACCGGGGGCGACTGGGCGAGCGGCTACAACAAGCTCCAGTGCCCCGACCGGACCTTCGCCGTCGGCTACAGCGTGAAGGGCAACGCGATGGCCGCCCTTCTCTGCGCCCCCGCGACAGCCGCTCTGCCCGCCTCCGGCCGCGTGCTCTGGTTCGACCACGGCGACAACCGGCCCGCCACCGGAGGCTCGAACGCCAGCGACTGGGCACCCGGCCACTACAAGGGCCAGTGCGCCGACAACGAGTACCTCGCCGGCGTCGCCCACACCTGGAAGTGGAACCACGGCGGCGTCCCCGACGCCCTGCTCTGCCGCCCGCTCGTCTGATCCCCCTCCTCCGCACCCACCCTCAGGAGCACCCCGGCATGCCCCGACTGGAGATCGTCGAGAACGAATTCCGTCTCGACGACCACCCGTTCCGCATCATCTCCGGCGGACTGCATTACTTCCGCGTCCACCCCGGGCAGTGGGCCGACCGGCTCCGCAAAGCACGGCTGCTGGGACTCAACACGGTCGAGACCTACGTCCCCTGGAACCTCCACGCCCCCAGGCCCGGTGAATTCCGGCTGGACGGAGGTCTCGACCTGCCCCGCTTCCTCGACCTCGCCGCCGCGGAGGGCCTGCATGTCCTCCTCCGCCCCGGCCCCTACATCTGCGCCGAATGGGAGGGCGGTGGCCTGCCCGCATGGCTGCTCGCCCAGGACGGCATCGAGCTGCGCAGCCGCGACCCACGCTTCCTGGAAGCGGTCGACGGCTATCTCGCCGCGCTCCTTCCACCGGTGAAGCCGTACCTGTCCAGCGCCGGCGGGCCGGTCATCGCGGTGCAACTGGAGAACGAGTACGGGGCCTACGGCGACGACACCGGCTACCTCGCGGACCTCGTCGGCCTGCTGCGCACCCACGGCGTCGACGTGCCCCTCTTCACCTGCGACCAGCCGGCCGACCTCGCCCGCGGCGGCCTGGACGGCGTGCTGCGCACGGTGAACTTCGGCAGTCGCGTCGAGGCGGGCCTCGACCGGCTGCGCCGGCTCCAGCCGGCCGCGCCACTGATGTGCTCGGAATTCTGGATCGGCTGGTTCGACCGTTGGGGCGGAATCCACACCACCCGCGACGCCGCGGACGCGGCGGCCGACCTGGACCGCCTGCTCGCCACCGGTGCCTCCGTCAACATCTACATGTTCCACGGCGGCACCAACTTCGGTCTCACCAACGGAGCCAACGACAAGGGCACCTACCGCCCCACCGTCACCTCCTACGACTACGACGCACTCCTCGACGAGGCCGGCGCCCCCACGGCCAAGTACGCCGCATTCCGTGAGGTCATCTCCCGCCACGCGCCCGTACCCGACGAACCCCTGCCCCTCGCCGCGCCCAGGGCGGAGTACGGCCAGGTGGAACTGACCCGCACGGCCGGTCTCCTCGAACACGCCGACGCCCTCGGCACCCCGGTGACGGCCGACCGGCCGCTGACCATGGAAGAGCTCGGCCACCCCTTCGGATTCGTCCTCTACGAGACCGACCTGCCCACGCCCGGACCGGCCCTCCTGCACGCCGAGCAGGTCCACGACCGCGCCCAGGTCTTTCTCGACGGCCAACCCGTCGGCGTCCTGGAACGCGAGAACCACGAACACGCCCTCGCCTTCACCGTCCCCCGCCCGGGAACCCGGCTCGCCGTGCTCGTGGAGAACCAGGGCCGCGTGAACTACGGACCCGGGCTGTACGACCGCAAGGGCCTGCTCGGCCGCACCACGGTCAACGGACGTCCACCCGCCGCCTGGCGGAGCCGCGCCCTGCCCCTCGACGGTCTGGACGCCCTCGTCCACCGACCCGCAGATCCCGCTCGGCCGCAGGTGGGGCCCGCGTTCCACTGCGGCACCTTCACCACCGACGAGCCGGCCGACACCTTCCTCCACCTGGACGGCTGGACCAAGGGCATGGCCTGGGTCAACGGCTTCCCACTGGGCCGTTACTGGTCCCGAGGCCCCCAGACCGGCCTGTACGTCCCCGCACCCGTCCTCGCCTCCGGCGCCAATGAGATCACCGTCCTCGAACTCCACGCGGCCGCCACCCGCCGGGTCCATCTGCGTGCCACGCCCGCCCTCGGAGCCACCGAGGAATGACCGAGCCACGGCCGGGGACGGTCTGGTGCGCTTCGTGACCGATGCCCGGCGGATCGGCTTTCGAGGGGACCAATGACGCACACGACACCGCCACCACCAACCAGGGGGACCCCGTGCCCGCAGAACTCCAGGCAGTCCTCTTCGACATGGACGGCACACTCGTCGACACCGAGCGCCTCTGGCGACAGGCGGTCGAGGAGGAGTCCCTGGGCCTCGGCCTCACCCTCACCGAGACGGACCTTCCGCACGTCATCGGCCGCGCGATCGAAGACACCGCCACCCACCTCGCCTCCCGCACGGCCGGCCGAGCCGAGCCACCCCGGCTGGCCGCATCCCTGGAACGCCGCTTCACACACCTCGTACGAGGTGGCGTGGCCCCCCTCCCGGGAGCCGAGGCCCTCCTGGCGGCGCTCGGCGCGGCAGGCGTACCCATGGCCCTGGTCTCGGCCTCGCCCCGCTCCGTCGTGGACACCGTCCTCGCCACCCTGGGGCGCCACCGCTTCACCACGACCGTCGCCGCCGGTGAAACCCCCCGCACCAAGCCCTTCCCCGACCCCTACCAAGCGGCCCTGACCGCCCTGGGCACCTCACCGACCGCCTGCGTGGCCGTCGAGGACAGCCCGACGGGCATCGCCTCCGCGGAGGCGGCCCGGTGCACGGTCCTCGCCGTTCCCTCTCTCACTCCCGTCCGGCAGGCCCCGCACCGGACAGTGGTCCACAGCCTGCTGGACGTGGACGTCGCCCTGCTCCGACGCCTGGCCACGAGGCGCTGAGAAGGCATTCCCGCATGAGGAATGGGGTGGTTGGGCCGGTCGGCCGAGCGCTGGTGGTGGCCGTCGCCGTCACCGTGCCGTACCGCGCCGGCCGGGTCCGCCCGGTCAGGACAGGGACCGCCACGCCTCGTTCAGCGCCTCCCGGAACGCGTCGGTCTTCTCGGCGCTCAGGCCGGCGGTCATGCGCTCCTCGAGGCGGCGTGCCGGTTCGGCGTACTCGGAAAGCAGCTGCCGCCCGGGGGGCGCGAGCAGGATGAGGCGCTCGCGGCGGTTGGCGGGGTTGGGTTCGCGGCGGATCAGGCCGCGGCTCTCCAGGGCGCGGACCATGTCGGCCATCGACTGGGCGGTGACGAAGGAGTCGCGGGCGAGCTGCGCCGCGGAGATCCCGTCGCGTCGCTCCAGCACGGTGAGGGCGGTGTACTGAAGCGCCGTGACCCCGGCGGGCTTGAGCAGTTCCTCCAGGCGGGCGCGCACCGCCAGCTCCGTCCTCTTGACCAGGTAGAGCAGTGACGTGCTCACGTTCGTCCTCCCGTCGTGTCGGTCCGCGTGGGGCGGCAGCCGTCCCACCCTAGGGCATTGACAGGAATCCTGCCGATTACCCAGACTGGCAGTCATCAGGATTCCTGTCGATCCCGGCTCGGGCCGGCTCTTTCGGCATTCCTCTTCCAGCACTCACGAGAGGCACCTCCCATGGATCTTCAGGGCAAGGTCGCTGTCGTCACCGGCAGCGGACGCGGTCTCGGTCTGGCATACGCGCAGGCCCTCGCCGCCGCGGGCGCCGCCGTCGTCGTCAACGACGTCGACAAGGACACGGTGGACGCCGCCGTCGCCTCGATCACGTCCGAGGGAGGCAGGGCCACCGGCGTCGTCGCGGCCGTGGGCGACAGCGAGGCCGCCGGGCGGCTCGTCGACGCGGCGGTCGAGGAGTTCGGGCACCTGGACGTGCTCGTCACCAACGCCGGCATCCTGCGCGACCGCGTGCTGTGGAAGATGACCGACGAGGACTTCGACGACGTGGTCCGGGTCCATCTGCGCGGCACCTTCACCTGCGCCCGTGCCGCCGCCGTCCGGATGCGCGAACAGGGTACCGGCGGCCGGCTCGTCCTGATCTCCTCCCCGGCCGGACAGCGCGGCAACTTCGGCCAGACCAACTACGCCGCCGCCAAGGCGGGCATCGTCGCCATGGCCCGCACCTGGGCCATGGAACTGGGCCGCGCCGGCATCACCGTCAACGCCGTCGTCCCGGTCGCCGCCACCGAGATGACCAAGACCGTCCCGGCCTTCGCCCCGGTCATCGAGGAGTCCGAGCGCACCGGCAAGCCGCTGCCGGACTGGCTGCGCAAGGACGAGGGCCTCGGCACCGTCGAGGACGTCGCCGCCCTGATCACCTTCCTTGCCTCGGACGACTCCGAAGGGGTCACCGGCCAGGCCATCGGCATCGGCGGCGACCGGCTCGCCCTGTGGGCGCACCCCAAGGAGAAGGCGGTCGCCCTCGCCGACGGCGGATGGAGCGCCGAGGCCATCGCCGCCCACTGGCCGGACGGCGTCGGCGCCGAGCCCGAGACCTACGGCATCCCCGCGCCCCAGGCCCCGGAGGCGTGACATGAGCGACCTCGTGCTCGACCTCGACCGGCTCACCGCCATCGACGTGCACACGCACGCGGAGATCTCCAAGGACGGCCACGGTGCCCTGAGCCCGGAGCTGTTCGGCGCCTCCGAGGAGTACTTCAAGGCACACGGCCACCGGCAGCCGACCATCGACGAGATGGCCGCCCACTACCGTGAGCGCCGCATGGCCGCAGTGGTGTTCACGGTGGACGCCGAACACGCGACGGGCCATCCACGCATCTCCAACGAGGAGGTCGCCGAGAGCTGCGCAGCCCACGCCGACGTGCTCGTCCCGTTCGCGAGCGTCGACCCCCACAAGGGCCGGGCGGGCGTACGGGAGGCCCGTCGCCTGGTGGAGGAACACGGGGTGCGCGGGTTCAAGTTCCACCCCAGCATCCAGGCGTTCGCCCCGAACGACCCCCTCGCCTACCCGCTCTACGAGGCCATCGAGGAACTCGGCGTGCCCGCGCTGTTCCACACCGGCCAGACCGGCATCGGCGCCGGTGTGCCGGGCGGTGGCGGCATCCGGCTGAAGCACTCGAACCCGATGCTGATCGACGACGTGGCCGTCGACTTCCCCGAACTGCGGATCGTCCTGGCCCACCCGTCCTTCCCGTGGCAGGACGAGGCCCTGGCCGTTGCCACGCACAAGCCGCACGTGTACATCGACCTGTCGGGCTGGTCGCCGAAGTACTTCCCGCCGCAGCTGGTGCGGTACGCCAACACACTGCTCAAGGACAAGGTGCTCTTCGGCTCCGACTACCCCGTCATCACGCCCGACCGCTGGCTCGCCGACTTCGAGAAACTCGACATCAGGCCCGAGGTCCGGCCGAAGATCCTCAAGGACAACGCCGCCCGCCTGCTCGGTCTGACCACGGGCTGAAGGGGACGCCGTGTTGAACCAAGGCATCGGCTCCTGGCCCGCGCGCCGGGCCCGCAAGACCCCCGACCGGGTGGCCGTCGTCCACGAGGACCGCACCCTGACCCACCGCGAACTGCACCTGCGCGTCCTGCGCCTCGCCCACGCCCTGCGTGCGCTCGGCGTGGGGCGTGGCGACCGGATCGCGTACCTCGGGCCCAATCACCCCGCCTTCCTGGAGACCCTGTTCGCCGCCGGGACGCTGGGGGCGGTCTTCGTCCCGCTCAACACCCGGCTCGCGGCGCCGGAGCTGGCCTACAACCTGTCCGACTCGGGCAGCGCCGTCCTCGTCCACGCTCCCGAGCAGGCCGCCGCGGCCCGTGCCTCGGCGGACGAGGCGGGCGTACGGCAACGGATCGCGCTCGCCGGCCCCGACGGGGACGGAGCCCTCGGCTACGAGGAACTGCTCGCCGGAGCCGGGACCGGTCCGCTGGACGAGGCCGTGGCGCCCGAGGACCCGTGCATGATCATGTACACCTCGGGGACCACGGGCCGTCCCAAGGGCGCCGTCCTCTCCCATGCCAACATCACCTGGAACAGCGTCAACGTCCTTGTCGACACCGACCTGTCCGGCGACGAGGTGACCCTCGTCGTGGCCCCGCTGTTCCACACCGCCGGGCTCAACATGACCTGCCTGCCGACCCTGCTCAAGGGCGGCCGGGTGGTCCTCCTCGGTGCCTTCGACGCCGAGCGCGTCCTGGAGCTGATCGAGGACCTGCGCGTGACGTACATGTTCGGCGTGCCCACGATGTACGACGCCATGGCGGCCCGGCCCCGCTGGGCGACCACAGACCTGTCCAGCCTGCGCACCCTCAACTGCGGCGGCGCCCCCGTGCCCGCCCGCACCATCGCCGCGTACCTCGACCGCGGCCTCGCCTTCAGCCAGGGCTACGGCATGACCGAGGCGTCCCCCGGCGTCCTCTTCCTGGACCGGGAACGGACCTCGGCCAAGGCCGGCTCCGCCGGGGTGCCGCACTTCTTCACCGACACCCGCCTCGTGCTCCCGGACGGCCGCGAGGCCGGACCGGGCGAGTGCGGCGAGATCCTGGTCCAGGGCCCCCACGTCATGACCGGCTACTGGAAACGGCCCGAGGACACCGGGGCCGCCTTCACCCGCGAGGACGACGGCGGGCGCTGGCTGCGCACCGGAGACGTCGCCCGGCTGGACGACGACGGCTACGCGTACATCGTCGACCGGGCCAAGGACATGTTCGTCTCCGGCGGCGAGAACGTGTACCCGGCCGAGGTCGAGGGCGTGCTCCTCACCCACCCCGCCGTCGCCGAGTGCGCCGTCATCGGCGTACCCGACCCGGTCTGGGGCGAGGTCGGCCGCGCCGTCGTCGTCCTCCGGCCCGGCGCCCGTGCCGACGAGGACGAGGTCCTCGGCCACCTCCACGGCCGGCTCGCCAAGTACAAGATCCCCAAGTCCCTCGTCCTGACCGGGCAACTGCCCCGCACGGCCTCCGGAAAGATCATCAAGCCCGCCGTGCGCGACACGTACGCGGACGGTCCGGGAGACCGTCCGCACGCCTGACAGGCACCCGACAGCCCACCTCCGCGGGCGGCGCCCCTCGCCGCCCGCGCCATCGGAAGGATCCACCATGCCCACCACCGCCCACGGCCTCGACGCGCTCAAGGCCCTCACCGGAACCGACCTCGGCCGCACCGACTGGCTCGACATCACCCAGGAGCGGGTGAACACCTTCGCCGACGCCACCGACGACCACCAGTGGATCCACACCGATCCGGAGAAGGCCAAGGACGGCCCGTTCGGCGGCCCGATCGCCCACGGCTACCTCACCCTCTCCCTCGTCATCCCGCTCTTCGGCGAGCTGCTGGAGATCACCGGCACCTCCATGAGCGTCAACTACGGCCTGGAGAAGGTCCGTTTCCCCAGCCCCGTGCCGGTCGGCGCGAAGATCCGCCTGCACGGTGCCGTCGGCACCGTGCAGGAAGTCAAGGGCAACGGGGTGCAGATGCCTCTGACGTTCACCGTCGAGATCGAGGGCAGCGAGAAGCCGGCCTGCGTCGCGGAGGCGGTCTACCGCCACTACGCCTGAGGAACCGCCGTCGGCCCCGGGCCGACGGTCCTCCAACCGCACGGAAGGGGCGCGGTACCGGGACCGAAGTGGTCCGGTACCGCGCCCCTTCCGTCCCGCCACGAACGTACGTGGACGAGTACGGCCTCAGCCGGCGAGGCCGCAGCGCTCGGTGTCGATCTCGGGCAGCGTGGCCTCGTTGTAGCGGGCCACCGACACCGGTCATCCCGCACTTGCTGGCCAGCACGATCCGGTCCCGGTGGCCGGCGAGCACCCGGCCGACCAGCTCCTCGTTGGCGCCGAAACCGTAGAGCGCGGCGGTGTCGAAGAGCGTGACGCCCTCCTCCAGCGCCGTCAGAAGCAGCCGCTCGGCGTCCTTCGCCGAGGGCGCGACGCCGTAGGCATGGCTCAGGTTCATGCAGCCCAGGCCGAGCGACGGCACCTCGAAGGGGCCGATCCGGCGCGACGCGCGACCCGGGGCCGCCCTTGCCCCCGCCGTCGCGGTCACGGGCGCGAGAAGGAGTCGAGCTGCTGCTCCAGCGAGGCCAGAGTCCGGTAACAGGCCATCACCTGGGCGATGGAGGAGTTCGGCTCGCGGCCTTCGCGGACGGCGGCGACGAACTCGCGGTCCTGGAGCTCGATGCCGTCCATCGACACGTCGACACCGCTGACGTCGATCGGCTCGTCCTTGCCGGTGACGAGGTCGTCGTACCGGGCGATGTACGTGCCCGTGTCGCCGATGTAACGGAAGAAGGTACCGAGCGGCCCGTCGTTGTTGAACGACAGGGACAGGGTGCAGATGGCGCCGTTCTCCGCGCGCAGCTGGATGGACATGTCCATCGCGATGCCGAGTTCGGGGTGGATCGGGCCCTGGACGGCGTTGGCCTGCACGATCGGTGAACCGGTCTGGTGAGCGAACAGGTCGACGGTGTGCGCGGCGTGGTGCCACAGCAGGTGGTCGGTCCAGGACCGCGGCCGGCCGAGGGCGTTGAGGTTCGTACGGCGGAAGAAGTACGTCTGCACGTCCATCTGCTGGATGCCGAACTCGCCGGCCCGGATCCGCTGCCGCACCCACTGGTGGCTGGGGTTGAAGCGGCGGGTGTGCCCCACCATCCCGACCAACCCGGTGCGCCGCTGCGCCTCCAGGCAGGCCTCGGCGTCGCCGAGGGAGGCGGCCAGCGGAATCTCGACCTGGACGTGTTTGCCCGCTTCGAGACAGGCCAGCGTCTGCTCGGCGTGCATCGGCGTGGGCGTGGCGAGGACGACGGCGTCGATGTCGTCCATGGCCAGCACCTCGTCGAGGGTGGCGACGCCACGGCCGACGTTGTGCTCCGTCGCGAACTTCCGGGCGTTCTCCAGGGAACTGCTCACCACGGCGGCCACCTCGACGCCCTCGATCCGCCGGAGCGCGGCGGCGTGCTTGGCGCCGAAGGCGCCGCCTCCGGCCAGGGCGACCCGGAGGGTCCGGTCGTCAGTCATGTCACTCCTTCACGGCGGGCCCCTCGGCCCGCGGACGGTTTTCCAGGATCAGGTGGCCGACGGCGGTGTTGGACGCCGGCACATGGTAGAAGCGGTGCTTGACCTCGATCTTCCCGGTCCCGTCGACATCGCTCAGGGCACCGCGGGCGATCAGCCACATGACCAGCTCGATGCCCTCCGAGCCCGCCTCCTCGACGTACTCCAGATGCGGCACCCGCGCCAGACCGGCCGGGTTCTCGACCAGCCGGTCGAGGAAGGCGTTGTCCCACTCGCGGTTGATGAGACCGGCGCGGGGGCCCTGGAGCTGGTGACTCATGCCGCCGGTGCCCCACACCTGGACCTTCAGCGGCCGGTCGTACGACTCGATCGCCCGGCGCAGCGCCCGGCCGAGTTCGAAGCAGCGGGCGCCCGAGGGCACGGGGTACTGCACCACGTTGACGTGGAACGGGATCACCTTGCACGGCCACTTCTCGACGTCGCCGAACATCAGCGACAGCGGGACGGTCAGACCGTGGTCGACGGTCATCTCGTTGGCGAGGGTGAGGTCGAAGTCGTCCCTGATGAGCGAGTGCGCGATGTGTGCGGCCAGGTCGGGGTCGCCCTCGATGCCGGGGACGGGACGGGGCCCGTACCCCTCGTCGGCGGTGGCGTAGGCCGCGCCCGTACCGAGCACGAACGTCGGGATCAGGGACAGGTCGAACGAGGAGGCATGGTCGTTGTAGACCAGGAAGACCACATCGGGGAGGTTCTCCTTCTCCCACTCCTTGGAGAACTCGTACCCGTCGAAGACCGGCCGCCAATACGGCTCGTCGGTCCTGTCGTGGTCCATCGCCGCACCGATCGCGGGCACGTGGGAGGTGAAGACCGCACCGGTGATCGTGGCGTGCTCGGCCGGGGGCGCCGGGTCGGCGTGCGCCGCCTCCAGGACGGCGTGATCGATGCGGTTGCCCTCGACGGAGCGGCCGCCGCCGACCATCATGGCGCGGTACTGCTCCTCGGTCATGCCGGTCATCGAACCCGCCATCTGCTGGAACGAGAACCCCAGGGTCGCACCCCATTTGGCGAGGAAGTAGATGTTGCCGCCCTCGCGCATGGCGGCGTTGAGGTCGCGGTCGAGCAGGGCCTGCTTCTGTTCCTCCCGCAGCGGCCAGGAGTCCAGGTAGGCGCGCTCGTCGGCGAGGTAGCGCTCGCGGTTCTCCGCCGTCATCAGCGACATGCAGAACTGGTTGAGGTGGTAGCCCTTGGCGGACTGCTCGGCGTCGAAGACGGTGGTTCCCGGCACCAGCTTGTAGGTCTTGTCCAGTGACATGGTGTCCTCCGGTCGTGGGCGGGTCAGTCGGCGTCCGGCCAGTACAGGCGCATCGGGTTGTCGACGAGGAGCTTGCGCTGCAGCTGCGCGGTCGGTGCGATGTGCGGGATGAAGTCGACCAGCAGACCGTCGTCGGGCATGTGGTCGGTGAGGTTCGGGTGGGGCCAGTCGGTGCCCCACAGCACCCGGTCGGGGAACTCCTCGACCACGCGCCGGGCGAACGGAACGACGTCGCGGTAGGCCTGCCGCTCGCCGCCGACGGCCGGCGGGCCGCTCACCGACAGCCGCTCCGGGCAGGTCACCTTGCACCAGATGTCGGGTCTTGCCCGCAGGAAGTCCAGGAACGTCTCGAACTCCGGGCCGTGCGGGTCCGCGGTGACGTCGGGCCGGCCCATGTGGTCGATGACCAGTGGTACCGGGATCGAGAGGAAGAAGTCACGCAGGCCGACGAGGTCGGCCGCCTCGAAGTAGAGGACGACGTGCCAGCCGTGGGGAGCGATCCGTTCGACGACGTCCTGCAGGTCCTGCCGCGGTGCCGCATCGACGAGTCGCTTGACGAAGTTGAAACGCACGCCGCGGACACCGGCCTCGTGCAGCTCCCGCAGCTCGGTGTCCGAGATCCCGGGCCGTACGGTGGCGACGCCCCGGGCCGACCCTCCGGAGGCCTGCAGAGCGTCGGTCATGGCGCGGTTGTCGGCGCCGTGGCAGGTCGCCTGGACCACGACGCTGCGGGTGAGGCCCAGGTGGTCGCGCAGCGCGAAGAGCTGGTCCTTGGACGCGTCGCACGGGGTGTACTTCCGCTCGGGCGCGAACGGGAACTCGGCTCCCGGACCGAAGACGTGGCAGTGCGCGTCGACGGCGCCCTCGGGCATCTGGAATCGCGGCCGGCTCGGACCGGCGTACCAGTCCAGCCAGCCAGGAGTCCTCTCGAAGTCCGTCGTCATCATCAGTCCTCGTAGCGCAGGCCGAGCTCGGCCAGCGGGCCGCGCATGCCGTACATGTCCAGGCCGAGTTCACCTGCGCGGAACCGTGCCCGCTTGCTCTCCTCGCCCGCCTCGCGCCGGGCCGCCGCCTCGGCGACCTCAAAGGCCCGCTCGCGCGGCACCACCACAACACCGTCGCCATCCGCCACGACGACATCGCCGGGCCGCACAAGAGCGTTGGCGCAGACCACCGGCACGTTGACCGAGCCGAGGGTGGCCTTGACCGTGCCCTTGGCATTGATCGCCCGGGAGAAGACCGGGAAGTCCATCTTCTCCAGGTCCGCCCCGTCGCGTACACCGCCGTCGATGATCAGCCCCTGGCCACCGCGGGCACGGAACGAGGTGGCGAGCAGCTCGCCGAAGAACCCGTCCTCGCTCTCGGTCGTGCAGGCCGCTACCACCACGTCGCCTTCCTGGATCTGCTCGGCGGCGACGTGGAGCATCCAGTTGTCGCCGGGCTGCAGCAGCACGGTCACCGCGGTGCCGCACAGCCGGGCCCGGGGGTAGACGGGGCGCAGATAGGGGCGCATCAGCCCGGTCCGTCCCATGGCCTCGTGGATCGTGGCGACGCCGAATGCCGACAGCGCGGCGACGTCCTCGGGGGCGGCGCGGGTGATCGAGGTGTGGACGACACCGATCTCGGTGTGCTCCATGCTTCTTCTCCTGGGTCAGTGGCCGGCGGTGGTGAGGCGGGCGGCGAGTCGGGGGTGGACGCGCAGGGCGTTGTCGCAGTAGACAGCGGCGCGTTCCTCGGCGGAGAGGTTCGCGGTGGCCTCGACGTACCGCTTCGTGTCGTCGAAGTGGTGGCCGGTGCGCGGGTCGACGTCACGCACCGCGCCGATCATCTCGCTCGCGAAGAGGACCGAGCGGCTGGGGATGACCTCGGTGAGCAGGTCGATGCCGGGCTGGTGGTAGACGCAGGTGTCGAAGAAGACGTTGTCCAGCAGCGTCTCGGGGTCCGGCCTGCCCAGCGCCATCGCCAGTCCGCGGAACCGGCCCCAGTGGTAGGGCACCGCGCCGCCGCCGTGCGGGATCACGAACCGCAGAGCGGGGAAGTCGGAGAACAGGTCTCCCTGCACCAGTTGCATGAACGCCGTGGTGTCGGCGTTGAGGTAGTGGGCGCCAGTGGTGTGGAAGGCCGGGTTGCACGACGTGCTGACGTGGATCATGGCCGGGATGTCGTACTCGGACATCGCCTCGTAGACCGGGTACCAGCTGCGGTCGGTCAGCGGCGGTGCGGTCCATCTGCCGCCCGACGGATCGGGGTTGAGGTTGACGGTCACCGCGCCGAGCTCCTCGACTGCGCGGCGCAGCTCGGGCAGACAGGTCGCGGGGTCGACGCCCGGCGACTGCGGCAGCATCGCGCCCATCGCGAAACGGTCGGGGTAGAGCGTACTGACGCGGTGGACCAGGTCGTTGCAGATCCGGGCCCACACCGAGGAGACCTGGAAGTCGCCGATGTGGTGGGCCATGAAGCTGGCCCGCGGGGAGAAGATCGTCAGGTCGCTGCCGCGCTCGTTCATGAGCCGCAACTGGTTGCCCTCGATCGCCCGGCGCAGGTCGTCGTCGGTGATGGCCAGGTCGTCGGGGTCGGGCGCTTCCTCGGGGGAGCCGACCGCCGCCACCTGCCGGTCCCGCCACTGCGCCAGTTGCGGCGGCGCGGTGGTGAAGTGACCGTGACAGTCGATGATCATTGGAAAGTCTCCTGGTGGTCGTCCTGGTCAGCAGGGACGGGTGGGCCAGCCGGTGTACTGCTCGGCGAGATAGGTGCGACCGGCGCGGGTGCCGACCACGTTGTCGAGCTCGCCGAGTTGGCGTCGCAGGTCGAACGGCGTGCTGCCGGGTGCGGTGTGCAGCAGTTGGGTCATCCAGTAGGAGAAGTTCTGCGCCCGCCAGACCCGCTGCAGGGCACGCGGCTGGTACTCGTCCAGCGCGGCTTCGCCCGCACTGCCGAGTGCTTTCAGCAGGACATCGGCGAGCACCTTCACGTCGTGCAGGGCGAGGTTGAGTCCGCGAGCACCGGTCGGCGGCACGGTGTGCGCGGCATCGCCCGCCAGCGCCATCGAGCCCCAGCGCATCGGCTCCTGGACGAACGAGCGGAACCGCAGGACAGTCCTCTCCAGGACCGGCCCCTCCTTGAGGCGGAAGCCGTCCTGGCCGGCCACGCGGGCCTGGAGCGTCTCCCAGATGCGGTCGTCCGGCCAGGCGGCGACGGACTCCTCCGGGCTGCACTGGAAGTACATCCGCTGCACGGTCTCGGTGCGCTGGCTGATCAGCGCGAACCCGTGCTCGGAGTGGGCGTAGACCAACTCGGGTGCGCTCGTGGGAGCCTCGGCCAGGATGCCGAACCACGCGAAGGGATACTCCTTGCCGTACCGGACCCGCCGGCCCTCGGGCACCAGATCGCGGCACATGCTGCGCGACCCGTCCGCACCGACCACGTACCGCGCCCGGATCTCGTGGCGGGACCCGTCGGGTGCGGTATGGCGCACCCGGGGAGCATCGGTCGTGACGTCGAGGACCTCGGTGTCCTTGACACCGAAGTGGACCGTGCCGCCGTCGCGGTCCCGGGCGTCGGCCAGGTCGATGAACACGTCGGTCTGCGGATAGAGCCACACCGACGCGCCCACCAGCTCCTTGAAGTCGATGCGGTGCGGCCGGCCGCCGAAGCGGAGCTCCACCCCCTCGTGCTCACAGCCGTCGCGCAGAATCCGGTCGGACACGCCCGTCTCGACCAGGTCCCGGGCCACGTCGTCCTCGAGGATGCCGGCCCGCTGGGTCGTTTCGATCTCGCGGCGGGTGCGGGTGTCGACGACGATCGTCTCGATTCCGGCACGCCCGAGCAGGTGCGCCAGCATCAGGCCGGCTGGACCGGCACCGATGACAGCGACGGGAACCGAGGCAACGGTGTCGACGGCGGCGTCGGCCATGGCATCTCCTGAGCAACTGCGGACGTTCGGAACACCCCGAACGTTGGCATCCGGGACCGCACCCGGTCGCCGATGTTTCCGTCAGGCGGAAGCCCGCATGGATGTCAGGTCGTGGGGCGGGTGCGCCGGCCGAGCTCGTCGGAGATGCCGCGCACAGCCCGCAGCAGCGGCTCGCGCAGTCCTCGAGTGCGGTCCGCACCGCGTGCCGTGATCACGACCCCCAGAGCGGCGCTGACGGGCCCGGTCCGCCCGATCCTCACCGGCGCGGCCACCGCGACGGTGCTCTCCGAGAGCTGCCGGTCACTGACGAAAACCTGCTCACGGCGGATACGGTCCAGCTGCGTGCGCAGCGTCTTCGGATCAGTGACGGTGTGCGGAGTCCAGGCCCGCAGCGGCGATTCGAGGACCTCCTCCTGGATCTCCGACGGCGCGTGCGCCAGCAGCACCCGCCCCATCCCGGTGGAGCCGACGGGGAACCGCGTCCCGACCATCGTCAGCAGCTCCACCGACCGGTGCCCGGCGATCCGCTCGACGAATACAAGCTCCGTACCCTCGCGTACCGCGAGCTGGATGTTCTCGTGGGTCGCTTCGTAGAGGTCCTGCATGAACGGCAGGGCCACATCACGCAGAATCTGAGTGCGGGGGCACCCCGAGGCAATCTCCCAGAGCCGCAGCCCGACATGCCAGGACCCGTCCTCCCCGCGTTCCAGCGCTCCCCATCCCGCCAGCTCCGCGACCACCCGGTGCGTCGTACTCAGGGCCAGGCCCGTGCGCTGCGCGATCTCCGACAGGGTCTGCGAAGGGTTCTCCCGGTCGAAGACCGAGAGGACCTCAAGGACCTTTCCAGCTGCCGTGCTCCGGGTTGTGCTCACGCGGTCAGTCTCGCAGACCGGCGTTGAGCTCCCCGAACGAGCGCCGTACCATCTGCCGGACATCAAGGAGGCGATGTGGACCGAGAGATCTCCGGACTGTCCTCGATGGCGACGCGGCTGGTACTGGCCGAGCTGTCCGAACACATCCGGCTCGCGCACGGGCTTCCCGTGCGTTTCGAGGCCGGCGGCGGGGTCGAGATCGCCCGTCGGGTGCGCGAGGGCGTCGAGGCCGACCTGCTCGTGCTCGCCGACGGAGCGCTGGCCGCGCTGGAGAAGGACGGGCACCTCCTGGCGGGCACGGTGCGACCGCTGTGGATCTCCCAGGTCGTCGCCGCCGTACCGGAGGGATCACCGGTCCCCGTACTCGGCTCGGAATCCGATCTGAGGGCCGTTCTGAGGTCCGCAAGGAGGATTGCCCACTCGACCGGTCCCAGTGGGACGGCCCTGATCGATCTGATCAGCCGACTGGGTCTTGCCGACGAGCTTTCCGACCGGCGAGTCCAGGCGCCGCCGGGGGTTCCGGTGGGCAGCCTGCTGGCGTCCGGCCGGGCCGACTTGGCCTTCCAGCAGCACAGCGAGCTGATGGACCTGCCGGGCGTCGCCGTCGTCGGCCCGCTGCCGGGCGACACCGCCATCAGTTCGACATTCGGCGGAGGTGTATTGGCCTCCGCGTCCCAGCCGAGCCGTGCTCTCGAAGTCCTCGACCTCCTGGGCTCCGACACGGCGTCCAGGACAGCCCACGCCAGGGGCATGCAGGCGGCCGGACACCGGGGCGTGTTTCGAAAGTAGCGTCGTCCACCCGGAGGGCGGGCCTTCGGGGCCTGGCGGGAACTGGCCGACGTGGAGCGGGCTGTCGCCTGCTGGGGAGGTGGACCCGAAGCGCGCCGCCGGGGCGGACGAGCAGGCAGTAACGGGGCCAATCGTTCCCGCCGGCCACCAGGCACAGGATCGGCAGGCACCCGGCAGATCCTGCCGACGCAACCTCAACCGCCAAGCCAATGCGCCGATCTCATTCCGAAATGATCAGTTGGGCCATGTTCTGCATGGTCTGGGCAGAGACAAAACGGCGGTACTCGTACAGGTCCCATCCGGCCCCGGCCCGCGCATGGCAGTGTGCTCATTCAGCAACGCTCGGGCCTGCTCGTACGACAGCCGGGCAGATCCGGTGTCCGCGCACACGTCGCGCGGGCTGACGGCCGTGCCGGGACCTGGCCCCACGGCTGACAGTGCTCAGCAAGTGGGAGCGGCGTTCTCGGGTTCCGTCGGTCTCCGGGCTGTCCGTACCGGAACGTGACCGCCGGCGGTTGGGTGCGGTCAGAACTTGTTGGTGAACAGTTGGTCGAGGTGCCGGTCGACGGCGGTCAGGGCTTCTTGGGGCCCGATCACGCTCAGTTCGATGAGCGGGGTCAAGCCGGTGAGTGTCAGGAGCAGGTTGGTCTCTGTCGCCGGGTCGCGGTCGGGGCCGATGTGGCCATCGGTGATTGCCTGGCGGACGATCTGCTCGATGAGGTCGCGGCCGTGAGTCAACCCGTCGCGTGCGCGTGTATGGATGTTCGCGTTGTGCAGTGCCTCCAGGACGTAGGCGGCGCTCATCCGGCTCGTCGCGCGTGCGTCGGGATGCAGAGGGAGCATCTCCGTAAGCATCACTCGGAGCATGTCACGGGGGTGTGGTGGGTTGCCGAGTTCTCTGACGCCTTCGGCGACGCGTAGTGATGTCTGTTCGGACGCGAAGTCCATGGCGAAGACCAACATCTCCTCTCGGGTGGCGAAGTAGTGCTGCACCGCGCCGTGGGAGATCCCCGCTTCCTGGGCTACTTCGCGGACGCTCGCGTGCGCGAAGCCGCGTCGTTCCACTACGCGCCACAGTGCTCGGGCGATCGTCTCGCGGCGTTCGCGGTGATCCACCTGCTTGGGCATCGCCGGCCTCCTTTTTCCATACGGTTGACATATTACACCTGACCGGTAAAAGTTGGGAGACCGCTCATGGGGAAGGATGTGGCATGTCCGAACAGCCAAGAGCACGGATCGCGGAGGGCCTCGTCGAAGGGCGCTGGCGGGAAGAGCATGCGGTGTTCCGTGGCATCCCCTATGCCCAGCCGCCGGTCGGGCCGCTGCGCTTCCAGGCGCCTGCCCCGGTCAAGGGGTGGGACGGGACAAGGCGGGCGACCGAGTTCGGCCCCGTGGTTCCGCAGGCGGGACCGACGGCCGAGAGCTCAGTCGGGAACGACTGGCTCACGCTCAACGTCAGCACACCGGCCCTCGGGACGACCGGGCTGCCCGTGCTGGTGTGGATCCACGGTGGTGCCTACATCGCGGGGGCATCCAGCGATCCGATGTACGACCCTGCGGCCCTGACCAGCGCGGGCCTGGTCGTGGTGAGCATCAACTACCGAGTGGCGGCCGAGGGTTTCGCTCTTGTCGAGGGTGCCCCGGCCAACCGCGGGTTTCTCGACCAGATCGCGGCCCTGGAATGGGTACAGCGCAACATCGCTGCTTTCGGCGGAGACCCTGACCAGGTCACGGTTGCGGGACAGTCCGCGGGGGCGGGGTCGATCGCGGCCCTGCTGACGATGAAACGGGCGCACGGGTTGTTCCGCAGGGCCATCCTGCACTCGGTGCCGGGATCGCTGTGCACCCGTGCGCTGGCGGAAGAAGTCGCCGCCGCGCTCGCGGGCCGGGTCGGTGCGGCACCCGACGCCGAATCCCTGTCCGGCATCGACCCCTTGCGCCTGGCCGGCGAGCTTACCGACCTTGGTGTCGGCCTTCCCGGCCACCGCAAGAGTTGGGGTCGGCTCTCGCAGATCGGTGTCGCCGTGTGCCCGGTCCTCGACGGCGTGGTGCTCACCGAAACGCCCTGGAGAGCGCTGGCCGGCGGCCGTACAGGCGGAATCGAGCTCCTCGTCGGCCACACCCGCGATGAATTCCGGCTGTTCAGCGTCATGATGGGGCGTCTGGGCACCTTCACTGAGGACGAGGCCCATACCGCCCTGGATCTGTTCGCCCCGGGACCGGACGGCGCCGACGCCTACCGCACCGCCCACCCACGGGCCACCCCTGAAGAACTGATTGAACTGGTGTACTCCGACGCCCTCTTCCGGATGCCCTCACTGCAACTGGCCCAGGCGAACCAAGCGGCTGGAGGCACGTCGTTTCTCTTCGAGCTGCAACTGGCGGCTCCGGCGTCCGGCGGAGTCCTGGGCGCCTGCCACAGCCTCGACGTTCCCCTGGCGTTTGGCACGTTGGACAGCCCCGCCGGCCGGCAACTCTTCGGCGACCGGCCAACTCCGGAGGTCTCGGCAGTATCCCGGGAACTGCAACGGGGATGGGTCCGCTTCGCCACGGCCGGCGACCCCGGGTGGCCCGCCCACCGGCCCGAGCGACAGCTGACTCGCATCCTGGACATCGAGTCGAAGACCTTGCCTTACCCAGAAGAGGCCTCTCGCCGGATCTGGGAGCGACATGACCCGGCCCCCTTTGACCTCACGTAGACGAGGAACCAGTCTGCTCGACGCGTTGTCAGACGTTGGCCGAGATACCGGTGTCGATGCGACTGGCGGCAGCGGCCGGTCGGGTTCAGCGCCGGCCACCGGGGCGAGGCTCCACGTACTCGCCGAACGGTGGGTCGAACGCCTGCCCGTCGCCGTCGGTCACGACGTAGTCCGGTTCGGTTTTCGAGGCGGCTGCGGGCAGCCGGATGACGAGGTCGGTGACAGGCGTGATCCGCAGTGACAGGGCTGCGGCCACCCGGGCAGCTTCGTGGTCGATGTCCGGGCTGTGCTTGTCACGGGACCGTTCGAGGTGTTGAGCGGAGATCTGCATGACCTCCACATCGCCACCGTCCGAGAATGTGAGGCAGTCCCGCCACTCCAGCCCGATGATGATCTCCAGCGCCTCCGCGAGGTCATCGGCGAGCAGTCCGCCTTCCCCTTCGGAACTCGCGAACACCACCGGTCGGCGACCGTTCTGCTCAGCGCACAGGAAGTACGCCCCACCGGCGGATTACCCGGCGATCACCTCCAGTGGCGCACCCGAGGCAAGCCTGAAGCCCTCGCCGTTGTGCTTCCGGTGGATGTCGAAGCCCAACGACGACCGCAGCAGCAGATCGATCTTCGGGGTGGTCTGGATCAGGTCGAGCAGATGATCACTTGAGGTCGTGGCACGGACGACAGCGATTGCCGCTGACGTGTCGGCGCCACGGCGAACAGCGCGCTCGTGTCAGGCCGTGGCGCGACCCCGCGGACGGCGCACTCCACATCCGCTACGGAGGTCGGGTCACGCCTGTGCCCAAGCCATCACAACTCATTCTGAAACCGCCAGTTACTCTCACAAGGGTTGGTGTGCCTCAGCTTCGGGAGGGTGTCCTGTGACCGTGCACGTGACTGTGTGGGATGACCGCGATCGGGTCGGAGGAGGCCGGGCCCCGACAGCTTCGGCGGTCCCAGTGAGCCCGGCCGCTGCTGCCCCCGCCCTCTTCATCCACAACATCTTCACCTGGGGCAGCGACTCCACGTACGGGTTTGCCGGGCAGCGGCCCCTCGCGGACAGCCGGCGGCTCCTCCTGATGGATCGCCGGGGTTACGGCGACAGCCCGGACACCGCGCGCAGCGACTTCGACGTCGACGCCGAGGACGTCGTGGGGGTTCTCGACGGCGGGGCCTCCGCCGCGGGGCTCGGCGGCGCCCACCTCGTGGGGCACGGGAACGGCGCCGTCGCCGCGCTCATCGCCGCCGCGCGCCGACCCGATCTCGTCCGCTCCCTTGCCCTCATCCAGCCCTCCGCCTTCACCGCCGCCGCGCACCATCCAGTCGTCGCCGACCTCCTCGACCGGGTGCGCGACGGCGCCCCGGGCATCCCGGAGGGCGTCACGCCGGAGCAGTATCTGCGTGCGTCCACCGAGGGGTTGGGGATGGCCATGCCCGAGCCCACGTCGCGCCGACTCCGTGCCGTTGCCACCTCCATGAGAGAGCGGCCCATCTGGGAGGCGGAAATCCCGCTGGAGGTGATCCGGGGCGCCGCCCTGCCGATTCTGGTGATCTGCGGAACCTGGGAGCGCGCGCCGGCCGCGTACCGCGAGCACGTGGGGCTCCCCCTCATGGCCGTGGCCGAGTCCCTCACGGACTCCCTCGGGGGCCGCCTCCTGCGGGTTCCCGGGTACTACCCGCACACCCAGGAGCCCGCCGTCGTCAACGCCGTCCTGCGGGAGTTCTGGGGCTGACCCGGTTCCGCATCGGCTGCCGGTCCCGCGCGGCCGGCCCTTGCCCGGCGGTCCGTCTCATCAGGTGCAAACCGCACGTGGGGCATGGGCTATTTGATGCCCGGTCAGGTTGCCTCGGTGAGAGGCTGGGATGAGGATGCCGCACAGGTTTCCGCCGGTGCGGCTGCTCCACGGGGTGCAGCTGCCCGCCCAGTCGCAGAGCTCCCCCTGAGAAGCCATCTCAATTGGTTCGGTGGGCTGCTGGTCATGGTGGGGATTGTTGAGCGGCTGGTGTCGGACGAGTTGTGGGAGCTGTTCCAGCGGGTGGTGCCGGAGGCGCCGTCGCGGCCTCAGGGTGGTGACCGACGGCGTCATGGTGATCGGGAGGTTTTGGCGGCGATCGTGTTCGTGGTCATTTCGGGCTGCACGGGGCGGCAGTTGCCCGCGGCGTCGTTCGGCCCGTCGGGAGCGACGGCCCACCGCAGGTTCACCGAGTGGACGAAGGCCCGGGTCCGGGCCGGGCTCCACCGCCTGGACCATCGAACGCACCCTGGCCCGGCTCGCCGGCTGCCGCCGACTCCACCGCCGCTACGAGCGCAAGGCCGACCACTTCCTCGCCCTCACCAGCATCGCCACTGCCCTCATCTGCTACCGCCGACTCACCAGATGAGATGGCTTTTTAGTTTGCTGCGGGCGGCGTGGGAGTGCAGATCCGGCACAGCCGGTAGCGGATGCCTCCACGCGGCCCGATGCGCTCGGCGGCCCAGACCGCTGCCTCGCCGGGCTCCATCACGCGCATGTGCGTTGCCCAGCCGGTATCGGTGGTGCCCTCATGGGCAAGTGTGGTCAGGGCCCCGCGCATCCGCGTCGAGTCGTCGCTGCCAACCTGACCAACCGACCGTTCGACCATTCGGCAGGTGGTGCGGTGCAGGGTGTGCTTCCCGGCGGCATACGGGTACCGGTCGGGCTCGTCGAACCGGTGCCTCTGCTCGATCGACGAGGCACGGATGGTGTTGAACTGTTCTTCGGCCCCGGCACAGACCTGGCACCCGGCAGCACATACCGACACCTTTGCGGTGTCCTTGCTCTGTTCCCGCCAGGACGCAGTGGTCTGTGCGGGGAGCCCGGCCCTCTCCTCGCGCAGCTTGACGTGTGTCTGCGAACCACGGGAGAGACGAAGAGCCGCCGCAGCCCGCCGGGTGGCCTCGCCGTGAGCGCGCTGTCGCCGGGATACACGTCCTTGCTTCGCCATCGACGAACCTCTTCACTGTCGGAGTGTGCTGTCAACGCGGTGCAGCAGGTGAACGACTGCCTCCCTGCGCCACTGCCAAGCATGGCAGTTGACCAAGGAAAAACCGCTCCGCCGCACGGCACACGATGCGGTTGCGCATCACGTATTTCCTGTCGGCATCGTCGGCTCCTGCGGATCATCCGCAGGAGCACCGGATCGATGGTGACCTGGCGGCGGGCCCGGACAGGCCTGCTGTCCGCGCAGAGCATGCCGGTGATGAGGATCGCGAAGTCGAAGCCGCGCGAGCACGGCCTGCCGTTGTCCATCTGGAGTTTGACCGGGCCGGCGGACTTCCCGAGTGGTACGGGGCATCGGCGGCGATCCGGTCGATCGGCAGCAGGGTGCCGTCCAGGATCACGAACGCATTGGTCCGCGCGATGTGCATCACCTCGGCCAGGGCGGGCGCGAGGCCGGCCAACACCTCGACCGCCTCGCGTATGTAGCGGTATACGGTCGCGATGCCGATGCCGATGCCGATGCCGAACCCCGCGGCGAGCCGGGCGTACGCGTTACCGCATCGCAGATGGGCCAGGGCGAGGAGAGCCTGAAGCCCGCGGCCACCCTCCTCCTCTACACCGACGGCCTGATCGAACGCCCCGGAGAAAACGTCGAGGACCGGCTGCACCACCTCCGCGAAGAGGCAGCCGCACTCGCGCGTGAATCGCTCAGCACCTTCTGCGACGCAATCCTCGACGGCCTCGGCGCCGGAAGCACCGACGACATCGCTCTCCTCGCCATAGGCATGCCCCCTGCCCCCGGAACTGCCCGGAGGGCCAGGAGTGTCACACCGAGGGAAATCCACAGCCCGATGTACATCCAGGGCGTGTTCCGAAAGTGGCGTCGTCCGCCCGGAGGGCGGGTCCGGGGGCGTCCGGTGTGTGCGATCGCAGGCGGAGGAGAGCGCAGCGGGCTGCGCCGACGGCCGACAACGCGGCGAGCAACGGGGGCTCTCCTGCCGCTGGTCCCGCGGGATCTGTTGGGACGAAAGCGAGCGCCCTCGCCTCCGACTGCGTAAGGTTCTTGCCCCTGGCCGACAGCCGTTCGACGGTTGTCCGGTCGGGGAAGTCTTCGGCCGCGGTCCGGCGACCGGGCCGAGGGGTTCAGGCGTGATCCACGAGCTGGGACTGGGACAAGCCCTTCGCACGCGCGCAGTGTGCGCAGCAGAAGAACTGTCCGTCGGCTTGCATGCCGTGGCCGAGGATGCGGCACTGGCAGTTGACGCAGGTCGGGGCGATCTTCTGGGCGGCGCACTCGATGCTGTCGAAGACGTGGACCGCCCCTCCCGCGGCTCGCACCTCGAACGCCAGCTCGTAGTCGTTGTGGCACACCTCGCACACGGCCATGGTGATCAGTCCTTGCTGTTGGAATCGATGAGTTGGGGCACCTGCACGTTCGCTCGTTCGTGAAGGCGCGGCGCCCCGGACGTTAGCGAAGGACCGTACCGATTCTCCGACAGCGCGCGGACTGCGACTGACCGTTCTGCCGGAATCACTCATACAGAGTCCTCGCCGACGACGGCCATGAGACGGCCGACCGGGTCAGGAAGCGCGGTGCCCACACTCGCTGTCGGGCCTCTGCAACTGGGCGAAGGATGCGCAGCGATCGTCGCGGACCGTGACGTCGACTGCATGCTGCGCTGGCCCACGACCAGAATCGATGATCGGTACGTGTTCCAGTTCGGCGCTCTCGGTGACGCCACGCCCGAGGAATATCACCGGGGCAGTGCACGTGTCGTCGACCTGCTCGCCCGCTACAACGCCCCGGTCCGCACATGGGATCCGCCCGCAACCGAGGGGGAGAGTCCCGAGGCGGAGTGGGGCCTGCAGCCCGCGCTCCTCGACGACGTCGCCGCCTTCACCAGGCAGCACGGAATCGACCCGGACCTCCTGCGCATCGACACACCGCAGAGGCTCAGCCCCGACCGGTCCTGGTACGCCGACCGCGGCCTGCCCACGAGCCGTCTCCTCGTCGGGCCATTCCTTCTGCTCGATCCCTGGCAGGCACTGCGCACCGGCTCGGTCCCCTATTGGACCGTGCTCGGAACCGAGACGTTCCGCGCCGGCCTGAATGCCTACCTGGACGCCACCGATCCGTACGACGAGATCCGGATCATGCTGTTCAACCACGGCACCGACTCCATCGGCCTGGCCAGTGGTGAGGCGTGGCGCCGTACGGCAGCGCGAGCACGCAAGACCGGCGTTCTGTGCGGCGTCGACGCTGCTGTGTACCCACGCGACTTCGCCGGCATGGTTCGCGCGCATCGAGAGCTGAGCAGGATCCGCGCCCGCTACCTCATGCCCCTCGACGCCGCGAGGGCCGCCGCTCTTCTCACCGTCCACGACCGGATCACGTGGTGCTCAACGAGGTGAGACCTGCCCCGGGGCCCACCCACGTCGACCCGCTGAGGCAAGCTTCGGTGGTGGCCTGCCGCCCGGGGAGGTCAGAAGGACCTGGGGTTTTGAAGACGCACGCCGCTCCCGCGAATCGGGCTGAGGACCGGTAGCCGGCGCTGCAGCTGATCGGTTGACCGGCTGCATGTCGACGAATCGCCACTGGTCTCCGTCTGCGGACATGTCCCGATGACGTCGGCTCCGTTCGTACACCGACAAACTGCGATGCCGGATCGGCGCACACACGTACGGCGCCACTCGATGGGTCGGCCTCGGGCATGCCTTCTGCGACGGAGAACTCACGTCCTCATGAGGTGTCTTCCCTGACAAGACCGTCGAGCCGGCGCCGGGCCGGACCCAGGGAGCGTCTGCAGCGGCTCAGCCCCTTCCAGGGGTCGCCGTGGTCGGCCAGCCGGGCCGGGAGGGTGCGCAGGGTCCAGTGCTGCGGGCCGATCCGTTGGTCGTCGAGTTCGTCCCAGTCGAGGGGGGTGGCTATGGGGGCGTGGGGGCGGGCCCGGACGGCGTAGGGAGCTACCGAGGTCTGAGCGTAGGCGTTGCGCTGGATGTCCAGGTAGAGCCGACCGCGGCGCTTGTTCTTGCGCGCCGCGGTCGTCAGTCTGTCCGGGTGCCTGGCGGCGAGAAGGTCGGCCACCTGGCGGGCGAAGGCGCGGGTGGTGTCGAAGTCGGTGTGCCCGTCCAAGAGCAGGACGAGATGCAGGCCACGCGAGCCCGTCGTCATCACGGCGGGCCGCAGCCCGAGGTCTTCGGTGAGGAGATGACCGAGCTTCTTGGCGGTCCAGCGCACGATCTCGAATCCGTCACCCGGCGGGTCCAGGTCGAAGACCAGGCGGTCCGGGTAGTCGAGGCTGTCAATGCGGCTGAGCCATGGATGCGGGGTGATGCAGGCCTGGTCGGCGAGGTAGGCCAGCGTGGCTGCGTCGTCGCACACGACCATGGAGAGAGTGCCGTCCTCCTTGGCAACCTCCTGGCGATGGATCCAGTCCGGGAAGTAGTCGGGAACATCCTTGTGGAAGAACGACTTCCCGCCGTACCCGTCGGGGTGGCGTTCCATGGCCAGCGGTCGGCCGCGCAGATGGGGCAGCATGGGACGGGAGACGGTGCGGTAGAAGTCGACCAGTTCGGCCTTGGTGATGCCGTCGTCGGGGAAGAGTTCCTTGTCCGGATTCGATATTGCGACGGTACGGTCCCCGACGCGAATGCTGTCCTTCGCACTCACCGCTTCTCCTTCCTCACCGCTTCCCCTTCGGCCACTCGCGTACCACCTGCTCGGCAGGCTTGTCGATGCGCAGGCCGACGAACCGGGGATGGCGCAGCTTGCCGTCATCGGTCCACTCGGTGAAGACAATCTCGGCGACGAGCTCGGGCCGCACCCAGGGCACGCCGCGTTCGCGGACCGTGCCACCGGTGAACGGCTGCTGCTCGCGCTCCAACGCGTCCAGGCGCTCACGCAGCCCGGCCAGGGTCCTGCGGCCGTATCCGGTGCCGACCTTGCCCGCGTAGCGAAGCTGGTCACCCTCGTAGTAGCCGACGAGCAGCGCGCCGAAGCCGGTACGGCTGCCCGCCGGCTCGGTGAAACCGCCGATCACCAGTTCCTGCCCTTGGCTGCACTTGAACTTCAGCCAAATCGTGGATGTCCATGCGCTGTTGCAGCCGGGCGAAACTGGTGCGGGTGCCGATGAAGGCGACCATCTCGCCGTCGACGACGAAGTCGTTGCAGCCTTGACCGGCGAGGGCCCCCGCAACCTCGGGGCAGGTGTCCGTAAGGTCCTCTCCGCTGCGGGACGCCAGCCGTGCCCTGTCGCTGTCGCGGAATCCCAGACACCGCTCTCCGTCCAGCTTGCGCTCGAAGAGCCATCCGGGATCGGAGAAGTAGTCCTTGGTCAGTGTCGCGAGCATGGGCCCTACGGTGCGCGGCCGAGCGGCGGCCCGCAGCGCTGTGCGCTCTTGTTCGGACAGATCCTCCTGCCAACCAGCTGCGATCATCGGCCTCGGACCCTTCCTGCTCGTGCAGCGCTCCGCAGCCCGGCGGCCGGAAGCACGGCAAGGCCGGTGCGGACCGTGTCGGGCGGGTCGGCCCACCGCCGTCGGCAGGCTCCTTGTCCTGGACGGCCGGCCCTGGCGGGCGGGGTGACGTGGCCGTATGGGGTCAGCCTTCGATCTCGATATGTCGAGGCCTGGTCCCCTGCGCCTTCGGGATGACGACGGTCAGGACACCCTCGCTGAGGCTCGCATGGACATCCTCGGCCTTCACATTGGTGGGCAAGGTCGCCCGGTACTCGAACCGTCCGGTGGGACGTCCACGATGGCGTGTCACGCCTTCACGCTCGCGTTCCTTCATCTCTCCCGAGATGCACAGCTCGCTCTCGGACATCTCGACGTCGATGTCCTCGCGGCGGATGCCCGGCACCTCGCATTCGACCACGTATGACTCGTCGGTCTCGTGCAGGTCCGCCAGTGGAGCCCAGGCCATTGCCCCGGCCAGGGGCGACCTGGCCGCGCTGGAACCCAGGTACTCGTTCATCCGCTCGAACAGTTCCTCCATGTCGAACGCCAACGGCTCCCGCCAGGGGAATGCACGCTCCGTCATGCTGCCGTGTCGGTGTCGTATGGGTAGCGTCATCGCGCCTCGCCCCTCCGCGCCTGGTCGCAGAACCATCTGCTCCTTCCATGCTGACCCTCCTCAGCCCTGCAAGCGACTTGAGGGTGCTTCTCACGTGCCGGTCCGCCCCAGCCGGCCGGCCAGTCACCGTACGTGAAGGCCGGGCACACCTGTGGTGAGACGTGCGCGCCGGGCTCATCGGCCGGTGCCGCAAATCGAGTTGGCCGGGGGAAGGACCGGGCAGTCTGGATGCAGCGAACTGCGTCGGCCTGCGCTCCCCTCGGCGCTCCCGGGCGAAGGCTCGCGCAGTTCGTGGACATGATCTACGGCTCACCGAGGGCGGAACGCGAGAACAGGTTCCACGACTGCCCCATGGGCGCCGTCGATCACCGACTGCAAGCGGTTGCCCGGTCATCATGTGTCAGGCGTCCTCAGCGATATCCTCCACAGTACGGCCGGACTGCACCAACGCCGGCTGGGAACTCACAGGGTTGCGACGGGCATCGGCCTCCGCATCGGAAACCTTCACCAGAATCCACCGCTCCTGCCCGCCTCGCCGCCCCGTACGCGTCAGCGCGTAGCCGCCGCGGAGCTTCTTCCCCTCCAGCCACACCTTGATATGCCCCTCGTCCACCTCCTTGGACACGGGAACCTTCTTGCCGTCGCGCTCGGTCAGGTTCCGGTATGTGCCCGTGTCCCAGACGATGACCGGTCCGGCCCCGTACTCGCCCTCCGGGATGACGCCCTCGAAGTCCACGTAGCCCACCGGGTGGTCCTCGGTGCGCATGGCCAGGCGCTTCTCGCGCGGGTCGGTCGAGGGCCCCTTCGGTACGGCCCAGGACTTCAGCACGCCACCCGCCTCGAGCCGGAAGTCGTAGTGCAGGGAGGACGCAGCGTGCTTCTGCACGACGAAGCGCCGCCTGCCCGCTCTGCGCGAGCTGCCGCCCATCGGCTCGGGCGTCCGGTCGGCATGCCGTTTGGAACGGTACTTCTCCAGGGCGTCCTCGGCCTTGCCGGACATCGTCTGCAACTCCTCTCGCACAGGAGTGGGCCGACAAGTGCCCCCGCTTGTCCGCGGGGAAGACGATGGCGGCCACCAGTTCGGCTCCCACGTTTGTGCAACGTGCCGTCCCCGTACCCGACATGCGTTCAGTCCGAAGCCGCGGAGCGCACCTTCTCGGCTATCCGCTTGTCGAGGGCCGTTCGGACAAGTCCTGCGGCCAGTCGTGGCAGATCGGCGGCTTCTACGAGTGAGGCCAGTGTCTTGGGAGACGTGGACAGCCCGAGCCGTTCTGCCCCATCCAGAACCTTGCGGTCCAGGTAGGGAGAGAACTCCGGCCACAGCGCCTGGACCTCCCGCAGGAAGATGCTCACCCCGGTGGGGCCGATGCCGGGGATCTCTCGCAGCAGCTTCTCGGGGTCCGTACCCTCGCGCAGGCGGCGCAGGTCGCCCTTGTAGCGCTCCAGCAGTAGCTCTGCTCCGTCGCCGAGTTGGGTGGAGGTCCGTTCGTCGTAGCGGCGGTATCCGCCCTCGCCGAGCGCGTCGACACGCTGCTGCCAGGTGGCCTCCGCCATCCGTCGGGCATCACGCATCCCGGCGGCGAACAACGCGCGGGCCGCCGCCACCGCGGTGTCCGCCCGGATACGGGCGGACAGCAGCAACGAGAGGACCAGGAGCTGGTACAGCGGCGCAGGAGTGTTCCGCAGCTTGATGCCTGCCTGCGCGGCGTAGGTCTGGCCGTGTCGATCGAGCAATGCCCGAACCACGGCCTCGTTCTTCTTGCCCATGACGCACTCACGTACCTTCCCGGGGGAGTACGCGGCCCGCAGGGTGCCCCCGGCCACCGGGTGGGCCATGACCATGACCAAGGGACGGACCGAGTGTCTGGCCAGGGTGACCCTGCCGTCCTGGCACTCCCGCTGCTCCACCCGACAGTTTCAGCTTCGCCCCGTGGCGTACAGCGTGCAAACCATGCTGCCCGCTGCTGACGACGCGACCCCCGGCCTCTTCGGTCCGGTGGGTAACCGCCGGCACCGATCCACTGGGCCGGGCGGCCGGCAGCCCGAACAAGGAACGCCGCGAGGGTGCCGAGTACGCCTGCCCGCCCACCGCCCCGGACGATCACACGCGCCTCGCTTGCACCGAGGATCTGCCCGACGAGACCGCCTCCACCTGGGCCGGAGTCGTTCCGCGAGGAAGCGCGGGGCAGAGCCGGACACGTCGATGCCCGATGGGTGGACGAGCACACGAAGTCTCTGGTGAAGACGGTTCTTCTGGGTCGAAACCCCTCTACCGGGACCTTCACCGCGTTGCCGAGCCAACTGGCAAGTAATCTCGGCAAGTTGGAAGAAGGCTTAGGCGCCGACCGGCATGGGTGACCGCGCCCCCAATCGTTCGCCCCCGACCTGTTCCGCAGCCGCTCCTGGCACTCCTTGAGCAACGTCCAGACCTCGACCGGGTCCTCCGGCTCCCACTCCCGCCGGACCTCGCGCGACATACGGCACCCTGTCCGGGTGATCGACTTCGTGTGCGACCAGTCGGGCGAGCCCATCGCTGAAGCTCGCCGTCTGCCCCCGCCCGTCGAAGTCCTGATGCCGCACACCCGGCATGCGCGGGCGGGGGACCTCGCCGCGGATGTCGAGGAACGACAGGCACCCCTCGAACTGCTCATCGGTGCCTGATGATTCCTCGACCACCACAGGGTTCAGGAGAGTGATGGCATCGCCCTCGGCCGGACGGACGATGGCCACCCGTCGACCGACCCCGATTCATGGAGCGGCTACGCCCGTCCCCTGGTCTTCTTCGGCGTCGCCCCGCATGCCGACCGCGATGTCCGTACCCGGCAGGCCGCCCGCAAGAAGAGCTGCGCCGGAGGGATATGGCGCAGCACCTCTCAGCAACTGATGGAATCCAGGTAGTAGTTGATGATGGTCGTGCCGGGCGGGGCCCAGACGTCTATAGGGCTGTAGTCGCCCTTCGGGCCGGCCCAGTTGGATATACGGGTCTGACCGTCCGACATCCAGAAGCGGACGAACGGGCACCTTCCGTCCGCGGCGTCGTCCTGGACCCATCCCACCGCGTGCACGCCGTCGCACACACTGACATCGGCACTGCCCTCCCCGTTGAAAAGGAGCTCCCGCGGACAGCTGCTCGGTGCTGCCGAGGCCGCTGCGGGAGCCACCGTCCCTGCAGTTGCCAGAAGAAGCGCACCGCCGAGAACCCCTGCCCATCTCCGGTAGATCATGAAAGTCCCTTCCCTGCTCGTCGCACCGTGTGCGGTCTCTGGAGTTCATGCGTCTCTACTGTGGCCCGTGCGAGCTCTCCGGTCCTTGGCAATGCGTGCAGACATTCATGGCATCCAGCGCACGGGCCCGGACAGACGTTCCGGGAAGCCTCCCGGCCCGTGCTTCCCCGGGCGTCGAGTTTGAAGAAGACGAGATCGCCCGGCTGCAGCTGGTCGATGGCTGTGGGGCGGTCCTTGACCGTGATGCCGGTGAGCGGCAGGACGTTCACACCCAGCCGGGAACGTGCCATGCCGTTGGCGGTGCGGGGCAGGCCGTCCCCCGACTTGTCCGACGACATCAGCGGGTAGCGCGCACGGTAGCCCAGGACCATGCGGATGAAACCGGAGCAGTCCAAGGAACGGGCCCGCATGGTTTCGGGGCTGCCGACGACACCGTCTCGGAACGGGTACGGAATGCCGAGGTAGTCGTAGAAGTCGGACTGTTCCAGGCGCAGGTCATTGCCCAGTGACCCGGCACTGTTCAGGGGACCGAAGTTCGCGTCGCCCGCGTATGGGACACCCTGGTCGTCCTTGCGCTGCGGTGCACCGGCCACGTACTGGAACGCGAAGCGAAGATGTCGTCCTCCTTGCTCGCGGTGGCTTTCTTGTACCAGTCCTTGAACCACTGCTTGTTCTCCGCGCCTTTGGACCAGGGCTTGGGCATGAAGCGGACCCAGTCGGTCGTGGAGACCTTGGAGGCTGTCGACGTCGGCTCCGCGAAAGTGCGGGCGGGGCCTGTCAGAGTCGCCGTCTGTGCCCCGTCGGTGAGGACTGCCTTGATCTGACCGTCCGCACTTCGCAGAACGCTGCGCGCCGGGTTCTCCAGCCGGGACCACCGTTCCCCGGACGTGTGCCGGGTCGGATCGGCCCGTCCGCCGAACCCGTCGAGTACGCCGACGTCGCGCACCTCGGTGACGCCCTGGTCCTCCTGCTTGCGCAGCTCCACGGTGAGGTATCCCGAGACCCCGACGAGTCCGAGGATCATGAGGCCCGACAGGAGCGGGCGCGACTTCTTCTTCGCGGTCATTGGTGTCCTCGATTCTCGGACGGCGGGCATGACGCCGAGCAGCAGGCCGGCGGCGACCACGATGGAGGCCATGAGGGAGACGGAGGCCGTCGCCAGGAGGGGCCCCTTGGGCTGTCGGACCAGCTGGTAAGCGATGAGGCCGGGGACGATGAAGCCGAGGGTCTGGTTGCCGTACAGCAGCGGGGAACTCGAGCGACAGGACGATCATCACCGTGGACTGCAGCAGGACGCCCAGCAGGACGACTGCGGCGAACAGCCGTTTTCCGTAGAGGATCACGAGGCGCTGCATGACCCGGGTGCCCGCATAGGTCAGCGCCGTGACCCCGACGACCACGGCCGCCCGCTGGAGGTCCTCGATGAGGGTCAGAGCGATCCAGCCCGGCGTGATCATGCCACCGGGGGAGAGGTTGGTGGTGAGGTAGCACAGCAAGGAGAAGAACAGACCTATGGCGATGCCCAGGGCGGCCATCTCGGGGGTCGGGGCGGCGGTGTCCACGGGGTGCGCTCCAGTTCGGTCTGCATACCGCTTCGGGCGGCCACCGGGCGCACGCCGTCGGCCACGAGCCGGGCCAGCGTCGGCACGAGCGGGGTCGCGAAGCGCCGCCAGGGGTCGCGGCCCGCGTTCTCGTCGTCCTGACAGCGCATGACGACCGGCCACTGGTCGGGGTCGTCGGATGCCGTGGTGTCCCAGTAGAGGGTGTCGGCGGTACGGGTGGCGTCGAAGGGAAGGACGCCGGGGGCGTCCCGTCGTCGTCCGGCGCCCACAGGCCGCCGGGCCGGTCGCCCCTCTCCAGAACGGTGACGTCCAGACCGTCGTCGAGCAGCGCCTTGGCCGAGGCCAGTCCCGCCGCCCCGGCGCCGATCACCGCAACCCTCGTCGAACCCATGCCGCGCCCACCTTTCTGCGAGGGCGCTCATTCAATCGAATGATGGAGAAGAGTGCAATCGTCTCTGACCTGCCCTTTCATCCTCCAGCAGCTGATTGAAACCGCTCCAGCACATCGGATAGCCTCGGGCACATGAGCACCCGTGCCGACGATGGAACCAGCCGAGAACGCATCCTGGAGGCGGCCACCCGGCTCTTCGCCGAGCGCGGGTACGACGCCACGAGCACCCGCGCGATCGGGGAGGCCGTCGGCCTCAACATCGCGACGGTCGCCTATCACGTGGGCGGGAAGTTCGAGCTGTACCGCGCGGTGATGCGCCGCGCCCACCTCGCTCAGCGGGACGTGGCCACCGCCGCACTGGAGCAACTGCGCGCCTGCGGCACGTCGGTCGACGAGACCCGTGCCGCGCTGCTCGGCTTCGTCGACACGTATCTCTCCTTCTGCCTGAGCCACCCCGAGGTCCCTGCGCTGTGGATGCGCCGCTGGCTCTCCGAGGGAGCCGAACTGGCGGAGATCGAGACGGAGTTCGCAGGCCCGCTCGTCGCGGAGGTCGCCGCCGGCGTCCGCACGGTGCTGGACCGCGCCGGTATCGGCGCCGGGGTCGACGTCGAGATGCTGGTCTTCACGATCGTCTGGACCACTCATTCCTTCCGCCAGGCCGGAGTCATCGACCCCGCCGGACGCCGCCTCGGCCCACGCGACCTGGCTGCACTCGACCGCTTCCGTCACCACCTGCACGCCGTCGTGACCGGGGTGCTGGACCACGGAGGAAGGGCCCCCGGCGAACTTCGGGCGGAAAAGCGCCGATGACCGACATCGGGACGCGACGCCGCGGAGCCGACGGCCGGGGCAGAGGCCGCGCCGCCCTCGCCCGTCCCCGGGGTGGCGAGGGCGGTGTCGCGGTTCTTCCGCAGGGACTGAAGGGGCCGGGCCGCGACATCGGGATCCCGACCGAGAAGACGGCCGATCCCGGTGACGGGGCCCCGGCGCCGTTCGGACGGTGCCGGGGCCGCCATCCGGCCGGATCCTCGACGGACACGGCCCCGCCGCTTTGACGGAGGGTCAGCCCGCCCAGACCTCGGCCTCGTCGGCCGGGACGGTGGTGGCCAGGCCCAGTTCCTTGCGGGCGGCAACCGACTTGCTCGGGTCGATGCCGGTGAACGCCGGGTCGTAGGAGACGTAGAACGTGTCGGCATCGGCGGCGTTCGCGGCCTTCTTCCAGTTCGCAGCCGCCTTCGTCAGCGTCGCGCGGAGCTTGCCGACCTCGGTGCCCTTGATGCCCTCCAGCCCCTTGAGGTGTGCGTCGAGGGCGGCCGCGACGGCCTTGGCCTGCGCCTTGTAGCCGGCCAGGTCGTCCTCGACGGTGTCCTTCTCGGACTGGTTCGCCCACAGGGCCTCGTAGACCGCGTTCGATCCCTTGAGGTACGTGGTCTGCTCGGGCTTGAGGGACTTCGCGGTGCCCAGCGAGCCGCTGAACGTGCCCTTCTCCGCGGTGTAGGTGCAGCTCACCGCGCGGTCACCCGTCACCCAGCTCTCCTTGGTCGGGGTGTAGTAGAAGAGGGCGACGCCCTTGGGGAGCGCCCAGGTGTCCGGGGCGTACTTCTGCGCCTCGACCGGGCAGCGGTTGTCCGCGATCGTCGAGACTCCGTCGTCGCCGGGGTACTCCTTGCCCTTGTCGATCGCGAACTCGCCGACGACCTGGCCCTGGTGCGCCTCGTCACAGGGCACGATCTCGACGGCGAACGCCGTCCCCTCGGCCTTGCCGTTCGGGTTGTAGCAGTCGCCGATGTCCAGCGAGAACACCGAGCGCTGACGAGCCACCTTCTTCGCGCCGTCCTTGGCGCTGTCGACGGCGTCGGAGACGTCCGAGCATCCCGCTGCACCGATCGCGAGCAGGGCAGCAATGGCGGATATGCCGCGAAGGGAACGATGCGGGGTACGGATTGCCATGACGTGTACATCCTCTTTAAGTGATCTTTATGAAGATTGCGCGCATCATATGACATTCCTGTGACACGGTTGCGCGAAGGCCCTCACCCCATCGCGGCACTTCTGACTCGCGGCGGGCCGCGAAGGTTGTATCCGGGCTGCTCGCAGCCGGGCAGTGCCCCGCTGACGTGCTGTCGGCCATCCCGCCTCCCGCAGTCCGGCGCGACGCCTGCCGCCCCCGGCAGCACCAGGATCCCTGCCGGGCCGTCGCGAGGGCACCGCGGACCGACCTGCGTTGTCAGTGGCCCTCGTTAGTCTCCCTCTCATATCGCAGTTCAGGGGCTTCGTGGCCCCTGGTTCGGGCTGCGCTGACATCTGATGGACAGGCGGAGGGGCACGGCTGATGGCGTGGCTGGCAGCGGGTGAGGGGTACGAGACCACCCTCGAGGACGGGCGTGTGGTCGCCCGGCGGGTCGGGGGGCGGCAGTTGAAGGCGCTGCCGAAGGCGTTGCGCGACAGTCCCGAGGTCGACCGGCTGAGGCAGCTGGCCGAGTGGCTGGACCGGCACGCGGCCTCGTGCGTGGCCCAGGTGGATGCCTGGATGGTGTCGTCGCTTCCGGTTCCGACCGAGCTGATCGCGCGGGTGTGGCCGGACGAGGCGTGGCAGGGGGCGCTGCGGGACATGGCCGTCGTGGGCGACGATCCGGACGAGGTCGGCTTCCTGCGGGACGTCACCGGCGACGGGGAGCTCAAGGTGGTCGACCTCGACGGTGAGACCGTGCGGCTGTCGCCGCGCACGGTGACGCTTCCCCACCCCGTCCTCCTGCCGGACCTGGACGACGTACGGGACTTCGCGGCCGACCTCGGCATCACCCAGAAGGTGGAGCAGATCCACCGGGCGACCTGGACCAGGCCGGACGGGCCGGATGCCGGGCGTCCGGAGACGGCGACGGAGGTACGGGACTACGCGGGCGGGAAGTTCGCCTCGCGGTTCGGTCTCGCGGCGCGCGCCACGACCCTCGGATACCGGGTCTCCGGTGGCTACGCCACGTGCAAGGTGCGTGATGGGGGTCGCAGCACGGAGGCGTCGGTGTGGATCGGCGAGCCGTACTGGGACGGGGAGTCGGAGACCGGCGGGCTGAGCTGGCACGACGAGGACGGCCGCGCGGTGCGGCTGACCGAGGTCGGTCCGGTGGCCTGGTCCGAGGGGATGCGCATGGCCGCTGCGCTGTACGCCGGCCGCACGATCGAAAAGGGTGGGGACGCATGACCGGGACGGTCGGTAACGACAACAAGGAACTGCTCGCGGCAGGCGCGGTCCTCCCGGCCGACGCACGGGGTGCGGGCCCCTCGGCGGTCGAGCTGACCGCGCGGGCCTATCGCCACGCGGTGCTCGGCGAGGATCGGGTCGTCGTGCGGCTGGCCGCGGCCGAACTGGGCCCCGCCGAGGACCTCGCCGCCGGCTTCCTCGGACTCGAACCGCAGGGCGAACCGGCCGTGGTCGGTCTCGGCCGGCGTCAGGAACTCGGCTTTCCCGAGTGGGTGCTGGTGCACCACCCCGAGGACGGGCACCACGCCCTGGCGGTCGTGCCGGAGCTGGACCGGCTGGCCCGGCAGGCCAAGACCAAGCCCAAGGCCGCCCTGGACGCCTGCCACGAGCTGGCCGGGCGGCTCGCCTCGGCCGTCCCGCACTTCCTGCCCGTCTTCTACGAGCAGGCCGCGCGGGTCTTCCTCGGCGTCGAGAACAGCACGTACGCCGGCCAGCTGTTCGGCCGTGCCCGCACGAGCGAGGCGCAGCACGGGCTGACGGTCGACGAGGACCGGCTCGACGCCCTGTTCCTGGAGTTCGCCCTGGCCGGCGCGCTGCCGGTGAAGGTCCTGACCGGTTACGGCAAGGACCTGTCGGCCCGGCTCGCGCCCGTCGAGGCGTACGAGCGGTTCCGGCGGCTGTGCGTGCGCCGGACCGCCGGCGGTCTCGCGCCGTCCGCCCAGGCCGCGGTGGAGCTGAAGCGGCTCGCCCGCGCCGCGGCCCTGTCCGGCAACGAGGCGGAGCAGGACTACCTCGCCGAGCTCCTTCCGCTGCCGGCCACCTTGCGGGCCGCCGCCGGCTGGTGGAAGTCGCACCGCGGCGCGCTGGTCGCGCTGGCCCGGCGCGTTCCGTCCGTGCGGGGCACGCTGCTGGCGATGATCCCGCCCGGGGACAACGGGGAGATGACCGAGCTGTGGCTGGGGATCCTGGCGGAGTCGGGGGCCGACGCCGGTCTCGTGGACGCCGACCTGCCGCAGGAGGAGCAGTGCTCCGACGGCGCGGCGGGCTGGCTGGAGCGCTTTCACGGCGCCCGGCACCGCGGTTGGGGGCCGCGCCCGACGCCGCCCGCCCTGCTGGAGCTGGTCGAGCGGGCGGCCGGCCGGCTGCGTGCCGATCTGGCGGCGCGGCCCGAGGGCGAGCGGTTCCTGCGGATCGGTGTCGAGGACGTGAACCTGCTGGACCTCCTGCTCTCGCTGGAGATCGCGGTCGCCGACCCCGAGGAGAAGTCCGCCCACCGGCGCGACAACGCCCTGAACCTGTCGGACTGGGCGCGCGGCGAGGAGCCGCGGGACCTGGTCGCGCTGGCGGCCGACCCGCGTTTTCGGCCCGCCTTCGGGCGCGGGGCGAACAGCTACAACAGCGCGTCCTCCGGCGCGGACGTGATGCGGCGGCTGGCCGCCTCGCCCGGCGGTCGCCCGATGCTCACCGAGTGGATGCGCGAGGTGGCCGCCTCGTCGGTGGCGGCCGGGCTGCCCGGACTGCCGAAGTCGATCGAGCGGCTTTCGTGGCTGCCCTCCGAGGCTCTCGCGCTCGCGCCGAAGGAGGTCGCGGCCGCGGCCGGCGCCGATCTCGGCGAGGTCCTGGCCCGCACGCTTCGGGGCGGTCTGTGGGAGGAGCTGCGCTGGCCGGCGTGGGAGGAGGCGCTGACGGAGCTGGCACCGGGGCCCCACACCACCGAGGGTCTGACGGTCGTCGAGGCCTGGCCGTATCTGATCGTGGCCAACGCGACGCAGGTGCGCGTCATCGACGCCGACTCCACCGTTCTCGTGCATGACCTGCGGGTGCCCACCACATCCGTGTGGCGGACGGGCTTCCACTACGTGGACGGCGCGTTGCTGGTGTTCTGGAGCACGTACGGTCGCGGCGAGTCGCAAGGCTACTGGCACACCGCGCCCGACACGGTGTTCGCTCTCGCCGGAGCCGACTCCTGGGCCATGCGTTCGGATCACCTCAGCCTGCAGTTGCCCGGCGGCGGCCGCACCACCGGCGGCGGCGTCCTCCACAGCGGCGACACGAAGCTGCCCGCGGAGCGCGCGCTGCTGTGCGACGGCACGTCGTACTGGGTGTGGCAGGACAGGGACGGGGAGGACAAGGGCGGCTGGCTCGAATACGACCCCGTGAGCGGTGCGTACGGCCGACGCTCACAGCCCGGTTTCCTCGCCGACGCGCTGCTGCGGCACGCCCCCGGGGCCGAGTTGGTGGCCGGCTCGTGCCTGCTGCGGCCCGCCCCGGAGGTGGCGGGTTCGGCCCGGGGGACGTCCGCGGACGGCCTCCTCGGCTGGCGGGTCGTGCGGCTGCCCGACGGCGGCCACCACGGCGAGGACACCACCGGACGGGTCGTCACCCTGCCGAAGGGCGCCGACCGGCCGGTCGCCGCGCTGACGTTCCCCGGCGACGACCGGCCACGGGCACTGACCCAGCAGTGGCGCGAGCTGTCCCTCAGCGACCCGGAGGGCACGGTCACGGCGTCGGCCCGGTGCGACCACCGCAACGAGCTGTACGCGACCGCGGCTCAGGCCCTGCCGCCGCTGCCGTACCTGCACATGCTGCGCGCACGTGATCCGCAGGGGTCGGCGGCGCTGCGGGGCGCCGACGCGGAGTCGGCCGGCGTCCTGCTGAAGGCGGCCGTGCTCGCGGAGCGGGCGGCGGACCTGCCCGAGCTGGTGAGCGCCGCGCTGCCGCAGATCTCGGCACCCGAGCTGGTCGCGGGCGTGGTGAAGGTGCTGCGCTTCGCGGTACGACAGCAGAAAGCGCTGGACGCCGTGGCCGCACGGCTCGACCCCGCCGCCGAGCCCACGGAGGCCCGGGTCCAGGGACCGAGCGACCACGTGCTCGCCAAGGCGCTGAACGGCATCGTCGACACCGGCTACTACCGCTACGGCGCGGACAGCGATGTGACGTGCCGCTATCTGGAGACGCTGGCGTCCGTGCGCGCGGACAGGGCCGCCACGGCGCTGCCGGGCCGGCTGCACTTCGATCTGCCGTCACTGCCCTACTCGGGCCTGCCGTTCGCCTCGCTCCTGGACGAGCCGGCCGCGATCGCCTACCGGGCCGTCGCGCCCGGCAGCGACCCGGCACACCGGGCAGCCCTGCTCGAAGTCCTCGACCGGTTGGACGCGCTGGGGCTGGCCTCGACGGCGGCCTCGGCCGGTCACTGGCGCCGGGTCCTGGTCCGCCTGGCCACGCCCCACCTGCACACGCCGGACGGCCAGCGGCGCAATGTCGCGCACCGCAGTGTGCTGCCCCTGGGCGGCGGTGCCGTGCTCGGCATCACCGAGCACAACTCCAGCATCGACGACGGATGGGAGTTCGGCGCGCTGCTCCACGACCCGAGCGGCCGTTTCGAGGCGCCCGGCCCCTACACCGTGAGCAGTGACGCGCCGGTGGGCGACCGGGTGCGCGGCGCCGACTGGCTGACCGGCTTCCTCGGGGAGGCGCGGTCCCGCGAGGCGGCGCCCTTCCTGCCGGGGGCCGCCGACGAGTTCAGCCGCCTCACCGGTGTGTCAGGGGCGCTTGCCCGGATCGTTCTCGCGGGCATGCCCGACGTGGACAGCTGGGAGAACAACTTCCTGCCGACCGAACTGCGCAAGGTGCTCGGGCTGAAGGTGGCCGAGGCGGGACACGCCCGCGACGAACTGCGCGCGCTCCCGGTCGAGGTACGCCGGGCGGTGCTCGCGGCGCTCCTGCCCGACGACCCGGCACGACTGTGGAGCGAGGGACCGGACGCGGCGTCGGCAGCCGCCGTGTGGAACGAGAAGGTGGGACGGCGCCGACAGGTGCCCGACTGGCTGGCAACGGAGGCCGCGCGCGCCGCGCGCAGCGGCTGGCCCGTGCACCGGGCGCTCCCGGCGCTGCTCGACCCGGCGGGGTCGCCGGAACTCGGCGTCGACGTGCCGTGGCGCATCGAGGGCGATCACCCGGCGACGGCGACCCCCGCAGATGCGCCGTTCACCTCGGCGGTGCTGGCCGGCTCGATGAGCCTGCTGGGCTGGCTGGCCCACCGGCTGCCCGCCGGCGATCCGGTACGGGCGGCGCTGCCGAGTGCGCTGACCGCCGTGCGTCAGCGTCTTGCGGCCCCCGAACTGCTGCTGTCCGTGGGGCACTACACGAGCCTCGCGGACTTCCGGAAGGTGGCCGGCACGCCGACGGAGACGGCTCCGGACCACGAGCGGTACGGCGCGGTGCTCATGGCCACGCAGGACGGCCAGCCGCAGCCGGCCGTCCGGCCCACCCTGCTGGACTCAACCGGGTCCGACCCGTACCTGGTGGCGCTGCGCGGCGCCGATCAGCAGCCGACCGGGGTCGAGACGGCCCTGCGGCGGGCACACGACCCGGCGTTCGCACGACTCCTCGCCGACCCGGGCGCGCCCGCGGCCGGCACGGCGGACGACGAGGGCCTGTGGTGGCCGCAGGATCCGTCGCGTTCGGTGCCCGAGCTGGTGGCCGAGGTGTCCGAGGCGCGCGGTCTGGGAGCCGATGCGGCGACGCTGTACCTGATGCTGCTGGCCATGCCCGACCCGACGGACCGCAACACCGCGCGCTGGACGGGGTGGAAGCCGGCCCGGCTCAAGGCGGCGCGGGCCGAACTGGCCGAGACCGACCTGGTGGTGTCGGTCGTACGGGCCAGGGCGGGACGCTCGCTGGTCCTGCCGGGCGCCTGGGCGGAGCAGTCGGCGCCCGTTCTGCCCGTCGAGCAGTGGAAGCTGCCGATGTACGGGGTGGCCGCGGGCGGCCGGCCGGTGCTGGGCACCCTGGTGCCGACCGAACCGGCCGCGGAACTGTTCACCCGGGCCTGGCAGCGGATCCTCGACGGCGACCTCCCGCGCTTCGAGGAGCTGAAGGTGCGGCGTACGAGGCGCCGCCGCTGAGGCACCGTCACCGATCCGCCGTCAAACAACACTTGAGCTACCGTCACCGATCCACCATCGAACGGTACTTGAGTCACCGTCACCGACCCGCCGTCGAACGGCATCCGAGCCGCTGCTGACCGGCCGCCCGTCGTCAGCACGGTGCGGCGCACCCGCCCCGGGTGCGCCGCACCGGTTCCCGTCCCCGTACGCACGCACCTGTCGCACCATGACGAAGGAAACCCGCATGACCGTCACCGAACAGACCGCCCCCGTCCGGCAGGGCCGGCCGGCCGAGGAGCGCCACGCCGCCGAACTCGCCTTCCTCGCCGCCCAGGACCCCGGGCCGCGGCCGCCCGGCTGGGCGCTCACCCCGCGCGCGGTCGTCACGTTCGTCTGCGGCAGCGACGGCGTGGAGCTGGCCCTGCCCCGGCGCCGCGCCGGTCTGCCGTCGAAGCTGGCGATCGCCCCGAAGTTCGTCGGCGAGCGCGCGCTGGTCGAACGCTGTGTGGTCACCCTCGCCGGAGAGCGCGGGCTGCTCCTCACCGGCGAGCCCGGCACGGCCAAGTCGATGCTGTCGGAGCTGCTCGCGGCCGCCGTCAGCGGGACCAGCGCCCTGACCGTGCAGGGCACGGCGGGCACCACCGAGGACGCGTTCCGCTACGGCTGGAACTACGCCCTGCTGCTCGCCCAGGGCCCCACCCCGCAGGCCCTGGTGGACTCCCCGGTCCTCGCCGCCATGCGAGCCGGACGGGTGGTGCGGGTCGAGGAGATCACCCGCTGTCTGCCCGAGGTCCAGGACGCCCTCGTCTCCATCCTGTCGGACCGGCGGATCAGCGTGCCCGAGCTGACCTCCACCGAGGACGCAGTCGTCCGCGCCGCCCCCGGCTTCACCGTCATCGCCACCGCCAACCTGCGCGACCGGGGCGTCTCCGAGATGTCGGCCGCCCTCAAACGCCGCTTCAACTTCGAGACCGTCGACCCGATCGCCGACGCCGACGCCGAAGCGGTCCTGATCCGCCATCAGGCCGTCGCCGCCGTGCAGCGGGCGGGCGCGGCCTTCGCCGTCGACGACGCCGTCCTGGACGCCCTCGTCACCGTCTTCCGCGACCTGCGCTCCGGCCGGTCCACCGAGGGCTGGGACGTGGAGCGGCCGGGCACGGTCATGTCCACCGCCGAGGCCGTGCAGGTGGCGGCCTCGCTGGGGGTCGCGGCCGCCTATCTGCCCGGCGGGGACGTCCTCGACCTGCTGCCGGGGCATCTGCTCGGCGTGGTCCGCAAGGACGACCCGGCCGACCACGCACGACTCCTCGGCTATTGGGACGGCCCGGTGCGCCGCCGCGCCGAGAACGGCTCGGCGATGTGGCGCCGGCTCTGGGACCTGCGCGGGAGCCTGCGTTGACGACCGTCGATCCACGGACGGCCGTGGACGCACTGGCCGCATCGCGTGCGCCGTACCTGCTGGGAGTGCGCCACCACAGTCCGGCGCTGGCCGCGGTGGTACCCGCCCTGCTGGAAGAGGCGCGGGCCGAGGTGGTCTGCGTCGAGCTGCCGGCCGACTTCCAGCCCTGGCTGGAGCACCTGGCGGACCCCGAGACGGTCGCCCCGGTCGCCCTGGCCGGGGCGGGCGAGGGCGGACGGCTCTCGTTCTACCCGTTCGCGGACTTCTCGCCGGAGCTCGCCGCGGTCCGCTGGGCCAGGAGCCGCGGGGTGGAGGTCGTGTGCTGCGATCTTCCCCTGGGCGATCCCGGCTGGTCGGCGGCGGCGCTCGGTCCGGTGCGGGAACCGGACGGGAGCGGAGATGTACGACCGGAGACCGATGCGGCCGAGGAGACCGAGGGGGCCGCAGGTGCTGCGGGCGCCCTCGGCGCAGGGCCCGGCGCGGCTCCCGGTGACGGTCCGGTGCGGCGCTCGTACGCCGAAGCGCTCACCGCCGCCGGTACGGGCCGGGACGGTGACGACCTGTGGGACCGCGCGGTGGAGGTCCTGGCTCCGGGGTGTGTTCCGGAGGCGGTGCGCCGAGCAGCACTGGGCGTGGGCTGGGCCCTGCGCGCCGACGCCGCCGTACCGGCCACCGATCTGGCGCGGGAGGAACGGATGCGGCAGGTGATCGCCTCCGCCTCGGCGGGCGGGCGCCGGGTGGCAGCCGTGATCGGCGCCTTCCACGCACCCGCGCTGCTCGGGTCCGCGGGCGTGGAGGCGCGGCCGGAGGGCGTCCTGGACGCTACGGAGCGAGCGGCCGTCCCGGACCGGGCCGGGTCGGGCGGTGCGGGCTCCCGTGCGGCGGGGTCCGGTACGGACGCGGCAAGGCCGGGGCCCGCCGCAGGCGGCGGGGAGGGCGGCACCGCAACGACCGAGGGCTCGGCGGTGACCTCCCTCGTGCCGTACTCCTTCGACCTGCTCGACTCCCGGTCCGGCTACCCGGCCGGAATCCGCGACCCGTTGTGGCAGCAGGCGGTGCTCACCGCCGCCGGTGACCCGGAACGGATCCGGGAGGCGGCCGCCGACGCGGTGACCGGCCTGTGCCGCGAGATGCGCCGCGGCGGTCACACCGCCGGGACCGGCGAGGCCGCCGAGACGCTGCGCCTGGCCTGCGACCTGGCCGCACTGCGCGGACTGCCCGCGCCCGGCCGCGGCGAACTCCTGGAGGCCGTCACCACCGTCCTCGGCCAGGGCGAACCCCTCGGCCGGGGCCGGGCCCTGGCCCGCGCGCTGGAGGCCGTGTTCGTCGGCACCGCACGCGGCCGGATCGGCCCGCACGCCCCCCGGTCCGGTCTCGGCCCCTCGGTCGAGGCCGAACTCGCGGAACTGCGGCTGCCCCGACCGGACGACCCCGACCGCCGCGACCTGCGCCTCGACCCGCTCCGTTCACCGCTGGACGGCCGCCGCGAAGTACTGCTCCAGCGGCTGCTGGTGATCGGCGCCTCGTACGGCGAACCCCTGGACGTGGCGAGCACGGGCGACGGCACCGCGCTCGGCACCAAGTGGCGTCTGACGTGGACGCCGTCCGTGCCCGCACGCCTCGACCTCGCGGGCGTGCGCGGGGTGACCGCGGCCCAGGCCGCCGCCGGCACGCTCGCCGCGACCGCGCGCCACGAGGCCGCCGAGGGCGGCCCCACCCCCGCCCAGATCCTCACCGGGCTGACCGCCGCCGCGCGCTGCGGCCTGCCCGAACTGGTCGACGCACGCCTGTACGAGGCCTCCGCCGTGCTGCCCGACAGCGCCGACCTGCCCGAGCTCCTCCAGGCCCTGGACCTGCTGGAGGGACTGCGGCGCGGCCACTACCCCGACACGACGCAGGACGCCCGCACGACGGCCGGTGCGCTCACGGAGGAACTCCTCGAGGCCGCGGTCCGGTCCCTGCCCGGCCTCGCCGGGAGCGACAGCGGCGCCGACGCCGCGGCGCTGGTGGCGCTGGCGGACCGGACGGCCGCCCGGCATCTGGGCCTGCGACTGGACAGGGCGCTCGCCGAGCTGGCGGCCGAGGGCTCCCCGCTCATCCAGGGCGCGGCCCTGGCCGTACGCGTGCTGCTCGACCTGGACGACGCGGCCGGGCTGGGCGAGCGTACGGCCGGCTGGATCGACGGGGCCACGGCTCCGGACACGCGCCGGGCGCTGGCGAAGCGCCTCGCCGGGCTGCTCACGGCCGCAGGCCCCCTGCTCCAGGCGTCGCCGGACGCGCTCGCCGCGCTCATGGACCGGGTCGACACGCTGGCCGACCAGGACTTCCTCGACCGGCTCCCGGCCCTGCGCGGCGGCTTCGACACGCTGGCCCCGGCCGCGCGCGACAGGCTGCTCACCACCGTGACGGAGCGGCTCGGCGACCGGCTCGACCTGTCACTCGACGCCCCGCCCGAGCTGCTGGCCCTGTGGGCGGCGGCCGACGCGGCCGGATCGGCAGCGCTGAAGGCCCTGGGCCTGCCGGGCGCGGACACCGACGCAGGAACGGACCGGGGCCCGGACCCGGCCGACAACCCCCGCCCCGTACCCCCGGCCGCGGCGGACCGCACCGCCGCGGACGAGGCGGACCGGCGGCTCGGCCGTGCCGACCGCTGGCGGCTGCTGCTCGGCCGCCACAAGGAACGCCTCACCGCCGACGCCCGCCGCTACGCCCACGCCCTGGACGAGCTCTACGGCCGCGGGCGCGGCGAGGGCGCCCAGGACCTGGACGGCGGCGCACCCGGTCAGGGCGGCGGCCAGGACCCGTCCTTCCCCACCGCGCGGGAATGGGCACAGGAACTGGAGGCCCTCTTCGGCACCGACGTACGCGAGGAGGTCCTCGCGGAGGCCGCCGACACGGGTCGCACCGACGTGCTCGCGCAGCTCGATCCGGCGTCGGTACGCCCGTCGGTGGAGCTGCTCGGTTCGGTGCTGTCCCTGGCCGGAGGCATGCCCGAGGCCCAGCTCGCCCGGCTGCGTCCGCTGGTGAAGCGGCTCGTCGACGAGCTGTCCCGGCAGCTGGCCACCCGCCTGCGCCCGGCACTCACCGGTCTGGCCACCCCGCGCCCGACCCGACGGCCCGGCAGGCGCCTCGACCTCGCCCGTACCCTGCGGGCCAATCTCGCCCACACCCGGCGGACGGCGGACGGCCGGCTCGTCGTCGTACCGGAGCGCCCGCTGTTCAGCACGCGGGCGAGCAAGGAGGCGGACTGGCGCCTGGTCCTCGTCGTCGACGTCTCCGGCTCGATGGAGGCGTCGGTGATCTGGTCGGCGCTGACAGCCGCGGTCCTCGGCGGGGTTCCGACACTGTCCACGCACTTCCTGGCCTTCTCCACGCAGGTGATCGACCTGACCGACCGGGTCGAGGATCCGCTGTCGCTGCTGCTGGAGGTCCGGGTGGGCGGCGGTACGCACATCGCGGCCGGTCTCGCGCACGCGCGTTCGCTGATCACCGTGCCGAGCCGCACGCTGGTCGTCGTGGTCAGCGACTTCGAGGAGGGCGCACCGCTCGGCGGGCTGCTGGGCGAGGTCCGTGCCCTGGCGTCCTCCGGCGCCCACCTGCTGGGCTGCGCCGCGCTCGACGACACCGGCACGCCGCGCTACTCGGTGTCCGTGGCGCGCCAACTCGTCGCGGCCGGTATGCCGGTGGCCGCCCTCAGCCCGCTCGAACTCGCCCGCTGGGTGGGCGACCGCCTCCGTGGAGAAACCCGTTGAGTACCGAACTCCTGCCTCCCGTCGCCCCCGACGTCCTCGCCGACGCCGTGGAGCAGCTCAGCGCACGGCTGCGCAAGAAACTCGACGCGGCGATCTCGGGCTGCGCCGACCAGGCCTCCGCCACGGCCGACGGAGCGGTCGAGGTCCACTTCGGCGAGGACGCCGCGGTCACGCTGCGCCCGGGTCCGTCCGGCACGGTCACGAACGCGGAACAAGCCGTGTGCACCTGCCTGTTGGCCCCACGCTGCCTGCACCGGGCCGCGGTCCTGGGCGCGGCACCCATCGCCGATGGGGAGGGCGACGCGGGCGGGGGCGACGACTCGGGAACGGGCAAGGCCGCAGACTCGGGCACGGCCTCCGGCACGGGCGCGGGCGCCGAGGAGGCCGCACCCACAGCCCCCGCCGAAGTCGCGGCCACGGCGGCCCCGCCGGCCGCCCTCACCGCGGCGCAGGTCCTGGCCGCCACGGCGCTGTGGGACGCCGCCGCCGAGGCCCTGTCCGTCGGCGTCACGGCGGGCGGCGCCGTGGTGCAGGCCGAACTGCTCCGCGCCGCCCACACTGCGCGGCTGGCCGGCCTGCCACGGGCCGAAGCGGCCGCGCTGAGAGTCGTACGGGGCCTGAGGGCCGCGCGGGAGCGGAGCGCGGGACAACGTCTCGCCGACCTCACCGGAGCCTTCCGCGAGCTGCTGGCCGGCACCGCCCTGCTCGCCTCCGGGTCGGCCGACACGGAGGCGGCGGGCCCCGCGCGCCGGGTCTACGAACGGGGCGGCAGCCTGCGGGTGTACGGCCTGTGCCGGGAGCCGGTGCTGTCCGCGACGGGGTACGGCGGGGTGACCACGCACCTGGTCGGTTCGGACGGCGCCGGTTACTCGGTGTTCGACGTGCGCCCCGGTGGCCTCGCCCGCGTGAAGGGTGCGGGGTCCGCGTCCGTGGCGCTCGGCGGTGCCGTCCTCGACCACGCCGGGCTGGCGCGCGGGGGTCTGCGGATCGTCGGCGCGACCGTCTCCGCGGACGGGCGGCTCGGGGCAGGGCGGGGGGTCGCCGCGACGCCACTGCGCGGGGTGGACTGGTCCGAGGAACCCGCCGCCGACCTCTTCACCCGACCGGTGCGGGAGGCGATGGCCGCCGTGCTCGCCGACGGCACGCCCGAGGCGGGTGGGCCCGGCGGTACGGGGTCGGGTCTGCTGGGCTGCGACGTCGAGGTGATCGGTGCGGCCGGCGACTCCGTCGTCGTCCGCGTCGTCGGTGAGGGACCGCTGCTGCGGCTTCGCCCCGCACACCCCCACCCGGAGCTGCCGCACGCCGCCAACCTGCGCCGGATCGCCGAACACCCGGGGCTCGCCCTGCGTGTGCTCGGCCGCCCCGACCTGGACCGGGCGGCGACGCTCCGGCCGCTGGCGGTCGGTCCGGTGCCGGGGAAGGCCGCCACGCTGCGGCTGCCGGAAGCGTGGAAGGGCCGTGCCGACCTGGGCTACGACCGGCTCCAGGGCGAGCACTTCCCCCGCGGGACGGCAAGATCCGCTGACCGGGGGCCGGTCACCGCGGGCCCCGACCCGCTGGCGGAGGCACCGCTGTGGCGTGTCCGGCGCCTGCTGGAAACGGGCGTCGCGGGCGGTCGCCGTGCCGTGGCCGAGGCGGGCCGGGGGACGGACACGGCCTCGCTCCTCGCCCGCCTGACCCGGGCGGAACTCGGCGTGGCGGCCCACCTCGCCCAGGCCCTGACAACGGAGGCGACCCGCCGCCCCCGCGACGCCTTCGGCCGCCTGACCGACCCCTCGGCCGACGCCTACGCGAGGGCCTGGCTCGCCTCGGCCGTGCACCTGGCGGCTGCGGAACGTTCGCTGGTGGCCGCGTCCTGGTCGTGACCTGCCGCCGAGCCCGCCGGGCCGCCCGGCCCCGGGCGCACCGGAGAGGCAAGGGCAACCGCACCTCTCTGCAGGCGTGATCGTTTCCTCGTGGACCCGGGGCGAGGCATGGCGGGCCGGTTCTCGATTGCTTCCGGGAGGGGATGCCGGTCGCAGAGCGGGACGCGCACCACCTCGGGCGCCAGGCCCCGCCCGAACCCGTCCGCGAGGTCTACGAGGTGGAGCGCGAGACGTATTGGAACCCAGTGAGGGGGAACTCGCCCTCGCCTGTCCCGACGGCCCCCGGTGCCGACGGCCTGGACACCGCGGAGCGTGATCAGGGCCCCGGCGTCCAGGGCATCGGCGGGGCGGGGCACTCGAAAAGGACGTTGACAGTGCGAGCCGGCGTCCTGCTACGTTGTGGGGGCTTCTGTTGCCGCCGATTGGAGAAGGACGTTGCTCGTCTGAGGTCCTGAGACACCGTGTCCCCCTGTCCATGTGGGGATGCCGCGTGCGACCTCGGCGTCAGAGCCGTCCTTGCGGAGCAGGGCTTTTGGTATTGTCCCGCGCTCCTCGGGCGTCACCTCGCTCCTGTCGATCTTCTGCCGACGGCGGGTCGCCGCCTCCCGGTGTCTCGATACACGTTTGCCCTGACCACATCACGCAACCGTGGAGACCCCGTATGGCTCATTCCGTCACCTGTACGTCCCTGTCCTTCGCCTGGCCCGACGGCACAACCGTCCTTGAGGGACTCGACGCCGCCTTCGGCCCCGGAAGAACCGGGCTGGTCGGCGTCAACGGGTCGGGTAAATCAACCCTGTTGAAACTGATCGCAGGCAGGCTCGCCCCGGCCGACGGCACCGTCCGCGTGGCCGGCACCATCGGCTACCTCCCGCAGAACATCACGCTCGACACCACCATGCGGGTGGACGAGGCGCTCGGCGTCGCCGACCGGCGGGCCGCGCTGCACGCCATCGAGTCCGGAGACGTGGCCGAGGAGCACTTCGAGACCGTCGGCGACGACTGGGACGTCGAGGAACGCGCCCTCGCCGCCCTCGGGGAACTCGGCCTCGGGCACATCGGCCTCGACCGCACCGTCGGCGAGGTGTCCGGCGGCGAATCCGTGCTGCTCGGGCTCGCGGCGCTGCTGCTGCGCCGCCCGGACGTCCTGCTGCTGGACGAACCGACCAACAACCTCGACCTGTACGCGCGGCGGCGGCTCCACGCGGCCGTCGCCTCCTGGCCGGGCGTCATGATCGTGGTCAGCCACGACCGGGAGCTGCTGGAACTCGTGGACCAGGTCGCCGACCTGCGCGCGGGCGGCATCACCTGGTTCGGCGGCAGCTTCTCGGCGTACGAGGAGGCCCTCGCCGTCGAGCAGGAGGCCGCCGAGCGCATGGTCCGCGTCGCGGAGGCCGATCTGCGCAAGCAGAAGCGCGAACTGGTCGACGCCCAGGTCAAGTTGGCCCGCCGCAAGCGGTACGGCCAGAAGATGTGGGACCAGAAGCGCGAACCAAAAGTGGTCATGGGGCTGCGCAAACGCGCGGCGCAGGAGTCCGCGGGCAAGCACCGGGTGATGCACGAGGAGAGGCTGGCCGAGGCCAAGGAACGGCTCGACGACGCGGTGGAGGCCGTGCGGGACGACGACGAGATCCGCGTCGACCTGCCGTACACCGCCGTGCCGCCGGGCCGGTCGGTGCTGACGCTGCGCGATCTGGAGCTGGTGCACGGTGCGCGCGTGGCCGGCGGGTACGACCTGCACGGCCCCGAGCGCATCGCACTGGTCGGGCGCAACGGCGCGGGCAAGACGACGCTGCTGCGCACCATCGTCGGGGAGCTGGCTCCGGTGTCGGGCGAGGCGACGGTGCATGTGCCGGCACGGTTCCTGCCGCAGCGGCTGGACCTCCTCGACGGAGAGCTGAGCGTCGCGGAGAACGTGGCCCGTTTCGCGCCGGACGCCACCAACAACCTGATCAGGTCGCGGCTGGCCCGCTTCCTGTTCCGGGGCGCCCGCGCCGACCAGAAGGCGGCGACCCTGTCCGGCGGCGAGCGGTTCCGGGCGGCGCTGGCAGCGCTGATGCTGGCCGATCCGGCGCCGCAGCTGCTGCTGCTGGACGAGCCGACGAACAACCTGGACCTGGTGAGCGTCCGGCAGCTCACCACGGCCCTGGAGTCGTACGAGGGCGCGCTGCTGGTGGCCAGCCACGACCTGCCGTTCCTCGCCTCGCTGGGCATCACCCGGTGGCTGCTGCTGGAGGAGGGAGAGCTGACGGAGACCACACCGGAGGCGGTGGGCGCCATGGACGACTGACGCGGCCCGCAGCGAACGGCCGGCCCGGTGCGCGGCGGCCGGTGGAGGAATCGGAAGGGAAGGCGAGGGGATTTCTTCCTCGTGGGGGCGATCGTGCTCGCCCCGCGGCGGCCTGTTCGGTCTTCGGTTCCGCGCCGCCGGGCCGGTCCCGCGGTGGCACGCCGACCTCGGCCGACTCGGCACGTGCCGGTGGTGATCTGTGGGCTGGGCGGACAGCCGGTGCCCCACGGACTGGGGCTCGCACCCTCCCCGCGGGGTGCGGGCTCCAGTCAGTGGCCGGCTGTCGTGCCCACCCCGGTCGCGTGGGAGATCAGCAGGTCGCGGTGGCCGTGTCCTCGGCCGGCCCCTCGGCATCGTCGTCGAAGGTCATCTCCGGCGCCGGGCGGCGGAAGCCCCTGGTGAGGAACGCCAGGTAGACAATGCCGATCACCAGCCACACCGCACCGATCGTGAGGGCCGTGTCACCTAATACTCCAGTCAGATTTCGTGTCCTGAGCTGCTGGTTATCGTTGTTCGGGTATGGACGTGATACCTGAAGTCGATTGCTGGAAGGTCGAGTTGGAG
>NZ_JBSFFY010000034.1:0-84346 GCF_053596315.1 Streptomyces sp. NPDC001732
ACCGCATACGCACCGAAGGCATCGAGAAGAACACCCACGACAACCCCTTCGGCGCCGTCCTCTCCTTCCGCGGCACCCCCACCGACACCACCGTCGAACACACGCTCTCCGGCAAGGTCGTCGAGCTCACCGACACCTTCCCGGTCCCCGACGCCAAGGCGTTCGGGGTCGGCCAGTGGTGGACCGTGCGGGTGGACCCGGTCGCGGGCGGCGGCCGTGACGAGCGCGAGCTGCAGAAGCTGGTCGAGATCACCGAGATCGTCGACGCCGGACACATCCGGATCGGCTACCTCAACGGCTGGGAACTCGCCGCCGGACGCACCCTGACCTGGACCCGCGTCGAACCGGTCCGCAACGCCCACGTCCGCAACATGGTCTTCGAGGGCGCGGGCCACGACGAGTACACCGGCTCCCACCCGGTCAGCTTCGAGTACGCCGTCGGCTGCGACGTCTCCGGCATCCATGCCACCGGCTCCTTCTGGCCGGTCGTCATGCGCCGCTGGTGCACCCGCTTCCGCACCGAGGACTGCTCCCTGAAGAACCCGCCCACCGTCGAGTACGGCGGCGCCGGCTACCTCACCCAGCAGATCTACTGCCTGTACGGGCGGGTCGCGGACTGCACGACCAGCAATGTGCGCCACCTCAACGACCTCACCGCCTCCGCCTACTGCACCGTCGTGAACTGCCACGGCGACGGCGACGACGCGGGCGGCAACCCCTTCACCACCCACGGCCAGTACGAGCACGACCTGCTCTTCGACGGCAACTCCGGACTGATGGACATCGCCAACTCCGGTGCACAGTGGGGGATTTCCGCCAAGCGGATCACCGTGCGCCGGCACGTCTGCTCCTGGTTCACCGCCAACACCAAGGTCACCGACCTGACCCTGGAGGACGTCACGGTGATCGCCCGCCCCACCTTCGACCAGGCGGGCGCCCTCACCGTCAACGCCGACGGGGCCCAGTTGCGCGGCTGCACCGCGAAGACCTTCGCCGTCGCCCAGCGCTCCGCCCGTTCGAGCCGTCCCACCACCATCAGCGACTGCTCCTTCGAGCCGCCCGCCGGCGCCGTTCTCGTCCAGACCCCGGTCACCGCCCCCGTGCACTTCGTGCGCTGCACGTTCAAGGGGGTCGACGGCGCGATCCTGCGCGGGGCGGGGCCCGTCCACTTCACCGACTGCACGGTCACCGGCACCGAGGACGCGGCCCCCCTCTCGGTCGGATCGGCGGAGCTGTGGATCGACGGCGGCCGTTACGACAACACCGGCATCGAACTCAGCGCCGTGCGCGACCAGCGGATCACCGTCACCGGCGGCACCCGCCTCACCGGCGGCAACAAGGCCAAGGCGCTGCTCGGCCGGGCCGCCGGCGCCGGGAAGCTCACCTGGGACATCAACGGTCTCAGCAGTTCCGCCTCCGGCCCGGACACCGCCCACATCCGCATCGCCGACGGCACCAACCACTACGCGGCGACCGGCAGCCGCTTCACCGGCGGCACGCTCCACCTCGCCCCGCAGGCCCTGGACTCGGCCCTGCACACCGCGTGCGTGGAGGACGGCACGAAGCGCACCGCCATGCCGGTGAACGGTGAGAAGGCACGCACGGACGGGAACCTGACCCTGTGACCGCCACGATCCGCACCGCCACCCCGGCCGACGGCCCGGCGCTGGCCGCCCTGTGGCGGCGCTGCTTCGACGCCCCGCAGATCGCTGATCTGCACGCCCTCGACCCGGACCGCCACCGGCACACCTTCGTCGCACAGAACTCCGCGGGCGACGGGATCGACGCGGTCGTCGTCCACGTGCCGAGGCTGATCCGCGACGCGCACGGCGTCCCGCAGCGGGTCGGCGGCATCGGCAGCGTCGCGACCCGCCCCGAGGCCCGAGGCCAAGGGCTGGTGCGGCGGCTGCTGGCGGAGGCGGAACGCACCATGCGGGCCGAGGGGTGCGCCTGGTCGCTGCTGTTCACCGACACGCCCGGCGTCTACCGGGGCTCGGGCTGGCAGGAGTTCGACAGCGTGTACACCGAGGGGACGCTCGCACCGCCGTCCGCCGCGGGGACCTTCCGGGTCCGGCCGGCCACCGCGCGGGACGCCGCCGGGGTGGCCGCCCTGCACCGTGCGTACAACGGGACCAGGCCGCTCAGCTCGCTGCGGAGCGCCGAGGACTGGGCCGTGCGGGTGCCCGCCTGGTACGGCCCGGTCGAGCGGTCGCTCGTGGCCGAGGACCCCGCGTCGGGGACGCCCGTCGGCTGGATCGTGGCCCAGCACGTGGGGGAGTACGTCGAGGTACGGGAGTTCGCTGGGGCACCCGGGTGCCTGGGCGACCTGCTCGCCGCGGTGGGTGAACGGGGCCGGGCGGCGGGGCTGGACCGGACCCGGGTCAGGCTCCCCGACGAACCCGGCGTCCGGGCCGCGCTGCCGGCCCTGCTGACGGGCGCCCGGCGGGTGACGGAACGGGTGGGCATGGCACGCCCGTTGCACGCCTCCGCGGAATCCGTCCGGGCCACGGTCACGGCGCCCGGCGCGACGCACTGGTACGGCGACTGTTTCTAGGCTCTTTGGCGGAAGCGAGGACGGGCGTTCTCGGCAGCGGGGAGTGGGCGGGAGACGCCCCCGCGCGCGTGCCGGTACTCAGGCGTCCGCACCGGCTCACCGGCTGCGCTGTGCGCGGTGCGCGGCGACGCGTACGCGGGTGCCGCACCGGGGTGAGCAGTAGCGCTGCGGGGAGCGGCGGCCGGTGTCGACGAAGTAGTTGAGGCAGCCGGGCGCCGCGCACCGGCCCCAGGCGCAGTACCCGCGTTCGCTGAGCCAGAGCGCGAGGGCGAGGGCGGCCGTGGACAGGAGCCAGTGGGCCGGTTCCGCGTTGTGGGGTGCCCGGGTGTGGAGCGACCAGGGGCGTTCGGGCAGACGGACCAGACGGGGCCGGGCCGGGTACCGGTCGAGCAGGTCGTTGATCGCGTCGGCCCGTTCCATGGAGATCTTCCGGCGGATGGGCCTGGAGGCCCGGATCCGGGAGGCCGGCCTCCCGGCTTCCCAGGTCTTCTTCTACCGCGGCCGCGACCTCGTGGATCCGGACTTCGTCCGTACCGGCCTGGCGCACCAACCCCTTGAGGGCGAGGAGGAACACACTCCGTCACCGGGGCTGATCTGCTCCCAGGACGTGCTGGAGCCCGTCCTGCTGCGGCGTGCCACGGAGCAGGCCGGTTCGCGCGGGTCCGGTTCGGGACACGGCTGGTGTCCATGGCCGACGACGGCTGCGGCGTGACGGCCGTCGTGGAGGACACCGCCACCGGAATCCGGCACTCCGTGCGCGCGGACCGGGTCGTCGGCTGTGACGGCGCGGCCGGCAGGGTACGCACAGGGGCGGGAATCGCGATGGAGGGCCCCACCGGTCTGGGCCGTTACCTCAGCGTTCGCTTCGAGGCACCGCTGGGCGACGTGGTGGCCGACCGCGCGAGTGCCCCGTACTTCCTCACGGTGCCCGGACGCGGTGGCTTCATGGCCGTCGACAACGACCGGCACTGGATCTACCAGTACCCGCTGGATCCGGGGACGGAGCAACCGCAGGCCCTCCCCGGCCACGACGACCTGGTCCGGCTCATCCGCACCGCGGCGGGCGTCGAGGACCTGGACGCGACCGTGCGGGACACGATGACCTGGCGGATGGACGCCCGGCTCGCCGCCGCCTACCGCAGCTCACGCGTGCTGGTCGCGGGCGACGCGGCCCCCGCGATACCGCCGACCGGCGGGCACGGGATGAACACCGGCATCGGGGACGCGGACAACCTCGCCTGGAAGCTCGCGGCCGTCGTCGCCGGACACGCCACCGACGCCCTGCTCGACACCTACGAGGCCGAACGCCGGCCGGTCGCCCGCCAGGTCATCGACATCTCCACCGACAACGCCCGCAACCGCGCGGGCTACCGCATCGACGACGAACTCCTGCTCACCGCCGACTACCGCTCCACCGCGGTCGTCCCCGGCGCCGGAACGGCCGGGCGCACCGCGCTGGATCCCACGGGCCACCACCCGGGCCGTGCCCCCGGGCGGCGCGCACCTCACGTACGCCTCGTCGGCGGGCCGTCCGAAGTCACCTCCACCCTCGACCTCGTCGGCCCCGGCTTCACCCTCCTCACGAGGACGGACAGCCCGGCATGGCGTCAGGAGGCCGATGCCGTCCGCGGGACGGGAGTCCCGGTCGTCGTCCGCCCCCTCGAATCCGGCGCACGGCGAGAAGCCGTCCCGGGGCAGTGGGACGGACTGTGCGGCACCGGGGAACCGGACGGCGCCGTCCTCGTGCGCCCCGACGGGCATGTCGCCTGGGTCGCTCCCGGCTCCTCGCGCGGCGCCCTCGCGGAGGTCCTGCGCCGCGTCCTGTCCCGCGAGTCCCCGGGGTGAGACCGGCCCGGCCGAAGGGCCCTACGGCTTCTTGTCCGGCTCCGGCTCGTCGTACGCCGACGTCCCCGAGTCCAGCAGCGGTTCCTGGGTCTTGAGGTGCGCCGGGGCGAAGGCCCGCAGCACGTGGTAGCCGGTGATCACCACGATGGTGCCCAGGGCGATCCCGCTCAGCTCGAAGTTGTCGGTGATCTTCAGGCCGACGCCGCCGACGCCGATGATGATGCCCGCGGCGGCCGGGACCAGATTCAGCGGGTTGCGCAGGTCGACCTCGGCGTGCAGCCAGATCTGGGCGCCGAGGAGGCCGATCATGCCGTAGAGGATGACGGTGATGCCGCCGAGCACCCCGCCGGGGACCGCGGCGACGACCGCACCGAACTTGGGGCAGAGCCCGAAGAGCAGGGCGAAGCAGGCGGCGGCCCAGTACGCGGCGGTGGAGTAGACCCGGGTCGCGGCCATGACACCGATGTTCTCCGAGTACGTGGTGTTCGGCGGGCCGCCCACCGCGGTCGACAGCATCGACGCGGCGCCGTCGGCGGCGATCGCGGTGCCCAGCTTGTCGTCCAGCGAGGAGCCGGTCATCTCGCCCACGGCCTTCACGTGCCCGGCGTTCTCGGCGATCAGCGCGATGACCACCGGCAGTGCGACCAGGATCGCCGACCACTCGAAGCTCGGCGCGTGGAAGGACGGCAGCCCGATCCAGTCGGCCTTGGCGACACCCGACAGGTCGAGCCGCCAGTGGTCCACGGCCTCGGCGCCGCCCGCCGGGGAGTGGATCTTGCCGAAGACCTGGTCGAGGACCCAGGACAGGACGTATCCGAAGACCAGGCCCAGGAAGATCGCGATGCGCGAGAAGAATCCGCGCAGGCACACTACGGCCAAACCGGTGAACAGCATCACCAGCAGCGCCGTCCACTGGTCCTGCGGCCAGTACGTCGAGGCGGTCACCGGCGCCAGGTTGAAGCCGATCAGCATGACGACGGCGCCGGTGACCACCGGTGGCATGGCCGCGTGGATGATCCGGGCGCCGAACCTCTGCACCGCGAGACCGGCGAGGAGGAGCGCCACGCCGACGACGAACACCGCACCGGTGACCACGGCGCTGCTGCCGCCGCTCGCCCGGATGGTCGCCGCGACCCCGACGAAGGAGAGCGAGCAACCGAGATAGCTGGGCACCCGGCCGCGGGTGGCCAGCAGGAAGATGGCCGTCGCGACACCCGACATCATGATCGCCAGGTTCGGGTCCAGGCCCATCAGCACCGGTGCGACGAACGACGCACCGAACATCGCGACCACGTGCTGGGCCCCGAGGCCGAACGTGCGGGGCCAGGAGAGCCGTTCGTCCGGACGGACCACGGCCCCCGGCGCGGGGGTCTTCCCGTCGCCGTGCAGAGTCCAGCGCACGCCGAGGTCCATGGTCGCTCCCTGTGTGTAGACGCGGAGCCCGTCGTCCCCGCAGGGCGTGGCGCTGCCGCCGAAATGATCAGCGCCATGGTAATGCCGGATCGCGGGGGCCTCTCGGCCGGGCCGCAGGTCGGAAGCCTTTTCGGCCCCGCCCCGGCCTTCCCGGGCCTCCGCTCGGGCACGTGCCCCCGCCCTCCCGGGACCCTCGCCCGGGGCGCCGTCCGGCCGACGAGGCTCCCTGATCGTGGACGCGCCCCGGCCTTCCCCGGCCTCCTCGGGGCCGCGCCCCGGCCTTCCCGGCCCTCCGCTCGGGCACGTGCCCCGGGCGGTACGGCACCCGGCGGGGCGCGGCCCCCGGCTCAGGGGCGCTGTTCGGCCGGCGCCGTCCCCGGGGCGTCCGCGCCCGGGGACGGTGCGGCCCGGCGGTCGCCCGCCCGCAGCACCCCGGCCCCCAGCACCAGGCCGAACGCCAGCACCGTCACCAGACCGAAGGAGACGACCAGCGAGGTCGCCTCGGCCAGCGAGCCGATCGCGGACGGGGCGATGAGCCCGGAGGTGTACGTGATCGTGGCGACACCCGCGATCGCCTGGCTCGGGTTCGGGCCGCTGCGCCCCGCCGCCGCGAAGGCGAGCGGGACGACCACGGCGACCCCGAGGCCGAGGAGCCCGAAACCGCACATGGCGAGCACCGCGCCCGGCGCGGCGACCACGAGCACCCCGCCGACCGTCGCGAGAACCCCGCCGACCCGTACGGTGCGCACCGCGCCGAAGCGGTCGACGACCTTGTCACCGGCGATCCGGGCGACCGCCATGGTCAGCGCGAACGCCGTGGTGGAGGCCGCGGCGAGCCCGGCGGAGGTGTCCATGACGTCCCGGAGATAGACCGCCGACCAGTCCAGGCTGGCCCCCTCGGCGAACACCGCGCAGAAGCCCACCGCGCCGATGATCAGCGCCGACTTCGGCGGCAGGGTGAAACGTGGCGGCGGCTCCTCGTCCGGTTCGCTGCGCAGGTCCAGCACGCCCCGGCAGGCCAGCAGACCGAACGCGGTGAGCACCAGGGCGGCCAGGGCGTGGTGCAGCCGGGCGTCGGTGCCCAGGTGCGCGGCCAGCGTGCCCGCCGCCGAACCGATCAGGGCCCCCACGCTCCACATCCCGTGCAGTCCGGACATGATCGACTTGTGGAGGCGGTTCTCCACCTCGACGCCGAGGGCGTTCATCGCCACGTCCGACATGCCGGCCGTCGCCCCGTAGACGAGGAGGGCCGCGCACAGCGTCAGCAGATTGGGCGCCAGGGCGGGCAGGACCAGTGCCAGCGTCCAGAGGGCGAGCAGTCCGCGCAGCGCGGTCCGGGCGCCGAAGCGATGGCTGATCGCGCCGGCCAGCGGCATCGCGAGCGAGGCGCCGATCGCCGGGAAGGCCAGGGCCAGCCCGAGCTGCCCGGCGCTGACCCCGGCGTGGTCCTGGATCCAGGGCACCCGGGTGGCGAAGCTGCCGGTCACCGCACCGTGCACGGTGAAGACCGCGGCGACGGCGAACCTGGCCCGCCTCACCTGCTCCGTGCCGAAGACCGTCTCGGTGGAATCCGTTGTCATGCCGCCGTGCCCCTCCCCTGGGATTCTTCCGTCGCCGGTCGCCCGGCGCTCGTTGTCGGCAGTGCGGGCCGTAAACTATCAGGAACCCTGCCTGATAAATAGTCCGCCCCTGCGTCCCGGTCCGGCGGAGATCTGGAAGGATCCCGGCATGCCCGCATCACCGAGCACCGCCCGAGCCATCAACGACCGGCTCGCCCTGCGACTGCTCCAGCAGGAGGGCCCGCTGACGGCCACGCAGCTGAAGACCCTGACCGGCCTGTCCCGGCCGACCGTCGCCGACCTCGTCGAACGGCTCCGGGAGGCCGGACTGGTCGAGGTCGTCGGAGAGACCGGAGCCGACCGGCGCGGCCCCAACGCCCGGTTGTACGGGATCGTCGCCGACCGCGCCCACCTCGCCGCCCTCGACGTGCGCACCCGCGGTGTGGCCGTGGTCGTCGCCGATCTGCTGGGCACCACGCTCGCCGAGGCCACCCTGCCCGTGGACGGCGACACCGACTCCGCCGCGGAACAGGCCGCCGCCCTGCTGGAACGCACCGCGCGCGAGGCCGGCCCCGCCCCCCTGCACAGCGTCGGCATCGGCGCGCCCGGACTGATCGACCCGGTCACCGGCGAACTGCGCGACACCACCGGCCTGCCCGCCTGGCACCGACGGCTGGTGCGGGTGCTCCAGCAGCGGCTGCCCGCGACCGTGCTGGTCGAGAACGAGACCAATCTCGCCGCCGTGGCCGAACACCGCGGCGGGGCGGCCCGCGACCGCGACACCTTCGTGCTCTTCTGGCTCGGCCACGGCGTCGGCGCCGCCGTCATGCTGGACGGCAGGCTCCGCCGCGGGGTCTCCGGCGGCGCGGGCGAGATCGGCTTCATGCCGGTGCCCGGCGTGGCCGGCGCCCCCTCGGCGCTCAACTGCGAGGGCGGCTTCCACTCGCTGGTCGGCTCCGCCCCGGTCTGCGAACTGGCCGCCGCCCACGGCATCGTCGTACCGCCGGACGCGGCCGAGGGGGACAAGGAACCGGGCGCCGCGTCGGCCGTGCGGGCCGCCCTGGCGGGGGAGGGCAGGCACGAGGCGTTCCTGGACGTCCTCGCCGAACGCCTCGCGCTGGGCGCCGCCGCTGTCGCCGCGGTCCTCGACCCGGGCTGTGTGCTGCTCGCGGGCGAGGTGGGCCACGCGGGCGGCGACGCGCTCGCGGCCCGCGTCGAGGAGCGGCTGGCCCGGATGTCCCCGCTGCGCACCGAGGTCAGGGCCGGCCGGCTGGGCGGCGGTGCGGTCCTGAGGGGCGCGCTGCTCGCCGCCCGGGAGGCGGCCCAGGACGAACTGTTCGCCCCCGCGGGCTGAATCGCCCGCCGGGCAGCCCCCGGAACGCGGGCGAGCCCGGCGGCGACCGGGGGCGATCCGGTCACCGCCGGGCGGTTCGGGGGAGGGTCAGCAGACGCCGAGGTCCTGCCAGACACCCCATTCCCCGGTGGAGCCGGGCGTCTCGCCCTTCGTCCACCACCGGGCCTTCCACCGGTGCGAGCCGTGGCCGACCGTCGCACCGGCGCCGTACTCGGAGGTCGCGCTCCAGGCGGGCGCGGTGCAGCTGCCACCGCCGGGGGTCGGGGTGGTCGACGGGCCGGGCGTGGGGGTGGTGCCCGTGCCCGGCTCGACGACGGTGGTCCCGCGCGCCAGGTCGGCGGCCAGGGCGTACGACTTCCCGCCGAAGGTCACCGTCCAGTTCGACGGCGTGGAGGTGGGCAGGTAGTACACGAAGTCCACCTGCACCGAGGCGCCGGGAGCCAGGCTCTGCCAGCCCGGCAGCTTCAGCGAGACGCGGTTGTAGTCGCCCTTCAGACCGCCGACGTTGCCGGCGGCGGTGTGGTCGCTGCGCACGATCGTGGTGCCGAAGCCGGACTGGTCCTTGGCGTTGCCGGGCGCCGAGGTCGCGTAGTCGAACCGGAACTCCGTGCCGCCCGGCAGGGTGGTCCCGGTGTTGTTGGTGATCGTCAGCTTGGGGCTGATCGGGTAGTTGGAGTCACCGAGCGGGAACTGGCCGAAGGACACGTCGATGTCGAGCGCCTCGGTGGGCAGGTCGACGGTGGAGCGCTTCGCGCCGTACGGGGCGGCCGACTTGAACGCGTCGTACATCGTCGAGGTGAGCGTGGAGCCCGGCTCGTACTGCCCCTTGGCGGCGTTCCAGTCGTAGTCGCCCGCGAGCTCCCAGACCATGGTGCCGCCGATGCCCTTGTCGACCACGTAGTCCGCCTTCGCGGCGACCGACTGCTCGTCCTCGGTGGACAGGAAGACCTTCTTCTCGGCGTTCCACAGCCAGGGTGCGACCAGCGTCGAGTCGTACTTGCGGGCATAGGTGCCGGTCAGCCTGGTGTCGGCGGGGAAGCCGTAGTCGGTGACGTAGTCGCCGACGACGCCCTTCTCCAGGTTCTTCGCGTGCCACATGGGGTTGGAACCGGCGGGCGACTCCTTGCCGTCGGTGTCCAGGTCGTGCCAGAGGTTGTCGATGCCGACGGCGCCGTCACCGCACTTGGTCAGCCCCGCCCCGGCCGGGCAGTCGGTGGTGGCGGCCCTGCCCCACAGCCCGTCCGTGCCGCCCTGCACGTTCTTGAAACCGCGGGTGTAGTACGGCAGGCCGATGTTGATCCGGCCGGCCGGCATCGAACCGCGGAAGTAGTGGTACGCCCAGTCGGTGTTGAGGTAGCCCGTGCCGCCGTACTGGGAGGTCGAGTAGACGCTCGCCTGGGCGAGTTCGGCGTCCTTGCCGTCGTCGTACAGCGCGGCGTTCGGACCGACGTACTCGTTCCAGGCGCCGTGCAGGTCGTACGACATGATGTTGACGTAGTCCAGGTACTTCTGGACCTGGAAGGTCTCCATGCCGCGCAGCAGATAGCCCGACGAGGGGGCGGCCACGCTCAGCAGGTAGTGGGTGCCGTCGGCGGCGGACGCGCGGTCGAGCTTCTCGCGCAGGGTCTTCATCAGCGCGGCGTAGCCCTTGACCAGGCCGGCCCGGCGGGCGTTGGACAGCGCCCAGTCCAGCGGGTTGCCCGCGTCCTTCATGGTCGTCGGGTACTCGTAGTCGATGTCGACGCCGTTGAAGCCGTACTTCCGGACGAAGTCGACGGCCGAGTCCGCGAAGGTGTCGATGCCGGCCTGGTTGACCGAGCCGTCGGCGTTGGTCGCCATCGAGTAGAAGCCGCCGGAGTCCACCCGCCTGCCGTCGGCGTCGAAGTAGCCGCCGGTCTCGGCCCAGCCGCCCACCGACACCATGGTCTTCACGTTCGGGTGCTTCTTCTTGAACTTGGTGAGCAGGTTGAAATGGCCCTTGTAGGGGAGTGCGGGGTCCATCTCGGCGCCGGTGACACCCGGCCAGGTCATGCCGGTCGAGGCGTTGTCCGGGCCGTCGGCGCCCACGGAGAGCCGGTTGCCGCCGTCGACGTGGGCGAAGGCGTAATTCAGATGGGTGACTTTGTCCCAGGGGATGTCGGGGACGAGGTAGGCGGGCCTGCCGTCCTTCCCGGTACGCCAGTTCGTGAAGTATCCGATGACCCGCCGCTGATGGTCGGCGCCCATCTTCTCGCGGCCCTCGGTGTCGTAGACGGAGCAGTAGGGGACCGCGACGCCGGGGGTCTCGTAGAGCCCGTCGGGGCGACAGGACTCCTGGTCGGCGGCGGCCGACGGGGTGGCGGCGAGCGAACCCAGCAGCAGCGCGGCGACGGTGGCACCGGCCGCGAGCAGGGTGGCTCTCGCACGGGTGGGGGACAGCACGTTCGGTTCCTCTCGGGGAGGTTCGGCAAAAACGCAACTGGCAAGGGGGTGGGGCGTGTTGATGTCCCGGGTGTGCGCACACCGCGGAACGGCTCCTCGGAGGTGACGCAGAGATTAAGAGGACTAGACCAATGAGTCAATAGGTCTGGACCTTCAGGGGATGGCTGTCCGGCTGCGCCCCGCCGCGCGCCCCCTTGTGAGCCAGTGCACAGCCGCTCACCCGCATGGCCCACCGGCGGGCGTGGCACACTGATCGTGTACCAGCAGCAGCGCACTCCGGGGTCGGTGAAATTCCGAGCCGGCGGTTAAAGTCCGCGACCCGTCCGCATCCAGCGGCCGGTTGACCAGGTGAAATTCCTGGACCGACGGTTAAAGTCCGGATGGGAGGCAGTGCGCGGCGGGCCGTTTCACGGGTACGCCGCCGTCGGCGGATGGTTTCGGGCGACCGATCCGTCCGTTCTTCCGGCAATTCGGCGTCCCCCTGCAGCGTCCCGCTCTTCTGTCGTCGTCGACAGCCCCGGAGTCCGTGCCCGAAGAGGCAGGAGGACCCGGTGGACACCGCAGCCGACATCGCCGCCATGCGCCGAGCGATCGAGCTCGCCGCCCGCGGCCTCGGCTCCACCAGCCCCAACCCCGTCGTCGGCTGCGTCGTCCTCGACGCCACCGGCCGCCGGGCCGGAGAGGGCTTCCACCAGCGGGCCGGCGGCCCGCACGCCGAGGTCCACGCCCTGCGCGCAGCGGGCGACCGGGCCCGCGGCGGCACCGCCTACGTCACCCTCGAACCCTGCAACCACACCGGCCGCACCGGACCCTGCGCCCAGGCGCTGATCGAGGCCGGCGTCGCCCGGGTCGTCTACGCGGTCGGCGACCCGAACCCGCAGGCCACCGGCGGTGCGGACACCCTGCGCGCGGCCGGGGTCGAGGCCGAGCGAGGACTCCTCGCCGCCGAGGCCGAAGCGGGCAACACGGCCTGGCTGACCTCGGTGCGGCTCGGCCGCCCGTACGTCCTGTGGAAGTACGCGGCGAGCCTCGACGGCCGGATCGCGGCCGCCGACGCCACCAGCCGCTGGATCACCTCCGCCGAGTCCCGCGCCGACGTCCACCGGCTGCGCGCCGAGGCCGACGCCGTCGTGGTCGGCTCCGGCACCGCCCGCATCGACGACCCGCAGCTCGGCGTCCGGGGCATCGACGGCGCCGTACAGCCCCTGCGGGTGGTCGTGGACACCACCGCCACCGCCGTGCGCCCCGGCGCCCGCGTCCTCGACGAGGGCGCGCCCACCCTGATCGCCGTCGCCGACGACGCCGACGCCCGCCACCTCCCCGAAGGGGCCGTACTGCGGCTGCCGCGCGCCGCCACCGGACGCGGCCTCGACGTCCCCGCCCTGCTCGACGCCCTGCACGGGCGCGGCATCCGCTCCGTACTCCTCGAAGGCGGCCCGACCCTGGCCGGGGCCTTCGTCGCCGCGGGAACGGTCGACAAGGTCGTCGGCTACCTCGCCCCCGTGCTGCTCGGCGCCGGCCCCGCGGCCCTCGCCGACGCCGGAATCTCCACCATCGCCGAGGCGTTGCGCCTCGATGTGACCGAGACCGTCCGCATCGGCCCCGATCTGCGCATCACCGCCGTCCCCGGCACCGACCGGAAGGAAAACTGAGTGTTCACCGGAATTGTCGAAGAACTGGGCGAGGTCACCGCCGTCGAGAAGCTCGACGACGCCTCCCGCTTCCGCCTGCGCGGCCGAGTGGTCACCGAAGGCGCCAAGCACGGCGACTCCATCGCCGTCAACGGCGTCTGCCTCACCGTCGTCGGCCTCGGCGACGGCGAGTTCACCGCCGACGTGATGGCCGAGACCCTGAACCGGTCCAGCCTCGGCGCCCTGGACACGGGCTCCCGGGTCAACCTGGAACGCCCCATGGCGGTCGGCGGCCGGCTCGGCGGCCACATCGTCCAGGGCCACGTCGACGGCACCGGCCGCATCGTCGAGCGCAGGATCTCCGAGAACTGGGAGCTCGTGAAGGTCTCCCTCCCCGAGCACCTGAGCCGCTACGTGGTCGAGAAGGGGTCGATCACCGTAGACGGCGTCAGCCTCACCGTCGTCGACGCCGGACCCGACTACTTCACCATCAGCCTCATCCCCACCACCCTCGCCCTGACCACGCTCGGCATCAAGGAGCCCGGCGACCCGGTCAACCTGGAGGTGGACGTCATCGCGAAGTACGTCGAGCGGCTGCTCGGCCACACCGCGCAGGAACCCGAGGAGCCGGTGAAGTGACCGCCCTGAACTGGCTGAACTCGGAGGCGTTCACCGTCCTCGGGCAGCACATCATCTGGTCCGACATGATCGGCAACACGGTCGGTCTGATCGCCCTGACCCTGGGCTGGCTCCGCTCGGTCTGGACCTGGCCCGCCCAGCTCCTGTCCGGCGTCGTCCTCGTCGCGGCCAACGCCTCCGTGCACCAGGCGGGCAGCGTCGGCAAGCAGCTCGTCGTCATCGCGGTGGCCGTCTGGGGCTGGCAGCAGTGGACCCGGGGCAGGCAGCAGGCCCAGGACGGCTCCATCGCCGTACGGTTCGCCACCTGGCGAGAGCGCGGGTACCTGCTGGGCGGCGCCGCCCTCGGCACCCTCGCGGTCGGCGGTCTGTTCACCGCGTTCCCCTCGCTGTCCTGGAGCCCGTGGGCGGACGCGTACATCTTCGCGGGCACCCTCGTCGCGATGCTCGCCCAGGCCCGCGGCATGGTCGAGTTCTGGTTCGCCTGGCTGCTGGTCGACCTGGTCGGCGTACCGCTGAACTTCCACAGCGGCCTCGCCTTCTCCGGTCTCATCTACGTCGTGTACGGCGCCCTCGTCCTGTGGGGCATGCGCGACTGGTGGCTGCGTTCGCGGACACCCGCTCTGGAAGGAGCCACGGCATGACTGCCCAGCCCACCTGGCTGCACCGGGACCACGGAAGGGACCTGGAGGACCTCTCGCTCGACCCCGTCGAGCAGGCGATCCGCGACATCGCCGCCGGCCGGCCCGTCGTGGTCGTCGACGACGAGGACCGGGAGAACGAGGGCGACCTCGTCGTCGCCGCCGAGAAGGCCACCCCCGAGATCGTCGCCTTCATGATGAGCGAGTGCCGCGGCCTGATCTGCGCCCCCATGGAGAACGACGAGCTGGAACGGCTCGAACTCCCGCAGATGGTCGGCCGCAACACCGAGTCGATGCGGACCGCGTTCACCGTCTCCGTCGACGCCTCGGCGGCCCACGGCGTGACCACCGGCATTTCCGCCGCCGACCGGGCCACCACCCTCCGGCTGCTGGCGGGCGGCGAGGCGGGCCCCGCCGACTTCGTACGGCCCGGCCACGTCTTCCCGCTCCGCGCCCGCTCCGGCGGCGTACTGGTCCGCAACGGCCACACCGAGGCCGCCGTCGACCTCGCCCGGCTCGCCGGACTGCGGCCCGCCGGCGCCATCGTCGAGATCGCCGGCGAGGACGGCGTGATGCTGCGGCTGCCGCAGCTGATCCCGTTCGCCCGCAAGCACGGCCTCACGATCATCTCCATCGAGGACCTGATCGCCTACCGCCGCAGCTCGGAGCCGACGGTGCGCCGCGAGGCCGAGGTACGGCTGCCGACCGGCTTCGGCCCGTTCACCGCCTACGGCTACCGCTCCACGACCGACGGCGTCGAGCACGTCGCGCTCGTCCACGGCGACCTCGGCGACGGCGACGACATCCTGGTCCGGGTCCACTCCGAGTGCCTGACCGGCGACATCTTCCAGTCCCAGCGCTGCGACTGCGGCCCCCAGCTGCACGCGTCCATGCGCCGGATCACCGAGGAGGGCCGCGGCGTCGTCGTCTACCTGCGCGGCCACGAGGGCCGGGGCATCGGACTGCTGTCCAAGCTGCGCGCCTACGAACTCCAGGAACGCGGCGTCGACACCCTCGACGCCAACCTGGAACTCGGCCTGCCCGCCGACGCCCGCGACTACGCCGCAGGCGCCCAGATCCTCAAGGACCTCGGCGTCCGCAGCCTCAGACTGATGACCAACAACCCCGACAAGACGGCCGCCGTCCTGCGACACGGACTGGCCGTCACCGGCCGCGAGCCGATGCCCGTCCAGGCGGGCGAGCACAATCTGCGCTACCTGCGCACCAAGCGCGACCGCATGGGGCACGACCTGCCCTGGCTCGACACCGCCACGGCGTCGACCTGCGGCAACCAGTGACGATCACGGAAACGAGCGACAGGAGAGACATGAGCGGCAAGGGCGCACCCGAACTGTCCGTACGCAACTGCGGCGACCTGCGCGTGGCGGTCGTCGCCGCGCAGTGGCACGAGAAGGTCATGGACGGACTCGTCGACGGCGCGCTGCGCGCCCTGCACGACCTCGGCATCGACGAGCCGACCCTGCTCCGGGTCCCCGGCAGCTTCGAGCTCCCGGTCGTGGCCAAGGTCCTCGCGGGCCGCGGCTACGACGCGGTCGTCGCCCTCGGCGTCATCATCCGCGGCGGCACCCCGCACTTCGAGTACGTCTCCCAGGGCGTCACCAACGGCCTCACCCAGGTCGCCGTCGACACCGGGGTCCCCGTCGGCTTCGGGGTGCTCACCTGCGACACCGAGGAGCAGGCGCTCGACCGGGCCGGCCTCGAAGGGTCCAACGAGGACAAGGGGCACGAAGCGGTCACCGCGGCCGTCGCCACCGCCGCCACGCTGCGCACCGTCAGCGAGCCCTGGCGCTGAGTGGGGCGTGTGGACCCCGTAGGCTAAGAACCATCATGGCGAACAAAACCTTCGAAGAGCTCTTCGCCGAGCTGCAGCTCAAGGCCGCCAACGGCGACCCCTCCACCTCCCGCACCGCCGAACTGGTGGGCAAGGGCGTCCATGCCATCGGCAAGAAGGTCGTCGAGGAGGCCGCCGAAGTCTGGATGGCCGCCGAACACGAGAGCAAGGACGCCGCCGCCGAGGAGATCTCCCAGCTGCTGTACCACGTCCAGGTGATGATGGTCGCCCGCGGGATCTCGCTCGACGACGTCTACGCCCACCTCTGAGCAGGACCCCGCACCACCCCGTCCCCATCGCACATCGCACGCCTTCTCGCAAAGGAACCTGACCTCATGCTGCGCATCGCCGTCCCCAACAAGGGTTCACTCTCCGGGCCTGCGATGGCGATGCTCCATGAGGCCGGATACCAGCAGCGCAAGGAGTCCAAGGAACTCGTCCTCGTCGACCCCGAGAACGAGGTCGAGTTCTTCTACCTGCGCCCCCGCGACATCGCGATCTACGTCAGCTCCGGCCGCCTGGACATCGGCATCACCGGCCGTGACCTGCTGCTCGACTCCGGGGCCGACGCCGAGGAGATCCTGCAGCTCGGCTTCGCCCGCTCCACCTTCCGCTACGCCACCAGGCCCGGCACGGCCCAGGGCCCGCAGGACTTCGACGGCAAGACGATCGCCACCTCCTACGAGGGCATCGTCGCCAAGCACCTCGCCGACGTCGGCGTCAACGCCTCCGTCGTCCACCTCGACGGCGCGGTCGAGACCGCCATCGAACTCGGCGTCGCCCAGGTCATCGCCGACGTCGTGGAGACCGGCACCAGCCTGCGCAACGCCGGCCTCGAAGTCATCGGCGAGCCGATCATGACGTCGGAGGCCGTCGTCATCCGGCGCACCGGCGCCCCGGCCGACGACCCCAAGGTGCAGCAGTTCCTCCGCCGCCTCCAGGGCGTCCTGGTCGCCCGCTCCTACGTGATGATGGACTACGACTGCCGCGTCGAGCACCTGGAGCGCGCGGTCGCCCTCACCCCGGGTCTGGAGTCGCCGACCATCTCCCCGCTGCACCACGAGGGCTGGGTCGCCGTCCGCTCCATGGTCGCCGCCCGGGAGGCGCAGCGGATCATGGACGACCTGTACGACCTCGGCGCCCGCGCCATCCTCACCACCGCCATCCACGCCTGCCGCCTCTGACGGCCGGGCGCCCACCCGGAAGACAGAAGAACACCATGTCCGCCCCCGCACCCCGGCCCGAACTTCCCACCCTCCCGGTCACGTTCCGGCCGACCCGAACCCGGGTGGTCCTGCTGACCGTGGGGGCGGCGATGTTCCTCGTCATCACCGCCGTCGCCCTGACCCTGGAACAGCTGAGCGGGGGAGAGCGGATCAGCTTCGTCTTCACCGCGCTGCTGTTCTTCGGCGTGCTCGCCCTGCTCAGCCGCCCGAAGATCGTGGCGGAGGAGGACGGGGTGACGGTGGTCAACCTCACCCGGACGCGTCGGCTGTCCTGGGCGGAGATCCTCCGCGTCAACCTGCGCGCGGGCGACCCCTGGGTCTTCCTCGACCTCAGCGACGGGACGAGCATGCCCGCCCTCGGCATCCAGCCGGGCGTCGCCAAGCAGCAGGCCATCCGGGACGCCCGCGCGCTGCGGGCCCTCGCCGAGAGCCGCGGCACGGGCAAGGACATCGGCTGAGCCCCCTGCCCCGCACGGGCCGTTCTTGATTACTCTGGAGGACGGCGGCGCCCCTGTGCGCCCCCGCCCCGCACCGGAAGGTCCCCGAGACCGGCGGGGCTTTCCTGCGACCCAAGGAGTGACTCCTTCCAGCAATGGACGGATCGTCCGGTAGTACCTGCGCCGCCCCCTCCCCGGAGGCGGCGGCATGACCACCCCCTTGCTGCTGCTGAGCGCGGCATTCCTTCTCATCCTCGCCAACGGATTCTTCGTGGCGGCCGAATTCGGTCTCGTCACGGTGGAGCGGCCGGACGCCGAGCGCGCCGCCGCCGAGGGCGACCGGCGGGCCCGTACCGTCGTCGAAGCCCTGCGCGAGCTCTCCTTCCAGCTCTCCGGCACCCAACTGGGTATCACCATCACCTCACTGGTCGTCGGCATGCTCGCCGAACCGGCACTCGCCCAGTTGCTGGACGACCCCCTCACCGCGACCGGACTGCCCGGCGGCGCCGTCTCCGGCATCAGCGTGGTCGTCGGGATGCTGGTGGCCTCCGCCGTCCAGATGGTGATCGGCGAACTCGTGCCCAAGAACTGGGCGGTCTCCCGGCCGCTCCAGGTCGCCCGGTTCGTCGCCGGTCCCCAGCACCGCTTCTCCGCCGCGTTCCGGCCGGTGATCAGCCTGCTGAACACCGTGGCCAACCGGCTGGTGCGGCTGCTGGGCGTGGAACCCACCGAGGAGCTGGCCTCCGCCCGCACCCCTGGCGAACTGGTCTCCCTGGCCCGGCACTCGGCCGAGGCCGGCACCCTCGAACAGGACACCGCGGATCTCTTCGTACGGACCCTGTCGCTCGCCGGGCTCACCGCCCAGCACGTCATGACCCCCCGGGTGAAGGTCAGCGCCCTGCAGTCCTCGGCGACCGCGGCGGACGTCCTCAACCTCACCCGCGCCACCGGCCTCTCCCGCTTCCCCGTCTACCGGGAGCGCATCGACGAGGTCGTCGGCATGGTCCACCTCAAGGACGCGCTCGCCGTGCCCGCCGCCGACCGGCTGCGCACCCCGGCCGGACGGATCGCCGTGCCGCCGCTGCTGGTCCCGGAGACCCTGCCCGTCGAACAACTGCTCCAGCGGCTGCGCAACGAGCAGCCGATCGCCGTCGTGGTCGACGAGTACGGCGGCACCGCCGGGGTCGTCACCCTGGAGGACATCATCGAGGAGCTCGTCGGCGAGGTCCGCGACGAGCACGACGCCGAGGGCGCCGACCGGCCCGAACTGGTCCCCGCCGCCCCCGAGGACGGCCGTCCGGCCTGGGACGTCGAGGGCAGCTGCCGCGTCCTGAGCCTGCGCCGGATAGGACTCGACGTCCCCGACGGGCCGTACGAGACCGTGGCCGGGCTCGTCGCCGATCTGCTGGGCCGCATCCCGGCCCCCGGCGACCGGGCCGAGCTGCCCGGCTGGCGGATCTCCGTCCGCCAGGTCGGCCACTACCGCGCCGAGCGGGTCCGCTTCGTGCGCACGGCCGCTCCGGTCACCGTCCCCGTCACCGGGGCCCCGGTGACCCCCGAGGTCCTGGAGGCCGTGCGATGAGCCTGGTCCAGTTGATCTTCGCGGGGCTCCTGGTGCTGGCGAACGGCTTCTTCGTCGGCGCGGAGTTCGCCCTCGTGTCCGTACGGCGCAGCCAGGTCGAACCCCTCGCGGCGAGCGGATCGGGCCGGGCCCACAAGGTGCTGTACGGCCTGGAGAACCTGCCGCAGATGATGGCCGCCGCCCAGTTCGGCATCACCGTCTGCTCGCTGACCCTCGGCGCCGTCGCCGAACCGACCGTCGCCCATCTGCTGGAGCCGGTCTTCCACGCGGTCCACCTGCCCGAGGGACTCATCCACCCGCTCGGCTACGTCCTGGCGCTCGCCCTCGTGGTCTTCCTCCACCTCGTCATCGGCGAGATGGTCCCGAAGAACCTCGCGATGGCGGCACCGGAGCGGACCGCGCTCTGGCTCGGCCCCGGCCTGGTGGGCTTCGCCCGCCTGTGCCGGCCGGTCACCGCGGCGCTGGGCGCCTGCGCCCGGCTGGTGCTCCGGCTCTTCGGCGTGGAACCCAAGGACGAGGTGGAGGCCGTCTTCACCAGCGAGCAGCTCAACCGGCTCGTCGAGGACTCCGGCCAGGCCGGACTGCTGGAGCCGGAGGCCCAGGAACGGCTGGAGGACGCGCTGGAGCTGGGCAGCAGGCCGGTCACCGACGTGTTGCTCAAGCGGGCCTCCCTGGTGACGGTGGACCCGTCCGTCACCCCGCGCCGGATCGAGGAGCTGACCGTACGGACCGGCTACTCGCGCTTCCCGGTGTGCGCGGAGGGCGGCGGCCCGTTCATGGGCTACCTGCACGTCAAGGACGTCCTGGACCTGGAGGACGGCGAACGGGCCGTCCCGCAGCAGGTGTGGCGCCCGATGGCGACGGTGCGCGCCGAGCTGCCCCTGGACGACGCCCTGACCGTGATGCGCAGGGCGGCGACCCATCTGGCCCAGGTCGCCGACGCGTCGGGCCGGATCCTCGGCCTGGTCGCCATGGAGGACGTCCTGGAGATGCTCGTCGGCGAGGTGCGCGACCCGGCCCACCGGATCTCGGTGCCGCGCCGGACGGCGGAGACGACCTCCGGCACCGGCGAACTCGCCGCGTCGGCCCGCTGAGGGCGGTCCCGCCAGGCATTGCGGGACAGCCCTCGGGCCCGGCCGTACGTACGGCACCGCGGGAGCCGTCGCCCTCACAGGGGCGGCGGCTCCTGCGGTCCCCGGCCCGCCGGGCCCCGGCCGGACAGCACCTCGCCGTACGCCTGCATCAGGTCCGGCAGCCGCAGCGTGGCCAGATCGTCCCGGCTCGGCACGCCGGTGTACCCGGAGAGCCGCAGGTCCCGGTAGGCACAGCTCTTCTCGTACAGGGTGCGCAGGAACCGTCCGTTGCCCAGCTCGTCGATCCAGCCCTGCTCGACGACGTGGCCGCTGATGGAACGCAGCTCGTCGAGCGACTCCTCGTCCCAGGCGTCCCCGTTCTCCGCCGCCAGCACCTCGCCGATCGAGGTGAGCTCCGGCGGCCGGTAGCTCGGGAAGTCCACCCGGGTGGTGAAGCGCGAGGAGAGCCCGGGATTGGTGGCCAGCAGCCGGTCCATGCCCTCCGGGTAGCCGGCGAGGATGACGACCAGGTGGTCCCGGTTGTCCTCCGCGCGCTTGAGGAGGACCTGGAGGGCCTCGTCACCGTACGCGTCGCCCTTGCTGTAGCCGCTGTTGGAGAGGCTGTACGCCTCGTCGACGAAGAGCACCCCGCCGAGCGCCGAGTCGATCAGCTCATTGGCCTTGACCGCGGTCTGGCCGAGGAACTCGCCCACCAGATCGGCCCGTTGGGCCTCGACCAGATGGTCGCCGCCGAGCAGCCCCAGCGCGTAGAAGACCCGGCCCAGGATGCGCGCCACCGTGGTCTTGCCGGTGCCGGAAGGGCCCGAGAAGACGAAGTGGCGCTTCGGCGGCTGGACGGGCAGCCCCTGCCCGGCCCGCAGCCGCGCCATGTTCAGCTGCGCGGACAACGCCTTGACCTGGCGCTTGACGGGCTCCAGGCCCACCATCCGCTCCAGCTCGGCCAGCGCCTCGGCGAGCAGCACCGGATCGCTGGGGCCCGCCGGGAAGGGCGCCGGCGGACGGCCGGACGCCGCGGCCTTGCGCCGCACCCCGGCGGACGGCGGCGGCACCCCGAGGCCCGTGAGCCCCGGCGGCTCACCACCGGGCCGCAGCTCCCGGCCGTCCAGCAGATCGGCGCCGAACGGCGGATCGATGTCCGGCTGGGCCTCCGGCACGGTGCTGTCCGTCCCCACCACGGTGCTGTCCGCGCACGGGCCCGCCAGGGACACGGCGGCCAGATCGGAGGCCTCGTCGGAACCTTCGAGACCGTCGTAGTCCGCGATCGCGGCCAGCCGTGCCGAGGTGTCCATGAACGCCGGGTCGACCCGGTGCACCGCCCGGTAGAGCGGCAGGGCGGCGGCGCTGCGGCCGGTGCCCTCGTACGCACGGGCCAGCCAGTAGCGCAGCTCCTTGCGCTGGGGCTGCTCGCTGCGGCAGCGCATCAGGGCGGTGGCGAGCAGCGGTTCGGCCTGCCCGTACATCTCCAGCCGCACCCGGGCCATCCCGCCGAACAGTCCCGCCTCGATGCCGAGCAGCGGGTCGTCCGTCAGCCGGTCGGTGTTGCGGACGAGCTGTTCCCAGTCCTTGACCAGGTACGAGCGGCAGGCGTGCAGAAAGCGCACCTGCGGGTCGGCGTCCACCGGCGGCAGGCCCGCGAGCGCCCGGTCCAGCTCGGGGACGTGGCGGCCGTCCAGCCAGTGCGAGGCGTGTGCGAGCAGCAGATCGCGCGGGCTCTCCAGCACCGGCTGCACCCACCAGCCCAGCCAGTACCAGGAGTTGAGCGTGCGCCGGTGCCGGGTGCGCTGTTCGCCGAAGCGCTCGCGGTGGCGGTGCATGCGCAGCAGCGCCGTCGTCGTGTCGACCCTCAGCGCATGGAGGCCGAGCCAGCCGTCCGCCATGCCCGGGTCGAGGCGTACCGCGGTTCTGAATTCCTCCTCGGCCTGTGGGTAGGCGCCCATGGTGTAGGCGTCCACGCCGCGCAGCCAGGCGAGGTCGGCCGGGGCCTGAGCACCCTGCGTGCCGATGTCCATCTGGTCCCCCACAAACCGTGCCCCCAGGATGTCCCGCCGCCCGACCGGCTCGCCGGGGCGCGCCGAATCAATGTGTCACGGACGGGAATTGACCGCACCGAAAGGCATCGTACCTGCGTGGGGAGTGCACGACTAAGGGCATCGCAGCCGGAAGAAAGCCGTGACCCAGGGTGATCGGAACGAGTCGGTCCGGGGTGGGGGAAGGGTGCGGGAGCAGAACGAAGCCCCCGATCACGGGGGAACAACCGGGGGCTTCGTGTCCATGGGGGCTCCGAAAAGCCGCACATTGAGAACGTAAGACCTGTACCGCCCTCGGGTCAAGCGGAGTTGGGGCACTTCCGGGGTGTTTTCTCACCATTCGGTACGGCGGCGCGACGTGCTCACGTTACGTGACGGAATGGTTCGTTCCTGCTGCCGTGCGAGGGCCCTCCCGTAGCTCGTACCCCACAGGCAACTGCCGTACCAGAGTGTCCGCGTGAGGGCGTGAAGGGTCGGCCGAGAAGTGCTCCGCCTCGGCCGCCGTCCATCCGTCCCAGAAGCCCGAGAGCGCCGGACCGTCCCGGCGGCGGCCGCGTTCCCAGGACGCCGCGGCGTCGAGGTCCATCCACAACAGCCGTGCCAGGTGAGGCCGCAGCGCCCGCCGTCCGGCCCCGACCCCCTCGACCAGGACCACCGGCGCGGGCTCCAGGACGCGCGGCGCCCCGAACCGTCGCGCGGTCCAGTCGTACGGCGCGTAGCGCGCGCACTCGCCGCGCTCCAGCGGCCCGGTCACCTGCTCCCGCAGCCGGTCCGTCCAGGCGAAGAAGGAGCCGTGGGCGGCCAGGTCGTCCAGGTGCAGGACGGGAGCGCCGCCGAGCGCGGCGGCCAGCCGGGCGGCGAAGGTGCTCTTCCCCGAGCCCGCGTGGCCGTCGACGGCGATCAGCCGCACCGGGCCGCAGGACGGCGCCAGGGCGGGCAGCCGCGCGGCGAGAAGCGAGAGGGCGTTCATGCGCCCCAGCCTACGAGCCGTTTTGGAACAGACGCAGGTCACGCCAGTGGACCAGACCAATATTGGTTTCCCGGCGCGAGACGAATCACTGGCCGAATCCGGCCGCGACCCGCGATAGTTGGCGCACTGTCGTGCATCCGCAGCCCCATTCCGCCTACGACTACGACCGGGGGTCCCGCCCATGAACAGACCGACCTCACGCAGGACCGTGCTGACCGCCGCGCTCGCGGTGGCGGCCACCGCCGGCTCGGTGTCCTCCGCCGGCTCCGCGACCGCCGCGGCACGCTCCGCGGCCCCGTCCCGAACCTCCTCGGCGGCCTGCACCGTGGACAACCACTTCTGGCACACCGCCGCGGACTGGCGCGGCGGCTCCGGCGCCGGGACGCGCGTCGTGTCCGGCCTCCGGCCCGGTCTGGTGATCGGCCACGCCGAGGGAAGCACCGACTACACCGACCCGCACACCGGTACGACCGCCTCCTGGGAGTACGCCACCTGGACCTCCCCGCTCCACCGGTCCGCCGTCCCGGCGACCGAGCTGATCGCCTCCTGGAACGCCGAGACCCCGGCGGGCACCTGGATCCAGGTCGAGCTGCAGGGCCACTACTCGGACGCCACGCGGACGCCCTGGTACGTGATGGGCCGCTGGGCCGCGGGCGACGGGGACATCCGCCGGACCTCCGTCGACGACCAGACCGACGGCAAGAGCTCCGTCTGGACCGACACCCTCGCGGTGGACGACGCGGCGAGCGGGCTGCGGCTGATCGCGTACCGGCTGCGCCTCACCCTCCACCGCACCCCGGGCAGCCGTCTCACGCCCACCGTCCGGCGGCTCGGGGCGATGGCCTCCGACGTCCCGGACCGCTTCACCGTGCCGGCCAGCAGCCCCGGCCTCGTCCGGGAACTGGCGGTGCCGCGCTACTCGCAGAACGTCCACGCGGGCGAGTACCCGGAGTACGACAACGGCGGCGAGGCCTGGTGCAGCCCCACCTCGTCCCAGATGATCATCGAGTACTGGGGGCGCAGGCCCACCGCCGAGGACCTCGCCTGGGTCAAGCCGGAGCTGGCCGACCCGCAGGTCTGCCACGCGGCCCGGTTCACCTACGACTACCAGTACGAGGGCTGCGGCAACTGGCCGTTCAACGCCGCGTACGCCGCGACGTACGACGACATGCGCGCGGCGGTGACCCGGCTGGCCTCGCTCACGGACGTGGAGACACTGATCCGCGCGGGCATCCCGGTCATCACGTCCCAGTCCTTCCTCAAGGAGGAGCTGACCGGGGCGGGGTACGGCACGTCCGGCCACCTGATGACCGTGATCGGATTCACCGAGGACGGCGACGTGATCGCCAACGACCCGGCCTCGCCGAACAACGACGCCGTGCGCCGGATCTACAAGCGCCGGGAATGGGAGAACATCTGGCTGCGCACCAAGCGCTACGACGCGAACGGCAAGGTCAGGGGTGGTTCGGGCGGGGTCTGCTACATCTACTGGCCCGCCAGGCCGACACCGGGCCAGCACCGGGTTCTGAAGTCGTTCGGCCTGCTGTGAGCAGGTGCGGCGCCACGGCCGCACCGGTCGTCTGACGGGTCCGCCCCGGCAGCCCCGTACGGGACGGCCGGGACGGACCCTTCGTCAGGCGCCGACGAAGCAGAACTCGTTGCCCTCCGGGTCGAGCATGGCCTGGAAGGACCCCTGGTCGTCGGTGACCGTCTCGCCCGACCGGGCCGCGCCCAGCTCCACCGCTCCGGCGACGGCGGCTTCGAGGTCGTCGACCGCGACGTCGAGGTGGAGCCGGTTCTTCACGGCCTTGCCCTCGGGCACCGGCTGGAAGGCGAGCCGTGCGAGCCCCGGCAGCTCGATGTGCGACCAGCCGCGGGCGCGCTCGACCGGGGCGCCGCCCAGCAGCTGTGCCCAGAAACGGACCAGGGACCCGGGCTCCCGGCAGTCCACGACGATCTGACTCAGATGTGCGCGCATGGACGGAAGCCCATGACGGCCCCGAGAGCCCCGGACGGCTCCCTGGTTTCCGTCGTGCGGCGGACCGGGTTCCGTTCCGGGGCCCCCCGCCGCGGCCGGTGGGGCGCCCCGGCCCGTCACGGCGGTGTGCTCAGCCGGTCACGGTGACGGCTTCGCTCGCGCCCGACTCGGTGCCGTCCTCGTAGAGGACGGTGACGCGGTAGTACACCGTGGTGGCGTCCGGCCGGTCGAGGTCCACCCAGTCGCCGGTGCTCGAGTCGTCCTCGGGTTCGGTGCCGATCCGCTCGAACATCCCGGTCCGCGGGTTCCAGCGGTGGATCGCGAAGCCGGAGACCGGGCTGCCGTTCTCGTTCCGGTCGCTGGACAGGAACCAGGAGATCCGGCCGGACGCATCGGCACCGAGGTGGCCGAGGGGCGCGCCGGCCGCGGGTGGGGCGGTCGGCCGGAGGTCCATCTCCTTGTTCCCGGCCCAGCCGACCCTCGTGGACGTGCTCGTCGGGCTGTAGGCGACGGTGGTCCCGGTCGGCACGAGCGGTCTGACCTTGTCGACGGTGGCCGAGGTGCGGGGGGTGCAGGAGAACGTGACGTCGGCTGCGCCGGTCCAGTTGACGTAGTCGACGCGGAGGCTGTGCCTGCCCGACGGGACGGTCACGTGGACGGTCTTGGAGACGGCGGTGGAGACGTTCTTCCACAGGTCGATCCTGCGGACACCGTCGAGGTAGACGCGGATGCCGTCGCGGGAGGAGGCGGTGAACGTGAAGGGGCCGCCCGAGCCGAAGTCGCGGGTCATGGACCAGCGGACACCGAAGTTGTCGGCGGGCATGCCCTTGACGCCGGGTGCGCGGGTTCCCCAGTTCTGGTCGATCACCGAGTCGCAGTCCGTGCCCTTGGAGGTCCCGGAGAACGTGGTGTTCGCGTAGAACGTCCGCTTGAAGACGGGCGACGCGCAGGTCACGGCGGCGGAGGCGGCGGGGGCGGGCACGGTGAGCAGACCCCCTGCGGTGGCGAGTACGACGGCGCCGGCGGTGGCGACCGTTGTGCCTATGGGGCGGTGCATTCGTTCCTTCGGTCCCGAGCTTCTCGATCTTCCGGGGCAGGACGTGACTGTTGGGGGGCAGCACGTGACTGCCGACGATCAAGACTCGTGAGGAACGGGCTTGGTTGTAGACCGGTGGAATCCGGTTCCGGCCCGTCGCCGCCGGTCGGAGGGGCCCGGCCGCCGACCGTCCGGTCCGCGGTCGTACGGCCTATGGTTGAAGAATGAGCAGAACCGAGCATGAGACCGGTCCTCAGGGGACGCTTGTCTGCCCGGTCTGCAAGCAGCCCCTGCCCCTCACCATCACCAGGCGGCACAAGACCCTCGGAGTCTTCGTGCCCGTGCGGGCCCCGGGCCCCTGCGGCAACCCCGACTGCCCCGAATACCTGGAGGAACCGGAACCGGAAGCGGATCCGGAGAACGAGAGCGCCCGGGACCACTGAGGCCCGGACGGCGCCGGGGGCGGCCCCGGACGGAAGCGCGGGCCGGGGCTCTGCCGGTGGTGCCCGCCCGCTGGGCCATTGATCTGAACATGCGTTTCGGTCGAACAGCTCCGGAAAATCGTCTTGTATGGCGCAATTCGGATACACGATGATGACCGAACAGGCGGGGCCGCGTGCACTCGTCGACGACGTGGTCGCGGCGGAGCGGGCCGGTTTCGACTTCTCCGTGACCTCGGACCACTACTTTCCCTGGCTGGAATCCCAGGGACATGCCCCGTACGCCTGGAGCGTCCTGGGCGCGGCGGCGCAGGCCACCTCGACCATCCCGCTGATGACCTGTGTGACCTGCCCGACCGTCCGCTACCACCCCGTAGTCGTGGCGCAGAAGGCGGCGACGCTGCAACTGCTCTCCGAAGGACGCTTCCGGCTCGGCCTCGGCTCCGGGGAGAACCTCAACGAGCACGTGACCGGCGCGGGCTGGCCGGCCGCGGACGTCCGGCTGGAGATGTTCGAGGAGGCGGTGGAGATCATCCGGGCGCTCTTCGACGGCGGGTACGTCAACCACCACGGCGCCCACTTCGACGTGGACGGCGCCAGGCTGTGGGATCTGCCCGAGACCCGCGTGCCCGTCGGCATCGCGGTCTCGGGCCCGCGTTCCTGCGAGATCGCGGGCCGACTGGCCGACCTCGTCATCGCCACGGAACCCGGAAAGGAACTGCTGGCCGCGTTCGACCGCCACGGCGGCGCGGGGAAGCCCCGGCTCGGGCAGCTGCCGGTCTGCTACGACCCGGACCGGAGCGCGGCCGTCGACCGCGCCCACGAGCAGTTCCGCTGGGCGCTCGGCGGCTGGAAGGTCAATTCCGAACTGCCGGGCACGGCGGCCTTCGAACAGGCCACCCGCTTCGTCCGGCCCGAGGACGTCGCGAAGGCCGTTCCCTGCGGCGACGATGTCGCGGAGTTCGTCGACGCCGTGCGCGCCTACACCGAGGCGGGCTTCACCCAGATCGCGCTCGTCCAGATCGGCGGCGCCCACCAGCGGCCGTTCCTCCGGTGGGCGCAGGAGGTGCTCCTGCCCGCCCTGCGCGAACTCTGAGCGGGCCGGGGCAGCGGACCCGGGCCCGGCGCGCTCACACCGTGCTCACGGCGAGTGCCGAATCCACCTCGCGGAGGAACGGTCCCAGGTCGCCCGGGTTGCGCGAGGTGATGAGGGTCCAGTCCCCGGTGCGGTCCGTGACGACCGGCTCGTCGGTCCAATCGCCCCCGGCATTGCGGATGTCCGTTTTCAGCGAGGGGTAGGACGTCAGCCTCTTCCCTTCCACGACCCCCGCCTCGACCAGGGCCCACGGCCCGTGGCAGATGGCCGCCACGGGCCGGCCGGAGGAGGCGAAGGAGCGGATGATGTCGGTGGCGGGCTCCTGCCCGCGCAGGGTGTCGGCGTTCAGGGTGCCGCCCGGGACGAGCAGCAGATCGTAATCGGCCGGGTCCACATCGCTCAGCGCCAGTTCGGGCCGGACCGTCCTTCCGGGGTTCCTGTCGCCCACCAGGGTCCGGACCTCGTCCGTCGACACGGCGGCCACGTCGACCTCGGCGCCCCAGCCGCGCAGGTGTTCCAGCGGCACCAGGAGTTCGTCCTGCTCGACGCCGTAGTTCGTGACGATCGCCAGTACGCTCCGCCTGCTCACGTCGTTGTCAGACATTCCGGTGTCCTTTCGGGAGGAGAACGGTCCGCCCGGAGCGGATGTGCTGTCGTGGGGTGCCCCGGATCCGCAAGGCCGTACGGAACTTGCCGGGCCCGCGCGGAGGGCCCGTCACCCGGGGGCCGGAGGAGGGACGGTCCCGCGGCGGACGACCACAGTCCTGCCAGGGGACTCGACACCGAAGACCGCGCCGTGCAGGTCGTGCAGCAGGACCGTGCGACGGTTCTTCTCCGCCGACCGGCCGACGACTCCGCCGCCGTACCGGCACGCGGCCGCCGCCGCCGATTCGGCGTCCGGCACCGGGAAGTAGAGGTGCCACCCCGGACGCGCCCGTTCGCCGCTCAGGGGCGAGCCCACCGGCACGATCCTGGCGGCCGGGCTGCCGACGTCCCGGAGCGTGACACCGCCGTTCTCGTACCGGACCTCGCAGCAGCCGGGCCGGCCGCAGGCCCACTCCAGCACCTCGCCGTAGAAGATGGCGGCCTCGAACATGTCGCCCGCGTGCAGCTCCAGCCGCCACGGACGGTGGGTGCGCCACGAGTCCCAGTCGGTGATCAGCGGCCCCTCCCAGATGCCGAAACGGTTGCCCTCCCGGTCGGCCGCGAGGACACCGCGCCCCAGGGGGAGACGGACCGGGCCCACCGCGATGGTGCCGCTGCGCTCCATGATGCGGGCCGCCGTTCCGCCGGCGTCCGGGACGGAGAAGTAGGGCGTCCAGTCGAGGGCCACCTGCAACGCCGGCGCCGTGCACCCCAGGCTCGCGGTGGGCACGCCCCCCGACAGCGCCATCCGGAAGTCCTCGCCCAGCGAGGTGCGGCGGAAGACCCACCCCAGCACGGCCCCGTAGAAGCGCTGCGCGGCCTCGGTGTCGGACGTGGCGAGACTCGCCCAGCAGGGAGCCCCGACGGTGCAGTCGCCTCGTCCGGCGGCATGCGCCGAGGATCTGTGGGGTTTGGGTGGGCTCGGGGTGGACACCATGGGAGGACCCTGACGGCGCGGGGACGGTCTCCCCACCAGCGTGCACGTCCGGCGCCCCGGCGGCGAGCGCACAGCGGGGCCGGGAAGGGGGATGCCGCTGTGCTCCTCCCCGGCCCCGTGCCGGGAGCGGGCGGAGGCGCGGGCAAAGGGTGCGGTTCACGGCCCGCCCCGGGCCGGCCGTGACGGGGCCGTGGCGCACGGCCGGCCACGCGGTCCGGGCGCCCCTTCCCCCAGGGGCCGTCAGCGCCCACGTACCGCTCATGGGCCGCCGTTCGCACGGACACGGACCGTGTGCAGGGAGGGATCCGCGGGGTCGGGGACGTTCATGCCCGCCTCGATGCCCGAGCGGAGGTAATGCAGCACGGGCTCGGTCAGTCGCTCACCGGGCAGGACCACGGGGATGCCCGGCGGGTAGGGCGTGATCATCTCCGCGGCCGTCCGCCCCGCGGCCTTCTCCAGCGGAACGTCCTCGGTCACCGAGAAGTAGGCGTCGCGCGGCAGACACACCTGGGGCAGCCTGAGCTCGTCCGGGCCGGGGATCTCCACCCGCGCCGACGGGCGCAGGGCGTCCGCGTGGCGGGCGAGGTCGCGCAGCGCCGTCATCAGACGGCCGGTGGTGTCGGCGTCGTCGGCGTGGGTGAGCTGCGCGCTGATCCGGCGGTGGTCCATCAGGTGCAGGTCGATCCGGTGGTGCTCGCGGAGCCAGTCGGCCGCCAGATACCCGGAAGTGCCGAGTGCCTCGATGTCGACGACGACCGGCAGCGGATCGAACTCGGCACCCGCCCCCGGCCCGCAGAAGTCGGCGCGGTCGTTGACGTGCATGCCGTCGACGGTCTCGATCTCCTGCCGTACGGAGGCGGCCAGGTCGAGGGCGTACGTCATCAAGGACCGCCCCCGCAGGGCCATTTGGCGCCGCCAGCCGTCGATTCCGGCGTAGAGCAGGACCGAGGGGCTCGTGGTTCCCAGCAGGTCCGCCCGGGAGGCCAGGGTGTCGTGGTCGATCAGTCCGCCCTGCAGATGGAAGACCGACCCCTGCTCCAGACCGCTGCCCATTTTGTGGATGCTGGTGACACAGGTGTCGGCGCCCGCGTCCATGGCCCAGGAGGGCAGGTCCGGGTGGAACGGCAGATGGGCGCCCCACGCCTCGTCCACGACCAGGGGACGCGAGCGACGGTGGCACACCTCGGCGATCGCCCGCAGGTCCGCGGCGGAGCCGTACGGGGTGGGGCTGGTCACCAGGGCGCCGCGGGCGGCGGGATGCTCCTCGAAGGCCCGCTCGAAGGCGTCGGCCGAGGGCGGATGTGCCAGATGGCGTTCGGTGTCCCACTGCGGTTCGACCCACACCGGCTCGATGCCGGACAGGATCAGGCCGGACACCACGGCCTTGTGCGCGTCCCGTCCCACCAGGAGTTCCTGGCCGTGCGCCGCGACGCTGAGCATGGCCGCCTTCACCGAGAGGGAACTGCCGCAGGTGGAGAAGAAGGTGTGCTCCGCGTGGACGGCGTCCGCCATCAGTTCCTCGGCCCGCTCCAGCACGTGCCCCCTCGTCCGCCGGTCGTCCAGCCCCCCGCTGGCCAGGACGTCGCTGAGGAAAACGGCGTCCCCGAGCACGGCGCGCACGGCCGGGTCGGCGCCGCGCGCCTGCTTGTGGCCGGGGGGCGAGAAGCCGAGTTCGTTCCTCTCGTGGTACGCGGCGAGCGCGTCCAGGACGGGCGCCTCGTTGTGGTCCATGCGCATGTACGACGCCTTTCCGTAATTCCGCCGCGCCCCGCTTCCCCGGCGTCACGGGGTGCTCCGCAGGGCCTGGCGGCGGCCGGCGCCACGGCACACGTCCCGAACGCCCTGCCGCGGGACGGGTCGTAGCGGTCCACGGGCCTCACGCGTCCGGCCGCCACCACTTGGCGGAGGGGGCCTGCCCGTACCGTGTCTCAGGTTTTCAGCAGCCGGTTGAAGAACGACCGGTAGCGCTGCAGGGCGACCCGCAGTTCCTCGGTCGGTACTTCCTCGCCCCGCTGCCACTGGCTCTCCAGCCCCTGCTTGTGGTCGGAGAAGGTCCGGGCGAGTGCCTGCATCACCTCCGCGACCAGGGTGTCCGCCGCGCCGACCGCTTCTCGGGGGTCGTCCACGAAGCCGCCCTGGATCCGCTGCCACCGGTTGCGGAACTCCTCCTGCTCCCCGCCGAGCAGGGGTTCGTCCGTCCCGTCCCCTTCCCGGCCTCCAGCGGCGGCCGAGTCGGTGCCGGACGACGGCACCTGCCGTGCCCCGTCCGTACCGCTCGGACCCTCCATATCGCTCGGACCGGCGCCCGGCGCGCCCGGCGCGTCAGACGTGGCCTCCCCGGGGAAGGCCGGGGGAGCGCCGGCCTGTGGGGCTCCGGCAGGGGGCTCGCGGACTTCTGCCGCCGAGGTGTCGCCACCGCGCAGATCGTCGGTGGACAGATTGCTCGCGTCGGACCCGAGGGGGTCCCGGCGTCCCTTCGCCATCTCTTCCTCCATCCGGTCCGGTGTCCCCGTACGGCCAGGCGCCCTCGGCGGGCCGGTCGGGGCAGAAGGCGCGTCCGGGCGTTTCCCGGCTACTGCCGCCGCCCTCCGCTGTCCTGGAGCAACTCGTCGAACAGGTCCCGGTAATGGACCATCGCGCCCCGGAGTTCCTCCGTGGTCGCCTGGTGCCGGCTGCTGCGGTCGCTGACCTCGTGGGCGGTGCGGTAGTGCTCCAGCGTGCGGCCGTGCTCGACCGACAGGTCGCTGACCCGCTGCTCGAAATCCTTGGTCGGATAGCCGCGCTCGCTCATCAGCGCCGTCACCAGCCGGTCGGCCTCGTGGACGGCGTCGTCGGGGCGGTCGACGAAATGCTCCTGGGCCCGGCTCCAGCCCTGGGCGTACTTCTCCCGGTCCGGGGCGGAGAGCGGCTTGATCTCCAACGCGTCGTGGCGCTGTTCCCGTTCCCGCAGTTCGCGTTCCGCCGCCGGACGGCTCTGCTTCTCCGCCACGACCCGTTCGTACTCGGGACCGAACTGCTTCTTCAGATGGCGTCTGCGCACGAACACCCGGGCCACGAGTGCGCACAACAGCAACACGACCACCGCCGCGACGACGATCGCTACAAGGGTTCCGGTCGACATGGCTCCTCCGCCCGTCGATTGCCGAGAAACGAGGAATGGCCGGAGACGTTCTTGTGGCTCTTCCCGGGCAGGCCACTCCCGCGCCCCCTCTCCCGGCGGAGGCCGCCGGTGGGTGACGTCGAGTGAGTTCCTGGGAGCCGACGGACAAGCGTCCCGCCGCTCCTACCAGTAGTGCCGCCGACCGGCGACCGCATGTCCCATTCCTCCGAGGATCCACAGGATCAGACCCACCACGGCGAGAATGATTCCGATCGTCCAGAGGATGGAGATACCGGTCACGAAACCGATGACGAGCAGGATGACTCCGAGAACGATCACGGTGTGCTCCGATCTCGTATGTGCTTCTTTCACTGTGTCTCGTACGGGCCGCCGGGGCAAACGCCCGGGGCCGCGGCCCGGGTGGCCGCGCGGTGCGAACGGCCGCTCGCACCGCTCTCCCGAGGCTCAGCCCCACTGCTTCGCGGTGAGCGGAGCGGTTTCCTCGCCCGCGCCGTGGCGTACGCCCTCGAAGAAGGCGTCCAGTGCCTCCCGCGCCGTTCTGGTGGGGCGCCAGCCCAGGACCTCGTGGGCGCGGCCGCAGTCCAGGACCGGCAGCCGGAGCACCGCGTCGAACAGGTGGGGAGAGGCCGGAACGGCGTGCGCCCGCCAGGCGGCCGCCAGCGCGGTGCGCACCACGGCTCTCGGTACCCGCACCACCCGGGCCCCCAGCAGGTCGCCGAGCTCCCGGGCGTCGATCACCGGTCCCGCCGCCAGATTGAAGGGCCCCCGGACGGGGTTGAGCACGGCCAGCCGGTACGCCTGCGCCGCGTCGTCGGTGTGCAGGGCCTGGAAGCGCAGCCCTTCGAGATCGGGCACGAAGGGCAGGAGGTCGGGGCGCAGCAGGGCGCCGGGCACGTACCGGCCCGCGAAGATCCTGCGCTGTTCACTGGCCGACGTCTCCTTGAAGAGGAACCCCGGCCGCATCCGGACCACCCGGACCTGTGGATGCCGCAGTTCGAAGGTGTCCAGCACCCGTTCCAGATACGCCTTCTCCCGGCAGTAGGCGGCGTCGGGCCAGCCGTGCGTGGGCCAGTCCTCGTCCACGCCGGGCTCGCGCTTCGGCCCCGGTGAGTAGGCGCCCACGGAGGAGGCGTGCACCAGGGCCGGGACGCCCGCCTTCGCCACGGCGTCGAAGACCCGCATCGATCCGAGCACATTGCTCCGCCAGGTGATCACGGGGTCGTGGGTGGGCTGGAAACGCCAGGCCAGGTGGACGACCGCGTCCGCGTTCGCCAAATGGGCCTCCAGCGCGCCCTGGCTGTCGCGCCGGGAGAGGTCCACCGCTTCCCACTCCACCCCCGGCAGCGAGACCTCCGGGACCCGACGGGCCAGCCCGAGGACCGTGTCCACCTGCGGTTCCTCCGACAGGGCCCGGACGACACTGGTGCCCACGTTCCCGGTGGCTCCGGTGACCACGACGCGCAGGCCCGCGTGTGAGTTCATCGTCATTCCTCCGTTCGTGCCCGGCGCGGGGCCGCCGTGCTCCGACGGCCTGCGCCCCGGACCGTTCGTCCTCGGGTCATTCGTCCTTCGCCGCAGGGCCGGGGGCGGCCGGCCGCCGGCCGGTACGACGCCGGTGACTGGTGTCGCACCACGGGGGGATCCGGCTGCGCCGACAGGTGCAGACGGCGACGACGAAGCGGTCGGAGACCGCGGTCGTTCCGTCCGGGCCGGTCACTTCCACCGGACCTTCCACCAGCAGGGGGCCGTGGCCGGTCAGGGTGACACGTCGTCGGGACTCAGGTCTGTTCGGCACGGATGACCACCAGTTCCTCGTATCCGTCGTCCGCGGTCATGAGTTCTCGCGCGCGCAGCCACCGCATCCTGGAGCGCAGAACCGGCCCCGGCGGTATGCGGGTCCGTGCGCTGACGGACGTCTCCAGACCGGCCCGGGACAGACGGCGCACCGTGGCGTCGGGATCGCACAGTCCGGAGTGCACCATGAGGAGCACCCCTCCCCGGCGCAGCATCGTGGGGGTCTTGTCGCAGACCCGGTCCACCACCGCCCGCCCGTCCGGCCCCGCGTCCCAGGCCCGCGAGGCGCCCCGCGCGGGAACCCCCGCCCTCGGGGACGGCACGTACGGCGGGTTGCAGAGCACCAGGTCGTAGGAGCGTCCACCGACCGCGGAGGTGAGGTCGCCGCGGCGTACGGTGATCCGCCGGTGGTGCAGAAGGGCGTTGAGCCGGGCCGTCACCACGGCCCGGCGGACGATGTCGACGGCGGTCACGCGCCCGCCCAGCTGTGCGGCGCGCAGGGCCAGGGCCCCGCTTCCCGTGCCGAGGTCCAGCACGTCGGTGCCGGGGCGCACGCCCTCCCGTTCGAGAGCCGTCATCAGCAGCCCGGTGTCGCTCTGCGGCGCGTAGACGCCCGGCAGCGTGATGAGGGAAGAGCCCGAGAATTCCGTGAGTTCCCCAGCCATGCGTCTGCTCCCGTCGAAGAGGACCGGGCCGTGTTTCCAGGTTCCTCCCGGACGGTCCGGGCCGCCTCCCGGGAGGCGGGACCACCGCTGTCCGGGCGCCCAGGTCCTCAGGCGCCCCAGCGTGCGAGGAGCCGGTCGGCGAGACGGTCCTCCAGGTACGAGGTGGCGGTGATGCCGAACGCGACGTCCTGCTCCAGGCCGGGCTCGTCGTCGAGGAGTCCGCGGACGACGTCGCGGCGGACCACCTGCTCGTGCACGGCATCGGCTTCGACGTGCTCGGTGTAGAAGAACTCCGCGGCCGGACCGGCGCCCGTGCGCCTCATGGCGAGGGCCAGGCGCCGGGAGGCGGGCGAGGAGGTGATCTCCACGGCGGCGAAGTGCCCCACCAGAGCACCGCGCAGACGGCGGTGGAGGCCGAAGAGCGACATGGCGTTCACCAGGGCGAGCATCTCCGCGTGGCCGTCGTCGAGATAGTGGCCGTACTCCGGATCCAGGCCCAGATCCGTCATGAGGTCCGCGAACAGCCGGGCGTGCACGCGCTCGGCCCGGCCCCCGCCGAACTCGTCGTACTCGACCGCGGCCATCCCCGCCTTGGCGCGACCGCCGAGCCGCGGCAGCACCCACGCGTGCGGATCCGCCTCCTTCAGGTGGTACAGGGAACGCTGCGCCGCGTACTCGCGCAGGTGGCGCAACGTGCCGCGCTCCTGGAGGAATTCGGGTACCCCGCCTCCTTCCACGGGCTCCACCAGCAGTCCGGCCAGGACGTCGTCCAGGGGAAGCCGGGCGGGGGCGTCACGACGCAGCGCCGTCAGGAAGCGGTCCTCCAGCACGGCGCGCACGGTCAGGAGCGAGGGATTCCACTCCCACTCGGGAGCCACCCCGGCAAAACCCCGGTAGTGCAATTCGTAGGCGGTGTACAGCGCCAACTGGAGGTCGTCGCCGTAGGGATCCGTCTCCCGCGCCGCCGCGGGGCCGGGCGGCGGGCACCGTCCCAGGAGGCAGCCGGTCAACGCCTCGGAGAGCGGGCCCCGGTGCCGTGGCAGTGCCGGTCCACGTGGGTCCGCGTCCGTGTCCATGTCTCTCACCCCCGTCCGGGGCCGGGCGCCCCGCGCGAGTCCCGTCGGGCGGGCACCACGCGCAGCGGCCCGCCCGCCCCTCGATGCTCGCCCCGCACGCGCCTTCGCGCATCTTTGGCGCCGCGCGGCCCCGGGCTTCCGGCACGGCGTCGGCGACGCGGCGTCAGCCCCGTCCGCCGGGACACGCACCACTCAGCGCGATCCGCAACTTCAGGCAGAGGCCCAGGACCTGACCGAGTGTCACCACCTCGGCGGCGCCCTTGCCGCAGAGGGGCGAGCAGGGGAGCCCGGAGTTCTTCGTCGGCAGATGCAGAACGGTGGAGAACATGCGCCGAGCATACGGATGGGGGGTATGTGGCGCCAGGGGGAACCGGATGGAGCCGGCTTTCGGGGTGTGTCCGCCGTCGGACTTCCTCTCGCCTGGCGGGCGGATGTGCAACGCCGCTTCCATACCCCGCTGGGGTATGTTACCTTCCGGTCGTCCGGATACCCCCCAGGGGTACAAAGATCCGATCAGGGAGCAAGTGATGTCGGCTGTCAACCCTCGGCGGTGGTGGGCACTGGGCGTGCTGGCCACCGCCCAGTTCATGGTCATCATGGACACTTCGATCATCGGGGTCGCGCTCCCCGAGATGCAGCGCGATCTCGGCTTCACCCAGGGGAACCTGCAATGGGTCTTCAACGCGTACGTCATCGCCTTCGGCGGGCTCCTGCTGCTCGGCGGCCGCCTCTCCGACCTGCTCGGCGCCCGGAAGGTGTTCGCGGGCGGCTGGGCGATCCTCGTCGCGGGCTCCGTCGTGGCCGCGGCCGCGGGTGACGCCACCACCGAGATCGTGGGGCGCGCCGTGCAGGGCGTGGGCGGCGCCCTCATCGCGCCCGCCTCGATGACGCTGCTGATGATGCTCTTCGGCCACAACCCGAAGGAGCTCGGCAAGGCGCTCGCCTTCTACGGCGCGGCAGCCCCCGCGGGCGGTACGGCCGGAGTCTTCCTCGGCGGCGTCTTCACGGAATGGACCAGCTGGCCCTGGGTCTTCGTCATCTACATCCCCATCGGCCTCGTGACCCTGGCGGCCACCGGTCTGCTGCCCGCCGTCCAGGGGCGCCGGGGCTCGGTCGACGTCCTGGGCGCGACCGCGGTGACCGCGGGACTCGCACTCGTGGTCCTCGCCGTCGTGCGCGCACCCGAGATCGGCTGGGGTGCGACCTCGACCATGCTCGAACTCGGCTCGGCGGCCGTGCTGTTGGCGCTCTTCCTGGTGATCCAGCGCTCCGTCCGCACTCCGCTCATGCCGCTGGGCATCTGGCGGACCCCGCGGCTCGGGGCGTCCAACCTGGCCATGGCCCTGCTCGGCGCCGCCTGGATCCCGATGTGGTACTTCCTCAACCTCTATCTGCAGCAGGTGCTCGGATACGGCGCCTTCGCCAGCGGCGCGGCGCTCCTGCCCATGACGGTCCTGCTGATGATCTTCATGACGACGATCACCGCCCGTCTCCTCGCCCGGTTCGGTGCCAAGCCGCTCGTCGCGGGCGGACTGTTCGTCCTGGCCGCGGGACTGGTGTGGCTGTCCGCCGTCGAGCCGACCGGCACCTTCCTGGTCGACGTCCTGCCCGCGTCGCTGGTCGCGGCGCTCGGCATGTCCCTCGCCTACATCCCGGCGATGATGACCGCCATGTCGGGAGCCCCCCAGGAGCAGGCGGGTCTCGCCTCCGGCATCGTCAACACCACCTATCAGGTGGGTTCGGCCCTCGGCCTCGCCGCCCTCACCGCGCTGGCGACGTCCCGGGGCGCGGGCAGGCTCGGTGATCTGCCCGCCCTCACCGACGGGTTCGCCTCGGCCTTCACCGCGGCGGCGGCGATCGCGGCGGCCGGCGGACTGCTCACCCTGGCCCTGATGCGGGGCGAGAAGAGCGAACCGGCCCCGGGCCGGGACGCCGCGCCGCGGAAGGACGGCGAATCGGTCGGCGCGTGACCACGACGCGCGAGCGCGCGAAGGACGTCACCGCGGTGCGGGACCGGCGGGCATCGATCATCCGATGCCCGCCGGTCCCGCACCGAGTGAACACCGCACCGCGAACCGCTTCGTGCTGCTCGCCCCAGAGGACCGGCGGCACACCGGCACCGCCCCCCGCGACCACGTCGAACGGCTCCTGTGCGAACTGTTCGGCGAGGTGCTCGGGTGTCCGGGGTATCGGTCGACGACGGGTTCTTCGACCTCGGCGGACACTCGCTGCTGGTCACCAGGCTGATCGGCCGGGTACGGGACGCCCTGGGGGCCCGGCTGGGAATCCGCGCCCTGTTCGAGGCGCCGACCGCGGCCCGACTCGCCAGGAGGACCAGGGGCTAGGGCGGCGGCAACAGCTTCGACGTACTCATCGCCCTGCGCGAGCACGGGCACGGCACACCCGTGTTCTGCACCCACCCGGCGAGCGGGTTCGCCCGGTCCTGCACCGGTCCGCTCCGTCACCTCGACGACAGCGTCCCGGTGGCCGGACTCTCCGTCGACGACGGGCGGCCGGCGTCCCCGCCCGGGTGCGAGAGCCGGACGGAACGCGGCCGGGGCCATGTGGTCTGCGGCACAGGGGCCGCCCGCCGCCCTCGCCCCTCTGGAGCCCCGGGGCCGCTCCGGGAGCGGAATCCGGCCGCCGTCGGCGTACGACCGGTGCCCCGGCCCCGCCCCGGGCCGTGACGCGCGTCTCTACCCCGGGAGCCGGTCGTACTGGCACTGTGGTCGGGTCCTCGGGGGACACCACATGCCGGCCGAACCGAGCGAGATGCCATGACCGCGACTGCTGCCGAAACCGTCACCACCCACCTCACCGCCCGCCTCCGCGCGCGCACCGGCGGCCCCCAGGACGGTCCGAAGATCCTGGAGACCGTGCTGGGCTGGACGCTCGTCGTGCTGGTCGCCGTGTTCGTCACCCGGGCCGGCCTCATGTGAGGGGCAGGGCGGTACGGGACGCCCCGGCACGGGCGGGACGGGACGGAAGGCCGACCGGCCCGCCGCCCCGTCCCCGGGTTCTCGTGACTACTGGATCGCCTTGATCAGTTCGCCGTCGGTGGTGTCACCGCTGAGTTCCCAGAAGAAGGTGCCTCCCAGGCCCTGGCCCTTCGCCCAGGTCGTCTTGGACGTGATGGTGGCCGGGGTGTCGTAGCTCCACCAGTTGGTGCCGCAGTGGGCGTAGGCGGTGCCGGCGGCCGTGCCGGTGGCGGGGCAGCTGTTCTTGAGGACCTTGTAGTCCTCGATGCCGGCCTCGTAGGTGGCGGGGGCGGGGCCGGTGGCGGTGCCGCCGGGGGCGTCCTGGGTCACACCGGTCCAGCCGCGGCCGTAGAAGCCGATGCCGAGCAGCAGCTTGGAGGCGGGCACGCCCTGGGTCTTCAGCTTGGCGATGGCGGCCTCGCTGTCGAAGCCCTCCTGCGGGATGCCCTCGTAGGAGGTCAGCGGGGAGTGCGGAGCGGTGGGGCCCTTCGCGTCCCAGGCGCCGAAGAAGTCGTAGGTCATCACGTTGTACCAGTCCAGGGACTGGGCGGCGCCTGCGTAGTCGGTGGCGTCGATCTTGCCGCCGTCGGAGGCGTCGGCGGTGATGGCGGCGGTCACCAGGTTGTCGCCGCCGAACTTGGCACGCAGGGCCGAGGTGAGGCCCTTCAGCGCGTCCGGGCCGCTGGTGTCACAGGTCAGGCCGCAGGCGTTGGGGTACTCCCAGTCGATGTCGATGCCGTCGAAGACATCGGCCCAGCGGGGGTCCTCCACCAGGTTGTAGCAGGACTCGGCGAACGCGGCCGGGTTCTTCGCGGCCTCACCGAAACCGCCGGACCAGGTCCAGCCGCCGAACGACCAGATGACCTTCAGGTCCGGGTGCTTCTTCTTGAGCTTGCGCAACTGGTTGAAGTTGCCGCGCAGTTCCTGGTCCCAGGTGTCGGCCACGCCGTCCACCGACTGGTCGGCGGTGTACGCCTTCTCGTAGTCGGCGTACGCGTCACCGATCGTGCACTTGCCGCCCTGGACGTTGCCGAAGGCGTAGTTGATGTGCGTGAGCTTGTCGGCGGAACCCGAGGAATTGATGTTCTTGACGTGGTAATTGCGTTGGTAGACGCCCCAGTTGGTGAAATACCCGACCACCTTGTCACCGGCCGCCGTGGGGGCGGCGTCGGCGTTCGCGGGGGCCGCCGCACGCGGGGCGGCCGGGACCGTGCCGGCCGACGCGGTACCCGCGACACCCAGCAGGGCGGCGCCGAGGGCGACGGTACAGGCGGCTGCGGTGAGCGCCCGGAAGCGGGCGCGGGGGCGATGCGGTCCGAACATCTTGGCTCCTCGTGGGGGAGGGAACGTACATGTGGGGTGTACGGCCGGCCACCGCATGGATTTGGCATGAACGCGGAAAGGCCGGTCTGCCTGGAACCGTAGAAGGACTAGACCAGTTGGGTCAATGGTTCGGACCAATTCCGGTGGTCGTCCCGCCCGCCGCCGAGTCGCCCGGCCGCCCCGTGACGGATATCGTCCGATCGGGCATACTCGACCCGCCACAGCCGCTGGCCAGCAGCTCTCGTAATCCGGGAGGGCCGACACCGGTTGGGCAGCAGTGCTTGTCCGGGCCCGTCCCGGAAACCCCCGACGGCGCCGCCCACACCCCCTTCGCGCGCGACCGTCGCAACGCCCGACAGGGAGGAGAGCGCCGTCATGTCCGACCGTGCCTTGCATGTGGTGGAACGCCGTCTGCCCACCGAGGAATCCAGACAACTCGTCGCGCTCGTCCGCGACATCGCCCAGCGGGAGATCGCGCCCGGGGCCGCGGAGGAGGAGGAAGCGGGCCGGTTCCCGCGCGAGGTCTTCTCCCTGCTCTCCGAGTCCGGCCTGCTCGGACTGCCCTACGACTCCGCCCACGGCGGCGGCGACCAGCCGTACGAGGTGTACCTCCAGGTCCTGGAGGAGCTCGCCGCGGCCCGGCTCACCGTCGGCCTCGGCGTCAGCGTCCACTCCCTCGCCTGCCACGCGATCGCCGGATACGGCACCAAGGAGCAGCAGGCCGAACACCTCCCGGCGATGCTGGGAGGGGGCCTGCTGGGCGCCTACTGCCTCTCCGAGCCCGCCTCGGGCTCCGACGCCGCCTCGCTGCGCACGAAGGCCGTCCGGGACGGCGGCGACTGGGTCCTCACCGGCACCAAGGCGTGGATCACCCACGGCGGCATCGCCGACTTCTACACCGTCCTGGCCCGTACCGGGGTCGAGGGTGCCCGCGGTATCACCGCCTTCCTGGTCCCCGGTGACGCCGAGGGGCTGAGCGCGGCCGCCCCCGAGAAGAAGATGGGCATGAAGGGCTCGCCCACCGCCCAGCTGAACTTCGACGACGTACGCGTCGCCGACGCCCGCCGGATCGGGGAGGAGGGCCAGGGCTTCGCGATCGCCCTGTCCGCCCTCGACTCCGGGCGCCTGGGCATCGCAGCCTGCGCGATCGGCGTCGCCCAGGCGGCCCTGAACGAGGCGCTCGGCTACGCCGCCGGGCGGCAGCAGTTCGGCCGCCCCATCGCGGACTTCCAGGGGCTGCGCTTCATGCTCGCCGACATGGCCACCCAGATCGAGGCGGGCCGGGCGCTCTACCTGGAGGCGGCGCGGCTGCGCGACGAGGGCAAGCCCTTCTCGCGCCAGGCGGCCATGGCCAAGCTGTTCTGCACGGACACGGCCATGCGGGTCACCGTCGACGCCGTCCAGGTGCTCGGCGGGTACGGCTACACCCTGGACTTCCCGGTCGAGCGGCTGATGCGCGAGGCCAAGGTGCTCCAGATCGTCGAGGGCACCAACCAGATCCAGCGCATGGTCATCGCCCGCCACCTCGCGGGTCCCGAGACGCGCTGACCCGCACCGGCCGGTCCGACCACACGGGCGTCGTCATGATCCGGATCCACTCCTGGTCGTGACGGCCCGGCAGGGTCCGGTTCGTGCTCTCCCAGTGGCGCAACAGGGCCTGGTAGATGGGCGGATCGGTGAAGTGCGGCCCCGGGCGCGGCACGGAGCGGGGGGAGACGGGCCGGGGCACCGGTGGTGAACCGGGCTGCGGAATCGTTTCTTCAGTGGTCGGTGCGGCGAGGCGACGGCGGCCGAGGCCGGCCGTGGGATGCGGCGGGATCATGCATGGGCAACGCTGCGGAGCGACCCCGGGTCACTGTCCGGTCGATTCGAGAGCCTGTTCGTCGCCTCCCCGGGCGACGGACTTCCCGCCCGGCGTCGCCGCAGCGGCTCCTTCCGGGGTGGTGCGTGCCGCCCCCGGTCGGCCCGGCCGCGGTGTGCGGTGGCCGCGGGCACCACGCCGCGGGACGGTCGTGGTGCGGGGCGGATCGTGCCGGACGGGCCCGGACGCGGCCGGGCCGCCCCGTTCCGGTGCGGGAGCCGCCGTCAGGCGGCGCTGCGGCGCATCTGCGGCACCCGCAGCGGGCGCGAGCCGGGACCTCCGGCGTGCGAGAACGGCTGCATTCTCCAGTCGAGCCCCTGAGGAAGCGTCAACAGCAGGCCCGTCTCCTGCTCCTGGGCGTCGAGCGACTCGTCGGCGGGCCGCGACAGCGACGCGGGCCGGCCGGTACCGGCGCAGACGGTCAGCACGAACGGATTCCACGGCGTCGGGCACAGGGCGTGCTCCGGCAGCACGTCCTCGTCCGTCGGCAGCGCGATCGGCTGCGAGCAGTCCGGGCAGATCACCCGGTGCATCTCGAACGTGTCGTACACGTCGGGAACGATGTCCTCGACGGGATCGACGGGCTCCGGTTCGACACGGGCGGTGAGCTTCAGGCTCTGCATGGGAAATTCCCCCCTCGGGTGGGCCGACTGGGCGACGTCGCCTCGGCCACACCAAGCACTTCCCGCCGCGCATCGGCCGTAATCGCGGCGTGATCGGCTACCCATCCGTAAACCTGTGGCATTCGTCACATGCCTGCCGCAGGTGCCCCTTCACGCGTACCTCCGCTGTGCCCGGAAGGGCCCGGGGCAATAGGTTGATCCGTATGGAGGAGCTGGACCGACAGATCGTGGAGTTGCTCGTCAAGGACGGGCGGATGAGCTACACCGACCTGGGCAAGGCCACGGGCCTGTCCACATCGGCCGTTCATCAGCGTGTCCGCAGGCTGGAGCAGCGCGGGGTGATCCGGGGGTACGCCGCGGTCGTCGACCCCGAGGCCGTCGGCCTGCCGCTCACCGCGTTCATCTCGGTGAAACCCTTCGACCCGAGCGCGCCGGACGACATCGCGGAGCGGCTTGCGGGCGTCCCGGAGCTGGAGGCGTGCCACAGCGTCGCGGGCGACGAGAACTACATCCTCAAGGTGCGCGTCGCCACGCCGCTGGAGCTGGAGCACCTGCTCAGCAGGATCCGTTCGCTGGCCGGTGTCTCCACCAGGACCACCGTCGTCCTGTCCACGCCCTACGAGGCCAGGCCCCCGCGGATCTGAGAGAACCGGGCAACGGCCCCCGGGGGACCGGGAGACGGCTTCCGAGGGGGGCGCGGACCGTGCGCCTCCGGGCAGGCGCGAGACTGGTGCCATGACCGAGAGCACCGCCCCCCAGAGCGAACACCGCACCGTGCTGCTGCGCGGTGGAGACGTCCACAGCCCCGCCGACCCCTTCGCCACCGCCATGGTGGTCGAACGCGGCCACGTCGCCTGGGTGGGCTCGGAAGGGGCCGCCGACGCCTTCGCGAGCGGCGTCGACGAAGTGATCGACCTCGACGGTGCGCTGGTCACCCCCGCGTTCACCGACGCCCACGTCCACACCACGTCGACCGGCCTGGCCCTCACCGGCCTCGACCTCTCCGGCGCCCGGACCCTCGACGAGGCGCTCGGCCTGCTGCGCGCGTACGTGGCCGAGCACCCCGGGGACCGGGTCGTCCTCGGCCACGGCTGGGACGCCACACGCTGGCCGGAGCAGCGCCCGCCGTCGCGGGGCGAACTCGACGCGGCGGCCGGTGGACGCCCTGTCTACCTGCCCCGGGTCGACGTGCACTCCGCCGTCGTCACCACTGCCCTGCTCGACCTGGTCCCCGGCGTCACCGGGCTGACCGGGTACCACCCCGACGCCCCCCTGACCGACGCCGCCCACCATGCGGTCCGCGCCGCCGCCCACGGCGCCGTCTCGCCGCTCCAGCGGACCGATGCCCAGCGCGCCGCCCTGCGCCGCGCCGCGTCGCTCGGCATCGGCACCCTCCACGAGTGCGGCGGCCCGGACATCTCCGACGAGGAGGACTTCGCCGGCCTGCTGAAGCTCGCCGAGGCGCAGGACGGACCGCGGGTCCTCGGCTACTGGGCCGAGCGGGTCGCCGACGAGAAGGACGCCCGCCGGATCGAGGAACTCGGCGCGATCGGGGCGGCCGGCGACCTGTTCGTGGACGGTTCGCTCGGCTCGCACACCGCCTGCCTGCACGAGCCGTACGCCGACGGCCCGGCCGGGCACACGGGCACCGCCCACCTGGACGCGGCACAGATCGCCGCCCACGTCACCGCGTGCACCGGGGCGGGGCTGCAGGCCGGTTTCCACGCCATCGGGGACGCGGCCGTCTCCGCCGTGGTGGAGGGCGTCCGGGCCGCCGCCGAGACGCTCGGCCTCGCCCGGATCCGGGCCGCCCGGCACCGCGTCGAGCACGCCGAGATGCTCACCCCCGAGACCGTCGCCGCGTTCGCGGAACTGGGCCTGACCGCATCCGTCCAGCCCGCCTTCGATGCGGCCTGGGGCGGCGAGGAGGGCATGTACGCGCGGCGGCTCGGAGCCGAGCGGGCCAGCACCCTGAACCCGTACGCGGCGCTGCTGCGGGCCGGGGTGCCCCTGGCCTTCGGCTCCGACAGCCCGGTGACCCCGCTCGACCCGTGGGGCACCGTCCGGGCCGCGGCCTTCCACCGCACGCCCGAGCACCGGATCTCCGTACGGGCCGGTTTCACCGCCCACACCAGGGGCGGCTGGCGGGCCGTCGGCCGTGACGACGGGGGGACCCTGGTGCCCGGCGCCCCGGCCGACTACGCGGTCTGGCGCACCGCCGACCTGGTGGTCCAGGCCCCGGACGACCGGGTCGCCCGCTGGTCGACCGACCCGCGCTCGGGGACGCCCGGCCTGCCGGATCTCAGCCCCGGCGCCGAGCTGCCGGTCTGCCTGAGGACCGTGGTCCGCGGGCGAACGGTCTACGAGCGGCCGAACGAGTGACGTGCGGACGTCCCGTACCGCAGGTCGTGGCCGGGCCCGTTCCGCCGCGACCTGCGGATCTTCGCTACTGACCAGGCAAGTTCCATAAAGGTCGCAGGTCAGACGGCTATTGACAGAAAGCGCCCACCGGCCGGTAGGTTCGGCGGAGTCCACCAGGACGTCCGACCGGTTGAACCTCCACGCAGTCGTCGAATGCCGCTGGGTCACGGGGTGCTGCGCCGCACCGGCGCAGCACCACTGACAGCCAGGTTCAGCGTCCGCGCCTCGGGGCGAGGGAAGGTTTCAGCCGGACGGCGGTGCGACCCGGGTGGGGCCCGGACGTTCAGTAGACAACGGCTCTAGGTCGACCCGCAGCCAGCGGGTCCCAGGTCGGCCCGAAGGGCGCTGGGCCCCCACCCGCAGTTCCCCCGCAGCCGCGACAGGGCTTCTGTCCGCACTTCCGTCCTTCTGTCCCCGGCGCCGCCCGGCCTCCCCCGACCGGGTCGGCGATCGGTGTCCGCCCGCTGGATATGGTGTGCACCTGCGTACGGACTTAAGGGGCAGTAAGTGAACGACGGCGGTCAGCGGCGGTACGGCCCGCTCGGCAGGATCCTGGTGATCATTCCGACCTACAACGAGGCCGAGAACATCAAGCCGATCGTCAGCCGGGTGCGCGCCGCTGTGCCGGAGGCCGACATCCTGGTCGCCGACGACAACAGCCCCGACGGCACCGGCAAGGTCGCCGACGAGCTGGCCGCCGAGGACAGTCAGGTCCAGGTGCTGCACCGCAAGGGCAAGGAAGGGCTCGGCGCGGCCTATCTCGCGGGCTTCCGCTGGGGCACCGAGCACGGATACGGCGTGCTCGTGGAGATGGACGCCGACGGCTCCCACCAGCCCGAGGAACTGCCCCGGCTGCTCACCGCGCTCAAGGGCGCCGACCTGGTTCTCGGCTCCCGCTGGGTGCCGGGCGGCCGGGTGGTCAACTGGCCCAAGTCCCGCGAGATGATCTCCCGCGGCGGCAGCACGTACTCCCGGCTCCTGCTCGGGCTGCGGACCAGGGACGTCACCGGCGGCTTCCGGGCCTTCCGGGTGGAAACCCTGGACGGCCTCGGCCTCGACCAGGTCGCCTCGCAGGGCTACTGCTTCCAGGTCGACCTGGCCCGCAGGGCCGTCGAGGCCGGCTACCACGTCGTCGAGGTCCCGATCACCTTCGTCGACCGGGAGGTCGGCGACTCCAAGATGAGCCGCGACATCCTGGTCGAGGCGCTCTGGCGGGTCACCGCCTGGGGGGTCGCCTCCCGCGCGAACCGGGTCCTGGGCCGCAAGGCGATCTGACCCGGGGCCGGGACGGCGGGCGCCGGTCCGCCGCCCGTGATCACCCCCCTCGTGCCGCCCGGACCGCCGTACAGGCACACTGGGGACCATGACGACCGGCACACCGCCCCCGACCGCCCCCGGACGCTCTCGCGCCCGCACCCTCGTCCCGCTCGCCGTCGCCGCCTGGGCGGTGCTGGAGATCTGGCTGCTCACCCTCGTGGCCGACGCGGCGGGCGGGGTCACCGTGCTGCTGCTCCTGGTGGCGGGGATCGTGTTCGGGGCCACGGTGGTGAAGCGGGCCGGCCGCCGGGCCTTCCGCAACCTCACCGCGACGTTCCAGCGGATGCCGGGCGGCCCCGGGGCCGATCCGGAGCAGCCCGCCCCCTCGGGAAACGAGGGCAACGGCTTCCTGATGCTCGGCGGGCTGCTGCTGATGATCCCGGGAATGATCTCGGACGTGGCAGGGCTCCTGCTGCTGGTGCCGCCGGTCCGCGCGCGGCTCGGCCGGTACGCGGAGCGGTCGCTGGAGCGCCGGATGAGCGCCGCGGCCCCCGGCAGCCTCTCCGGCGCCTTCCAGCAGGCCCGCATGCACCGGCCGGACGGAAAGGTCATCCAGGGCGAGGTCGTCCGCCAGGACGAGGCGGGGCCCGGCGCACGCCCCGACGAGACCCCCCGCCCGCCGCTGACCCCCTGACCGCGCGCACCCGGCACCCGACCGTCCCCGCCCGGCCGGGCGGGGACGAAAGGCGCCCCGGGGCCCCACGACGGCCGCGGGGCGGGTGCGCGGGGACGCGACAGAGCCGCGGGCCGCGACACGCATTCGGTGTCGCGGCCCGCGGCTCTGTGGTGGTGCGGTGCTGCGCGGTCAGGCGGACTTCCGGCTGTCCCGCGGATGCACGGCGATGTTCATGGCTCCGGAGCGCAGGACCGCCAGCCTCTCGGCCAGCACCTCCTCCAGCTCCTCGCGGGTGCGCCGCTCCATGAGCATGTCCCAGTGCGTACGCGCGGGCTTGCCCTTCTTCTCCTCGGGGCCATCCCCGTCCACCAGGAGTGCCATGGCGCCGCACGCCTTGCACTCCCACTCCGGCGGAATTTCCGCCTCTACCGAGAACGGCATCTCAAAACGATGTCCGTTCTGGCATGCGTACTCCACCGCCTGGCGCGGGGCCAGATCGATGCCGCGGTCCGTCTCGTAGCTGGTCACCACGAGGCGCGTACCGCGGAGAGCTCGCTCACTCATGAATCGTGCCTCCCGGGCTTGTCGCCCACAGGACAGGTGTCGCTGTCGTCGTCATCCGGTCAACGTCCGGTCGGCGGCAAAGATTCCCGTTGCCGGTCATGCGTCGCCCGTCGTGCCGCTGCTTTTTCAGGGGTGGGGTACCCACCCATGCCCGGTTTGTCACATCTGGCGGTAGTTGTCACCCAACGGTTCGGCTTCTTCCACTCGCAGTAACGGTCCTCCGGGCAGGCCAAAGGCGTACACTACCGGCCTTTCACTTCAACGTCTAAATCCGTTCCGGTACGGGATTGCCCGCAGCCGCCACGGCACGCCGGATCGGCACCCGTGCGAGCAGCACGGAACCGACCGCGAAGAAGACCACCAGCGAGATGATCGCATCCCGGTAACTGCCGGTCAGCTGGTACGCGAGCCCGAACACCAGCGGCCCCAGCCAGCTCAGGCCGCGGTCGCTCATCTCGTACGCGGAGAAGTACTCGGCCTCCTTGCCGCGCGGCACCAGGTGGGAGAACAGCGAGCGCGACAGCGCCTGGCTGCCGCCGAGCACCATGCCGATCGCCGAGGCCAGCAGGTAGAAGAAGAGGGGTTCGCCGGCCGGGAGGAAGTAACCGGCCACCAGGATCAGCGTCCAGACGACGAGCGAGCCGAGGATCGTGCGCTTCGCACCGTACGTCCGTGCCAGTCGGCCCATCCCCAGGGCTCCGGCCACCGCGAGCACCTGCACCAGCAGCACCGCCGTGATCAGCGTCGTCTGGTCGAGGCCCAGTTCCTCCGAGCCGTACACCGACGCCTGGGAGATCACCGTCTGGACCCCGTCGTTGTACACGAGGTACGCCAGCAGGAAGGAGAGCGTCAGCGGATGGCGGCGCATGTCGCGCAGGGTGGCCAGCAACTGTCGCCATCCCGAGCCGACCGCCCCCTCGCCGCCCGGCGCCACCCGCCGGTCGCGCAGTCTGCGCAGGGGCACGAGCGTGAAGGCGCCCCACCACACACCGGCCGAGGCCAGGCAGATCCGTACCGCGTCGGACTCGGAGAGGCCGAACGACTCGTGGCCCGTGTACAGGACCAGGTTCAGGACGAGGACGAACGCGCCCGAGGTGTACCCGAAGGCCCAGCCCCGCGAGGAGACCGCGTCCCGTTCCTCGGGTTCGGCGATCTGCGGCAGATAGGCGTTGTAGAGCACCATCGACACCGAGACCGACGCGTTCGCCACGATCAGCAGGAAGGCACCGAGCAGATAGCGGTGGCCGTCCAGGAAGAACATGCCGGTGGTCGCGGCGGCCCCCACGTAGGCGGCGGTCGCGAGCAGCGGTTTCTTCCGCCCCGTGCGGTCCGCCGCGGCCCCCGCGATCGGCATCAGGATCACCGCGATCACGACGGACACGGAGACCGCGTAGGCGAACAGCGATCCGGCGCGCACCGGGATGCCGAGCGGATGCACGAAGCCGTCGGCGTCGGCGGCGGCCTTGGCGATCGAGGTGAGATAGGGCCCGATGAACACCGTCAGCACGCTCGTCGAGTAGACCGAGCAGGCGAAGTCGTAGAAATACCAGCCGCGTTGTTCGCGTCTGCGGCTCGCGCCGTCGTCGGACTCCTCGGTCGGTCCGATCGGCCCAGCGGCGTCCGCGGTCTCGGCGTTCAAACCGCCACCCCCCTCATCTCTCCCCGTGAAGACCCCGCACGGTGGCGTCAGGCCCAGGCTCCCCGTTCGCTCAACACCGTGCGCAGCGTCTCGATGTGATCGGTCATGATGCCATCCACGCCGAGGTCGAGAAGCGTCGCCATCCGCTCCGGCTCGTTCACGGTCCATACGTGCACCTGGAGCCCGCGCGCGTGCGCCTCGCGCACGAAGCGGCGGTCGACCACCCGGATCCCGTTCTGGCTCTCCGGCACCTGGGCGCACACCGCTCCCGCCCGCAGCGCCGCCGGTATGCCGTACGAGCGCAGCCGCAGTCCCAGCACGCCGCGGACGCCGTAGGAGGTGGCCAGCCGGGGGCCCGCCAGCCGCTGGGCCCTGGCGACCCTGGCCTCCGAGAACGAGCCGACGCACACCCGGTCCCAGGCGTCCGTCCGGCGGATCAGCTCGATCAGCGGGACCAGCGCGGACTCGGCCTTGACGTCGACGTTCCACCGGGCCCCGGGGAACGTCTCCAGCAGCTCCTCGAAGAGCGGCAGCGGTTCCCGGCCCCCCACCCGGGCCCGCCGCACCTCGCTCCACGGCAGCTCGGCCATCCGGCCGCGGGCGTCCGTCACCCGGTCCAGGGTGGTGTCGTGGAAGGCCACCAGGCGGCCGTCCGACGTGGTGTGCACATCGGTCTCGAAATAGCGGTACCCGGCGTCGGCGGCCCGGCGGAACGCGGCCACGGTGTTCTCGATCCCGTCCGCCGCACCGCCCCGGTGGGCGAAGGGGATCGTCGCGGGGTGATCCAGGTAGGGATGGCGTACGGAGGTCACTGCGGAAGTATGGCCTGCCCGGGTGTCCGGCCGGTGGCGGCCCCGTCTCCGTCGTCCGGCGCGGACGTGGCGGACGACACCGCGGGCTCCCCGGCCGGTGCCTCCCCGTCGACCGCGAACAGGCGCAGGAAGAACTGGGCGAGCGGGCCGATGGAAAGGGCGTACAGGACCGTGCCCGCGCCGAGGGAACCGCCGAGCAGGAAGCCGGTCACCACGACCGCCACCTCCAGCAGGGTGCGCACGAGCCGGACGGAGCGGCCGGTGCGCCGGTGCAGCCCGGTCATGAGCCCGTCGCGCGGACCCGGGCCGAAGCGTGCCGCTATGTACAGGCCCGTCGCGATCCCGTTGACGACGACCCCCGCGACCAGCACGGCGCTGCGTATCGCGAGGCCGTGCGGCTCGGGCACGAGCGCGAGCGTGCCGTCCATGGCGATGCCGATGACGAAGACGTTGGAGACGGTGCCCAGTCCGGGCCGCTGCCGGAGCGGGATCCACAGCAGCAGGACGACGGCGCCGACGACGATCGAGACGACCCCGATGGACAGCCCGGTGCGCTCGGCCAGTCCCTGGTGCAGCACGCCCCAGGGTTCGAGGCCCAGGCCGGCCCGTACCAGGAGCGCCGAACTCGCCCCGTACAGCGCGAGACCGACGTACAGCTGGATCAGCCGACGGGAGAGGCGGGCCCTGCGAGGGGCGGTGGCGGTGGACAAGAGGTGCCCCCTGGTGTGGTGGGTGTGGACTGCCGCGTGTCACTCTGTGGCAGGGGATTGGCTGCCAACTATGGCCAATCCGAGGAAGGTGGACTGATTTCCATGGCTCAGTGGACTTCGGCGGTGGGTGCGACACAGCTCGCCCGGCAGCTCCAGGCCCAGCAGTCCCGGCCCGCCGGGCCGGGCACCCGCAGGCCGCCCGCCTATCGTGCACTGGCCGACGGCATCCGTCTCCTGGTCCTGGAGGGCCGGGTGCCGGTCGCCGCCCGGCTGCCCGCCGAGCGCGAACTGGCGCTCGCGCTGTCCGTCAGCCGCACCACCGTCGCCGCCGCCTACGAGGCGCTGCGGAGCGAAGGGTTCCTGGAGTCCCGCCGGGGGGCCGGCAGCTGGACCGCCGTACCCGCGGGCAACCCGCTGCCCGCCCGCGGCCTGGAACCGCTGCCCCCGGAGTCGCTCGGTTCGATGATCGACCTGGGGTGCGCCTCGCTGCCCGCGCCCGAACCCTGGCTGACCCGGGCCGTGCAGGGCGCCATCGAGGAACTGGCGCCGTACGCCCACACCCACGGCGACTACCCGGCCGGACTGCCCGACCTGCGGCAGATGATCGCCGACCGGTACACCGGGCGCGGCATCCCGACCATGCCCGAACAGATCATGGTCACCACCGGGGCGATGGGTGCGATCGATGCGATCTGCCATCTCTTCGCCGGCCGCGGCGAGCGGATCGCGGTGGAGTCCCCGAGCTACGCCAACATCCTGCAGCTGATGCGGGAGACGGGCGCCCGGCTGGTGCCGGTGGCGATGGAGGAGGGGCTCGGCGGCTGGGACATGAACCGGTGGCGGCAGGTGCTGCGGGACGCGGCGCCGCGGCTCGCCTACGTCGTCGCCGACTTCCACAACCCGACCGGCGCGCTGGCCGACGAGGACCGGCGGCGGGACCTGGTGGAAGCCGCCCGTTCCGCCGGCACGGTCCTGGTCGTCGACGAGACGATGAACGAGCTCCGCCTCGACGACGACGTGCGGATGCCGCGCCGGGTCTGCGCCTTCGACCCGGCGGGCTCCACCGTGCTCACCGTCGGGTCGGCGAGCAAGGCGTTCTGGGCAGGCATGCGGATCGGCTGGGTGCGCGCGGCCCCGGACGTCATCCGCAGCCTGGTGGCCGCCCGCGCCTACGCCGACATGGGGACGCCCGTCCTGGAACAGCTCGCCGTCAACTGGCTGATGCGCACCGGCGGCTGGGAGGAGGCCGTCCGGCTGAGGTGCGAACAGGCGCGGGAGAACCGGGACTCGCTCGTCGCCGCGGTCCGCCGGGAGCTGCCCGACTGGGAGTTCTCCGTGCCGAGCGGCGGCCTCACGCTCTGGGTGCGCACCGGCGGCCTCTCCGGCTCCCGGCTCGCGGTGGCCGGGGAGCGGGTCGGCATCCGGGTCCCCTCCGGCCCCCGCTTCGGGGTCGACGGCGCCTTCGAGGGGTACGTGCGGCTGCCGTTCACGGTCACGGGGCCGGTCGCGGACGAGGCGGCGGTCCGGCTCGCGGCGGCCGCGCGGCTGGTGGGGTCGGGCGCGGGCGCGGGGGTCGAGACGCCGCGGACGTTCGTGGCCTGACCGGGGCGGCGGGGCCGTCCCGGTGACCGGCCGTGCGGCCCGCCACCGGGACGGGCCCGCGCCCCGGCCCGCTCAGTCGGCCGCCTCGACGGCCGCGGCGGCGGTCATGGTGCGCGGCAGCACCGGTTCCGGGACGCCCGGCCCGGCGTCCGCTCCGTCCGCCGCCGTCGCCGTACCGGCCGGGTCCCGCCGCTCCGGGAGCAGGCAGAGCACCGCCTGCCGCTGCGCCTCGCCGGTGGCCTCGTCGTAGGGGTCGGGTGTGGCGGGCACCTGGAGCCGGAGCACCGGACCGGTACCGAGCCGGGCGTAGCCACGGCCGGCCGGGATGCCGGGGGGCGGGACGGTGGGCGGCTCGGCGCCGAGCACCGTCTCGATCTGCTCGCGGGAGCAGTGGCCGAGCACCACCCGGGCCCGGGTGTGGGCCGGCACGGTTTCGCCGAGGGAGTCCAGGCCGTCGAACTGCTCGGCCAGCACCACGGTGACGTTGGCGGCCCTGCCGTGCCGCAGCGGCACCTGGAGCAGTTCCCGCGGGTCGGGCCTGCCGTCGGCGGCGGCCAGGTGCCCGAGGGCGCCGGGCCGGTCCAGCAGGATCCAGAGCGGGCGCCGGACGTCGTCGGGGGCGGGACGGCCGGCCTGCCGGGCCCGGTTCGCGGCGAGCAGCCGCCGCTCCGTCTCGTGGACCGCCCATTCCAGGGTCGCCGACGCACCGGCCGAGCCGCACTCCACGCCCAGCACGCCGTCGCGTCCGGTCAGGAAGGCGTACTCGCCCGTCCCCCCGCCCTCGACGATCAGGATGTCGCCGTGCTGGAGCGCCTGGAGGGCGATGGAGCGCAGCAGGGTCGTGGTGCCGCTGCCGGGCTGCCCGACGACCAGCAGGTGCGGCTCGGTGGAACGGGCGCCCGTGCGCCAGACGACCGGAGGGGCGTCGCGCATCGTGTCGCCGTCCTGCACGGGGACCGTGCGCTGCACCGCGTCGTCGTCGGTGAAGCCCAGCACGGTCTCGCCGGGCGCGGTCACGAACCGCTGGGCGCAGATCGAGGTGGGCAGGGCGTCGAGGACGTTCATGACGAGCCGGTTCGCCTCCTCGTCCCAGGTGAAGCGGTACTCGCGGCCACGGCCGGACTTGGTGTGCAGCAGCTGCTCGATCCGGGCCCGGGAGTCGGCCTCGCTGTCGGTGAAGTGGGCGGGGTACGTCACCTGGAGGCGGGTCGGCCGTCCGTTGTCGTCGAACCGGTACTCACCGAGGGCCTTCTCCCAGTCGCCGCCGTGGGCGAACAGCGGATCGGGGTCGTCGGCCACGGAGAAGTACGGCACGAGCGCCTCGTACAGGGAACGGAGCCGGGCGGTCTCCGCCTCGTCGGGGCCGGTCTTCGCGGGGGTCCGCTCCCGCCCCGCCCAGGCGGCGGCGCCCATCACCGTGACCAGGGCGATCAGGCCCCCGTACGGGAGGAGCGCGAACACGAGGACGCAGGCCGCGACGAGGAACAGCGTGGGACCACGCCTGTCCTTGGGCGTCGCGGCCCACCTCTGCCGTCCGGCGCCGGCCAGCAGCCGCAGACCACGGGTGACCGTGATCAGCGGGTGGAGGACGTCGGTGGCGTTGTCGGCGGCCGTGCGCGCGAACTCGCGACTGCGAGTGATCGAGGCGCTGCCGCTGCTCAGAATGCGGGGAAGTGGTCGCCGGGCCACGTCTGTCTCCTGATGTCTCCTGAAGGGGTGGGAGCGGTCGCGGAGGGTCAGAACTTGATCCCGCCCAGAAGACCGGCGAGGCTCGCGCCGCCCGCGGTGATGCTCGGCGCGATGGCGGTGCCCGCCAGGTAGAAGCCGAACAGGGCGGTGACGAGGGCGTGCGAGGCCTTGAGGCCGTCCTTCCTGAAGAACAGGAAGACGATGATGCCGAGAATGACGACGCCTGACATGGACAGGATCATGAGAGGTTCTCCTGGTTGAGGGGACGGTCACCATGAGTCCTTCCAGGTTCACCGGAAGTATCCATACGGCAAAAGTCGCATTCGGGTGAAAAGTCGTTATTTTCACTTGAATGGCCGTAGGGCGGTTCCGGCGAAGCGGAATGCGGGGCGAGGTACGCCGCAGGCGATTCCCCGTTCCGGGTGGGCCGGTCCGTCCGGCCGGTCGGGCAGTACCCTGTCGGTTCATTCGCACGGCCTTCACGGCGTGCGTCCAGGCGGTTCGGCAACAGTCGGGACCGGAAAAACGGAAGGCGGCCCCCGTGATGAGCGAAACCCCCGATCCCGAGGTGATCGAGCTGGCGACGAAGGTCTTCGACCTCGCTCGCCGCGGTGAGACCGAGACGCTCGCCGCGTACGTCGACGCCGGCGTGCCCGCCAACCTCACCAACGACCGCGGGGACTCGCTGCTGATGCTCGCCGCCTACCACGGGCACGCCGCCGCCGTCACGGCCCTCGTCGAGCGCGGAGCCGACCCGGACCGGGCCAACGACCGGGGGCAGACGCCGCTCGCCGGTGCGGTCTTCAAGGGCGAGGACGCGGTGATCGGGGCCCTGCTCGCCGCAGGGGCCGACCCGGCCGCCGGAACGCCCTCCGCCCTCGACACGGCCCGCATGTTCGGCAAGGCCGACCTGCTGGAACTCTTCGGCTCCCGCTGACCGGGTACGCCGTAAATGTGGTCGCGGTGGCGAAATGGCTGGGTCATCATGACGTCGCGGGCCCTGGTTCGGGCCACCGACGAGAGGCAGAGGAAGATGCTCTACACCAAGCAGAAGACGGCGGTCGGACGATCATGTCGCTGCGCGGCGTAGTGCCCACCCGGCACTTGGAACTGCACAGTCCCGGTTGCGTCGACAGCTTGATGTGAGGCTTTTTCCATGTTCGATCCGTTCATAGCGCCGAGCGGCACCCTGCTCGGCCTGCTGCAGAGAGGCCGCGGCGACGGCACGCTCCACGCGCTCGCCGCACCGCGCCCCGAGGCCCTGACGGCTCTCAACCACTGCGTCCTGAGCGACCCCCGCCACGACTGGCAGGTGGAGAACCGCTCCCTCTACTACGCACGCCTGTATCTCGACCTCGACGGCGGCGTCGAAGAGATCGAACGGCACCTGTGCGGTCCCGACGACCACCTCGACACCGACGACTCACGCACCGGACTGGCCCTCTCCGTGCTCGGCCACCTCGCCTCGTACGGACGCGAGGACGCCCTGGCCCTGCTGCGGCGGTACGCCGCGACCGGCGCCAACTGGGCCTGGGCCCTGGACGAACTCGCCCTGCGCGACGACGACGCGGAACTGCGCGCCCTCGCCGTACCCGTCCTCGGCAGGTTCCCGGACACCGAGGAGGGCGCCGCCGAACTGGCCGCGGCCGTGCGGGACGCCTACGAACCCCGCCCCTGGCGGCTCTGGGCGGACGACCCGCGCGAAGCGGTCGGCGGCCGGGTCAGGGCTGCCTCGGAACGCGGCTCGTTCGACCGCTGGCAGCGCCAGATGCGGCCCGGCGGACCCCGCCCCGGCTGGAGCGTCCGGGCCGTCCTCGACTGGGCCCAGCAGGGACACGAGCGCGGCAGCGCCCTCCACGTGCCCGCCGCCCGCTGCCTCAACGCCGTCGCGGGCCCCGAGGACCGGCCGGTGATCGTCGAGGCCGCCCGCAGCGGGCCGGACGGCGCGCGCTGCGCCGCCCTGCACTACCTGGCGGAGGCCAGGGACCCGGCCGTGCTCGACCTGATCGAGGCCGGGGCGGTGAGCCTCTCGCGCACCGTCGCCGAGGCGTCCGTCGCCGCCTTCGAGCGGATGTGCGGCGAGGCGGCCGTGGACCGGGCCAGACGCTGGGCCCGGCGACCCGACGCGCTCGGCGCCTCCGCCGCCGGTGTGCTCGCCTGCCGCGGCAACGCCCAGGACGCCCCCCTGGTCCTCGGCGCGCTCCGCGAGGCCGTACGGGGCGAGGGACCGGACGCCCCGCGGCTGTGGACCCTCGTCGACGGCGCGGGCCGGCTGGGCATCGCCTGCGCCGCCCCCGTGCTGCGGCACGTCTACCGGGAGACGTCCTCGTCGCACCTGCGCGGCCGGGCGGCCCGCGCCCTGGCCGCCACCGACCCCTCCTTCGCCACCGGCTTCGCCGTCGAATGCCTGTGGGACTGCGAGGAGACCACCCGGGAGGTCGCCGCACTCCACGCGGAGACCGGCGACATCAAGGTCGCCGAACGCCTGCGCCGCCTCGCCGCGGACCCGGCCGAGGAGGCCGAGGTGCAGACGGCGGTGCGCAGCAGGATCGGGCCCGACGCCCCCGCGGTCTGACCGCACGGGGCGTGGCCCCGGCACCCGGACGCACACCCCGCGGGACCGGGCCCGCGCCCGCAGGCCCGCCACCCTCCGTACGGGCCGAGCACCCCCCGGCCCCGCCGCGCCCTCCTGTACCCGGCCCGCCCCACGGGCCACCATGGAGGGATGAGCGGACGCTGGGAGTTCTGGATCGACCGTGGCGGCACGTTCACCGACGTGGTGGGCCGGGACCCGGACGGACGGCTGGTCACCCGCAAGCTCCTCTCCCACGACCCGGACCGCTACCGCGACGCGGGCGTGGCCGGGATCAGGGCACTGCTGGGCCTCGGCCCCGGCGAACCGGTCCCCGCCGACCGGGTGGACACGGTGAAGATCGGCACGACGGTCGCCACCAACGCCCTGCTGGAACGGCGCGGCGAGCCGACCGTCCTGGTCGTCACGGAGGGCTTCCGGGACGCCCTGCGTATCGCGTACCAGAACCGGCCGAAGCTCTTCGACCGCCGCATCCTGCTGCCCGAGGCCCTCTACGAGCGGGTGATCGAGGTGCCCGAGCGGATCGACGCCCGGGGCCGGGTCCTGACCCCGCCGGACCTGGACGCCCTGGCCGGGCACCTGGCGGCCGCACGGGCCGACGGACTGCGCGGCGTCGCCGTGGTCCTGATGCACGGCTACCGCCACCCCGCGCACGAACGCGCCGTGGCCGCCGCCGCCCGCGCGGCGGGCTTCACCCAGATCAGCTGCTCGCACGAGGTGAGCCCACTGATCAAGCTCGTACCGCGCGGCGACACCACCGTCGTCGACGCCTACCTGTCGCCGATCCTGCGCCGGTACGTCGACACGATCGCCGGTGAACTCGACGGCATCCGGCTGATGTTCATGCAGTCCAACGGCGGGCTGCGCGAAGCCTCCCACTTCCGGGGCAAGGACGCGGTGCTCTCCGGGCCCGCCGGCGGCGTGGTCGGCATGGCCCGCACCTCCGGACAGGCCGGCTTCGACCGCGTCATCGGCTTCGACATGGGCGGCACGTCCACCGACGTGTCGCACTACGCGGGCGCGTTCGAACGCGAACTGGGCACCCAGGTGGCCGGTGTCCGGATGCGCGCCCCCATGATGAGCATCCACACCGTCGCGGCCGGCGGCGGCTCCGTCCTGCACTTCGACGGCCGGCGCTACCGGGTCGGCCCCGACTCGGCGGGCGCGGTACCCGGCCCGGCCTGCTACCGGCGCGGCGGACCGCTGACCGTCACCGACGCCAACGTGATGCTCGGCCGCATCCAGCCCGCGCACTTCCCGGCCGTCTTCGGACCGGACGGCGACCTCCCGCTCGACGCCGACCTCGTGCGCGAACGCTTCGACGCACTCGCCGACGAGATCGCGCACGCCACCGGAACCCGGCCCGCCGCCGCCGAGGTCGCCGCCGGATTCCTGGAGATCGCCGTGCTCAACATGGCGAACGCGGTCAAGAAGATCTCCGTGCAACGCGGACACGACATCACCCGCTACGCCCTCACCGGCTTCGGCGGCGCCGGCGGCCAGCACGTCTGCGCCGTCGCCGACTCCCTGGGCATCGACACGGTCCTGGTGCCCCCGCTCGCCGGTGTGCTGTCCGCGTACGGCATCGGCCTCGCCGACGCCACCGCCATGCGCGAGCGGTCCGTGGAGGCGGAACTGGACGGGGCGACCCGCGAGGAGGTGGGCGCGCTCTGCGACGAACTGGCCGCCCGCACCCGCGCCGAACTGCGCGCCGACGCCATCCCCGACAGCGCGATCAGCACCCGCGCCCGGGTGCTCCTGCGCTACGCCGGAACGGACGCGAGCCTGCCCGTCGACCTGGACACCGCACCCGCTATGGCCGAGGCGTTCACCGCCGAGCACCGCTCCCGCTACGCGTTCACCATGGACAAGCCCCTGGTCGTCGAAGCCGTGTCGGTCGAGGCGACCGGGGCGGCGGGCCGGCACCGGCCCCGACCGGTCGGCCGCCCGCGCCGGGACGGCGCGCAACCGCGCCCGCACGACACCGTGCGGATGTTCGCCGACGGACACTGGCACGAGACCCCCCTCCACCGTCGCGACGAGCTGTGCCCCCGGGACACCGTGACCGGCCCCGCCGTGATCGCCGAGGCGGACGCCACCACGGTCGTCACCCCGGGCTGGCGGGCCACGCTCGCCGACACCGGCCATCTGCTGCTCACCCGGGCGACCCCGCGGCCGGAGCGCACGGCCGTCGGCACCCGGGTCGATCCCGTCATGCTGGAGGTCTTCAACAACCTCTTCATGTCGATCGCCGAACAGATGGGTGTGCGTCTGGAGAACACGGCCCACTCCGTCAACATCAAGGAGCGGCTGGACTTCTCCTGCGCGCTCTTCGACGCGGACGGCAACCTGATCGCCAACGCCCCGCACATCCCCGTCCACCTCGGCTCGATGGGGGAGTCCATCAAGGAGGTGCTGCGCCGCAACGGCGGGTCGATGCGCCCCGGGGACGTGTACGCGGTCAACGACCCGTACCACGGTGGCACCCATCTGCCCGACATCACCGTCGTGACCCCGGTGTTCGAGGAGGGCGGCAGCGGGAAACCGTTCTTCCTCGTGGCCTCGCGCGGACACCACGCCGAGATCGGCGGCATCACCCCCGGCTCCATGCCCGCCTTCAGCCGCACCGTCCACGAGGAGGGCGTGCTGTTCGACAACTGGCTGCTGGTGCGGGACGGCAGGTTCCGCGAGGCCGAGACGCGCGAACTGCTCACCACCGCCGAGTACCCCTCCCGCGATCCCGACACCAACATCGCCGACCTGCGCGCCCAGATCGCCGCCAACGAGAAGGGCATCGCCGAACTCCGTCGCATGGTCGAACAGTTCGGCCGCGACGCCGTCGCCGCGTACATGGGCCACGTGCAGGACAACGCCGAGGAGTCCGTCCGCCGGATCGTCGCCGCACTGCACGACGGCGCCTACCGCTACGAGACCGACAACGGCGCGGTCATCGAGGTCTCCCTCACCGTGGACCGGACCGCCCGCAGCGCGGTCGTCGACTTCACCGGCACGTCACCGCAGCAGCCGGACAACTTCAACGCGCCGAAGTCCGTGGTCATGGCAGCCGTGCTGTACGTCTTCCGGACCCTGGTCGACGACGACATCCCGCTCAACAGCGGCTGCCTCAAACCCCTGGAAGTGAGAATTCCGGAAGGCTCCATGCTGGCGCCCGTCCACCCCGCGGCCACCGTCGCGGGAAACGTGGAGACCTCCCAGGCCGTCACCGGCGCCCTGTACGCCGCCCTCGGCATCCAGGCCGAGGGCTCGGGCACCATGAACAACCTCACCTTCGGCAACGAACGGGTCCAGTACTACGAGACCGTGGCGAGCGGCTCGGGCGCGGGCGAGGACTTCGACGGAGCCGACGCCGTGCAGACCCACATGACCAACTCCCGCCTCACCGACCCCGAAGTCCTCGAATGGCGCTACCCCGTACTGCTGGAGAGCTTCCGGGTACGGGAGGGCAGCGGAGGCGTCGGCCGCCGGCACGGCGGCTGCGGCGTGGAGCGCCGGATCCGCTTCCTGGAACCCGTCACCGTGGCCCTGCTCTCCGGCCACCGCAGGGTCCGCCCCTACGGCATGGCGGGCGGCGAACCCGGCGCCCCGGGCGACCAGCACGTCGAGCACCCGGACGGCCGCCCGCCCACCCCGCTGCGCGGCTGCGACACGGCCGACCTGGAGCCGGGCGACGTACTGGTGCTCCGCACCCCGGGCGGCGGGGGATACGGGACCCCGGAACCGGACCGCGACGACCCCTCGGCCGAACCCGCCGACGGCCGGCCGTGACGCTGCCGCAGGACTTCGCGCGGCGGTGCCGGGGCGCCGCCGGAACCCCGCACGACGGCGGTGACGACGGTGGCCGGGCCGCTGCGCGACGGCACCCGGCCGCGCTGCCGGCGGTGCCGGGGCAGGGGTCGCTTCTGCGTCGTTTCGACCGGTGTCGGTGTGAGGACCTAATCTGTGCACCGTGACTTCGCCTGCCTACACGGACAACGCTGCGCCCCAGCTCAGCGCGGGGCCGCGACCCGCCCCGGGCCCGGCCGCCGACGAGGGGCTCGCGCGGCGGCTGCGCGCGCTCGCCTGCACGGCGCCGCTGCACGACCTCGATGTGCGCAAGGCGAATCTGGCCGGGGAGTACACGGTCTACGCGATGGCCGAGGTGGCGCTCGCCGCGATCGATCTCGTGACGCTCAACATGGACTTCGACACCGGCGCCGACCACGACCAGATAGTGAGCAGGCTGCTTCCCCGCGTCGCCGCCCAGGCTCCCGCCCGCCCGGCCGCCGAGCACGAGCGGGTGGCCCGCTGGGTGCTGGAGAACCTGATCAACGTCGGCAGCGTGGACCGCGGATTCCGCGCCGTGTACGGCACTTTCGGCGCCGACGGCCTCTACACCCGCCGGGACTACGACTTCAAACTGATCGAAGAGGTCCCGGGACACGGCGGCACGGTCTACCTCCGCACCACCGACGAGGCCGTCAACGTCCTGGTCGGCGCCCTCGACACGGACGTCACCAGCGCCCAGATCGCCGCCGAGGTCAAGCTGGAGGTCCTCATCAGCCGGGGCCGCCTCGCGGACGCGCAGCTCGCCGCCGAACAGGCCCGCTACCGCACCGTCCAGTACGCGGAGACCCTCCGCAGGACGCTGGAGGCCACCCGGCGCAACGTCCGGGCGGTCGACTGGCTCAACGCCGTGCCCGACATGATCGCCGAAGCGCTGGACCACGTCGCCGACCGCTACCGCCACGAGAACGCGATCCTCACCAACATCCGCAAGGCCCGGGACGAGGCCGAGGACCCCGAGAACAAGAGGCGCGCCGCCGAACTCGTCGACATCGTCAAGGACTGCATCCGCCGCCACACCCAGCTGCAGTCCCGCCTGCTGGAGGCCGGCCCGCTCTTCCGCGCCGAACAGGACCGGCAGGCGTTCGCCACCCCCGCCGCCCGCACCGGCCTCGACCTCTACGGCCAGCTGGTCGCCCCGTTGCTGCCGCTCCCCGTGGAACGGGCCATCCGCGTCACCGACGCCTTCTTCGCCCGCGGCACCGGGCTGCGCACCCCCTCCTCGGTACGGATGGGCGACCTCGTCGACATGCTGCTCACCCCGCCTCTGGAGCGGGAGCACCTGGGCGCCGAGATGCCCGAACCCGACCTGATCGCCACCCCGGACGACAGCCGGTTCAGCGAGGAGCAGCTCGCGAGCGCCATGGAGCTCCTCGACCTGGAGCACGAGGCCCCGAGAAGACTCTCCGGACTCCTCGCCGAGGCCCGCCGCCGCGACCCGGAACTGCCCTATCTGGTCGCCCTGCTCGCGGTGCACGCCGCGAGCCCGCCGGTCGGCACCGCCTACCGGCAGGGGGAGCAGCGCCTGCTGTTCTCCGTGGACGACGGAACGCAGCTCGACGACCCGGAGTTCGGCGGCGCCGACCTGATCGTGGGCACGGCCCTGCTGGACGCCGCCGGGATGGCCGCGGATCGCTCGGAGGCGTCATGACCGGCGCACCGCGCCCGGCCCACCGCCCCTCGCCCCGCCCCGCGTCCGCCGACCGGGGCCGGCCGTGCCTCGTCGGTGTGTGCGCGACAGCCCTCGGCGGGTACGCCGGCCACTTCGCACCGTTCCGGGCGGCGACCGCGAGAGCCACCGCTCGCCCGGCATCCGCCGCGGCGGCGACCGCGAGATCCGGTGCCGTCCACTCCGTACCGAAGAGTTTCCGCAGCAAGGAGCGACAGTCGTGAGCGACCACCGCGCACAGCACACCGACGCGTGGAGCGAGCCGACCGCCGCGTACGCCACCGAGAGCACGGCGCCCGCCGACCCTGCGAGTCCTGCCCCCGCGTCCGTCACCCCGGCCGACGCGGCCGACGCCGCCCGGCTCGTCGCCTTCGGCCTCCAGCCCAAGCTGCTGCCCGCCCGCGACGCCGAGTACGCCGAACTGCTCCGCCGCTACCGGGAGGAGCCCGCCTTCGCCCGGCTCGCCGACGCGGTGGCGACCGGACTGGGCCTGGTCGTCCTGGAGGTGTCCCCCCGTGCGGGCATGGCCGTGACGGCGGGGGAGGACTCCGTCTTCGCCGTCCGCATGGGCGACTACGCCCGTCGCGCCTCCGCCGACTCCGCCGACCGCTTCCTGCACGGGCTCGCACACCTTGCCGTCGCCGCGATGGCCTTCCCCCGCCCCGAGGACCTCGCCGACGACGCGTACATCGGCCGCATCACGGTCAACGGCGTCGACTCCTTCGTACGTCAGGCATGCCGTCGGCTGGAGGAACGCGCGGAGGAGCACGGGGACAACACCGACCCGGCCACCGATGCCCCCGGCCTCGAAGCGGCTTGGCGGATCTACGCCCGGCGCAGCGCCACCGGGGCGACGAAGGACGCCCGGCGGCTGGCCGGCTCCACCACCGGCATCGTCGGGAAGGCCGTCGCCTTCCTCACCGATTCCGGTTTCCTCCAGCGCACCGGGGACGACGCCGGCGGCGCCTTCCGCACCACCGCCCGCTACCAGCTCCAGGTACGCGACATGGCCGGCGGCGCCGCCATGGCCGAACTGCTGGACCTCGGAGTGGTCCCGGTCACCGACGGCACGGCGACGCTGCTGCCGCCGCCCGACCCCGACGACCTGGAGCTGGTCGCCGACGCCGGTCTGCCCTTCCACGCCTGACCGGCTCCCGCCGCTTCCCTCCTCACCGCCTCACTGCCTTTACCACCCTCTGTCTCCACCGTCCGAACGACGAGAGTCCGCCGCCATGTACGAGCTGTCCCGGGTCCGCCTCTACTCCATCGGGCCTGCCGGTGCGCGCTACGCCGACACCGTGCTTGACCTGCGTGGAGTGGGCGAGCCCGTGCCCAACCCCGCGCCGGCCCAGGCGGAGTTCTTCGAGGAGGAGCCAATCGGCCCGCCGCGCCGCCCGGCGCCCGCCGGTGTGCTCTTCCTGGAGAACGGCGGCGGCAAGTCGGTGCTGCTGAAGCTGATCTTCTCGGTGATGCTGCCCGGCCACCGCAACACCCTCGGCGGCGCCAGCTCCGGAGTGCTGCGCAAGTTCCTCCTCGCCGACGACTGCGGCCACGTCGCCCTGGAGTGGCAGCACACCCTCACCGGCGAGTGCGTGGTCGTCGGCAAGGTCAGCGAATGGCGCGGCCGGCAGGTCTCCAACGACCCGAGGAAATTCGCCGAGGCCTGGTACTCCTTCCGGCCCGGCCCCGGACTCAGCCTGGACTCCCTGCCGGTCGCCGAGGCCACCTCCGTACGCCCGTCCGCCGAAGGCGCCTCCGGCGCGCGGGGCAGACGACGCACGATGAAGGGCTTCCGTGACGCCCTGACCGAGGCGGGCAAGTTCTACCAACACCTCGACGTGCACTGGGAAGAGATCCACGACCGGTGGAACGAACACCTCGGGGACCTCGGGCTCGACCCCGAACTCTTCCGCTACCAGCGCGAGATGAACGCCGACGAGGGCGAGGCGGCGGGCCTCTTCGCGGTCAAGAAGGACTCCGACTTCACCGACCTGCTGCTCCGGGCCGTGACCGACACCCGCGACACGGACGGTCTCGCGGACCTGGTCGGCGGCTTCGGCAACAAGCTGGGCCGCCGGGCCGAACTGACCGCCGAACGCGACTTCACGGCGGGCTCGGTCGATCTGCTCGGACGGATCGTGGAGGCCGCCGACACCCGCTCCCGCGCCCGGGACGTCCACGCCGGCGCCGAGCGCCGCACCCGCACGCTCGCCCGCAGGCTCTCCGCCCGCGCCGGCCGGGAACGCGGCCGGAGCACCGAACTGGCCCAGCAGGTGACGGGCGCCGCCCACACCGTCACCACGGCCGAAGAAGCGCGCAGTCGCAGCGCCCTGGTCGCCGCCGAACTGGCCTACCGGCACGCCTCCCTGGCCCTGACCGCGGCGGAGAAGGGCGCCGCCGCCCAGCGCCGTGAACTGGTCGACGCCCGCACCCTGCACTCCGCCTGGCAGGCCGCCGAGGCCGTACTGCGGCACCGTGCGGCCGCCGACCGCTCCGCGCGGGTGGCCGCCGCCATCCGGGAGGCCGAACGGGACGCCGCGCCCGCGCTCGCCGCCCGTGCCGAGGCCGCCGCCGACCTGGTCCAGGCCCTGCACATCGCCGCGGAGGCCGGCGAGAACCTGGCCAACGAGGAGGAGGAACGCTCCGACGCCCTGCAACGCGCCGGCGAGACCGCCCACCGGGACGCCACCACCGCCGCCACCGAGGCCCAGCGCGCCCGCAGCGAGGCCGGGCACCTGCGCCAGCGCCTCGCCGAGGTCGAGCAGGAGACGGCCCAGGCGGTACGGGCCGGCTGGCTCGACGACACCGCGCCGGACGCCGACCCGGCGCGCGCCGCCCTCGCCGCGAGCGACGCCGAACAGTCCGCCGTCGCCGCCTGGGACACCGCCAGGGAAGCCGCCCGCTCGGCAGCCGACCGGGCCAGGGAGGCCGCGGCCGCCGAGAGCCGCGCCGAACTGGCCGCGGCCCGTGCCGCCGACGCCGCGCAGGCCGCGGAGCAGTCGTACGAGGCCGAGCTCAGGGCCGCCGAGTCGATCGCCGCCGACCACCGCCTGGCCGACCTGCTGGGCCTTCCCGCACTCCACGGCACAAAGACCGACCCGGACGCCCCGCACGGCACGGACGGCACCGCGCCGGACCCCGGCCCGCGTCCCGCCGCGAGAGAGACCGGCCGGGAGAGGGGGACCGACCGGTCCGCCCGCGGCGACCACCCGCACACCGCCACCGCGGAACAGCCCGGTAACCGCGAACAGCCGCTCACGGCCCAGGAGTTCGACCGCAGCGCCGACGAACTGCGGGAACTGCTCGACCAGGGCATCGCCTCCGCCGAACGACGCCTCTTCGAACTGCGCACCGCGGCCGCCGACGACGCGCGGATCCTCGGCGCGCTCGGCGACGGCGGTCTGCTGCCGCCCGGACCCGACGTCCTGGCCACCGTCGAATATCTCGGCGAGCACGGCATCCCCGCCCTGCCCGGCTGGCGGTACCTCGCCCAGGCCGTGGACCCCGCCGACCACGCGGCGGTCCTCGCCACCCGCCCCGAGCTGGTCGACGGCGTGGTCATCACCGACCCCGACTCGCACGCCCGCGCCCGCGAGGTCCTCGACGGCGCCGCCCTGCTGCCGCGCTCCGCGGTCGCCGTCGGCACCGCCGCCGCCCTGCTCGCCCCCGTCCCGGCCGTCGGCCCGCACACCGAGGGCGTGTTCCTCGTCCCGCCGAACCCGGCGATGCACGACGAGCACGCGGCCGACGAGGAGCGACAGGCCCTCAGGACCCGGACCACGGCCCGCGACGAGGACATTCGCGCCCTCGCCGCCCGGCTCACCGCGGACCGCGCCCTCGCCGCCCGTATCGGTTCCTGGCGCGCCGACTGCCCGCCCGGCATGCTCGCCGAACTCGCCGGGGCCGCCCGTACCGCCCGCACCGCCGCGGAGACGGCCGAGGCCGAGCTCGCGGAAGCCCGTACGGTACGCGCCGAGGCCGACGAGGCGGCCGCGGACACCGCCCGCGTCCGTGACGAGCGCCAGGAGGCGGCCCAGCGCGCCCGCCGGGCCGCCGACGCCCTCGCGGGCCTCGCGTACCGGCTCCGCGAACGCGCCGGCTGGCAGGCGAAGCTCCGCGAACTGACCGACGAGGCGGCCGAGTCCGAAGCCCGCGCCACCGTCTGCCTGGAGCGGGCCCGCGCCGCCGACGAGGACCGCAGGGCCGCGCAGCGCGCCGCCGACGACGCCCGCCGCACGGCCCGCGCCCTGCGCGCCGAACGCGCCGAGATCGCGGGCGCCCCCGAACAGCTCCCGGAGCCCGACGGCGATGCCCCGCGCCCCGCGCTCCCCGCCCTGCGCGAGGCGTACCGGGCCGCCTCCCAGCTGTACGAGAAGGTGGGCGTCGGCGCGGACCTGCGCGCCGAACAGGCCCGCGCGGAGAGCGACGAGAGCGCCGCCCTCGCCGAGCTGGACCGGCTCACCAACAAGGTCCGCACCCGGGCCGCCCAGCTCCTCGAAGGCACCGACGGCGCCGACGGACCCTCCCGGCAGGCCGCCGCGGCCCGTGCCGAGTCCCTGGTGCAGCTCCTGGAGAGCCGGGCCTCCACGGCGAGCGAGCAGCTGGGCCGGCTGCGCGGCGAGGCCGAGCGCCTGGCCCCGGCCGACGGCGAGTCCCACCACACCGAACTCCCCGACGAACTGGTCCCCGCCGACGCCGAGCAGGCCCAGGCCCTCCTGCGCACCGCCACGGCCGAACTGGCCTCCGCCACCGCGACGCTGGACACCGCCCGCGCCGCCCACGCCGAGCTGCTGCACGCCCACCGCACCGCCGAGGACTCGGCGGGCGGCTTCGACGAGACGGCCGCACTCCTGCGGGACCTGCTCAGGGACCACGGTGCGGACGACGACACCGAGGCCCCCGAGCCGTACCCCGGCAGCCTCGACGAGGCCCGGCAGTCCGCGGCCGAGGCCCGCCGGTCACTGCGCGGCTGCGCCACCGACCTCTCCGCCGCCGAGAGCGCCGTACGGGAAGCGAGCGACGTCCTCGTACGGCACGCCAACTCCACCCGCTACGAGCAGGTCCGCACCCCCGCACGTCAGCAGATCCGCGAGCTGCCCGCCGCGGCGCTGCCCGAGCACGCCGAGAAGTGGGCCGCCGCCTTCGCGCCCCGGCTGCGCGTGCTCACCGACGAGCTGGCCCAGCTGGAACGCAACCGCGACTCCATCGTCGACCGGCTGCGCGGGCTCGTGGAGTCCGCGCTCACCACCCTGCGCTCCGCCCAGCGGCTCTCCCGGCTCCCGGAGGGACTGGGGGAGTGGTCCGGCCAGGAATTCCTCCGCATCCGCTTCGAGGAACCCGACCAGGCGACGCTCACCGAGCGGCTCGGCGAGGTCGTCGACGAGGCCACCCGTGCCGCGCTGAGGAAGAACTCCGACCTGCGCCGGGACGGCATGTCCCTCCTGCTGCGCGGTGTGCAGGCGGCACTGGAGCCCCGGGGCGTCGCCGTGGAGATCCTCAAGCCGGACGCGGTGCTCCGCGCCGAGCGCGTCCCGGTCGGACAGATGGGTGACGTCTTCTCCGGCGGCCAGCTGCTCACCGCCGCCATCGCCCTGTACTGCACCATGGCCGCGCTGCGCAGCAACGACCGGGGCAGGGACCGGCACCAGCACCGGCACGCGGGCACCCTCTTCCTGGACAACCCCATCGGCCGCGCCAACGCCACTTATCTGCTGGAGCTCCAGCGCGCGGTGTCCGACGCCCTGGGCGTGCAGCTGCTCTACACGACCGGACTGTTCGACACCACGGCACTCGCCGAATTCCCGCTGGTCATCCGGTTGCGCAACGATGCGGACCTGCGCGCCGGGCTGAAGTACATCAGCGTGGAGGAGCATCTGCGTCCCGGTCTGCCGCAGCAGGACCCGGGCGGCGAGACGGTGCACGGCGAGATCACCGCCACTCGCATGTTCAAGCGCGCCACGACACCGTCCGGCCCCGACCGGACTCCCGCGGACCAGGACGCCCAGGGCCTTTCGTCCGGATCGGCCCGGCACGACGCACCGGCATGACCCGAACGGGAGGCCCCGGCCCCCGTCGACACGTGCGGACCGGCCCGGGGCGCTCAGGCCTGTGAGAGGTTTCCAGCGCCCCGGCGGCGTATCCGTGCCTCGTCCCGCTGCGCGGCCCGTGCCGCCCGCCGTGCTCTGCGCCGCTCGCGGCGCAACTGCCGTGCCGAGCTGCTCGGCACGGAAACCACGCCGTTGCGCTGGTTCCAGACCTGCCGGGTGACCCAGACGTCCAGCACCGACCAGGTCGCGACCACCGTGCTGCCCACACTGCTCAGTACCATCGGGAAGGCCAGCCAGGACCCGGCCAGCGTGCACAGGAACGCCACCATCGCCTGAATGATCGTCAGCGACATGATGAGAACCGCGCGCACGGCGGACGTACGGACCGGGTCCGGCATCCGGTACCGTCCTGCGGGCTCTTCCACCCACAGCTGCTGGCGCGGGATCCGCGCCCCGTTCGCCGCCGCCGGGCGTGCTGCCGCGGCCGGTGCCGACGGCACCGCACCCCGACGCTGTTCCGTTTCCAAGGACCCTCAACTCCCCACCGCTGTCCGACTTCAGGGTTGCTGCCCGGCATGCGCCGTTTCTACGCGGGCGGATCGGACCGTCCTGCCCTCGCCGGTTTCCCTCGGCGGGCCGGGGGATGCAACCCCCACCATGATCCCGCCTGGCGGGCACCGTCTCTCCCCGTTCTGCCCCCGCCCCGCACGGATGCCCCGTACAGAGAGACGAGTGGCCGGTCGTGAAGATTCCCCCGATCCATCATGGAGCGAATAATTCCAGCCAACTGCCCTGTCGAACATGATGAAGCACTGACGGGGCTCTTCTGCCGCTTTCGCGAATTTCATTGCCCGGAATACCAGGACAACCCGTGATCAACGCCGAAGAGCACGGCTGAAAATCGTCCGGACGTCTCTTCGAGTTGCCTCTGTGTCGGTAGTAGGCTCGCGCCGTTTGTTGACGGAACACGACCCCCGGCCCACGGGGTCGAGCTGGGGGAGTCCATGCGCTTTCGCGGAAAGTCCATCCGCAGGAAGATCGTGGCGCTGCTGCTGGTGCCACTCGTCTCCCTCACCGGGCTCTGGGGATTCGCCACCTTTCTGACGGGCCGCGAGGCCAGGCAGCTGATGAGCGCGAGCGCCATCGTGGAGAAGGTCGGCCATCCGCTGGAGGACACGGTCCGCGCCATTCAGGACGAACGCCGCCAGACTCTCGTCTTCCTCGCCGACCCCAGGGCCTCCGACGCCCTCCCGCTCCTGCAGCGGCAAAGAGCGGCCACCGACCGCGTCCTGACGGGCCTCAAGGACGGAGCCCGCCAGAAAGACATTCGCAAGGCCCTCAGTTCCGAGGACGACTCCCAGCTCGACTCCATCCTCGGCACCGTCGAGGGCCTCGGCGCACTCCGCGAATCGGTCGACGAACGCACCATCGACCGTTCCAAAGCGATGGAGTTCTACGGTCGGCTCATAGATCCCTGCTACCGCTTTCTGACCGGTCTCCGCACGATGGAGAACGTGTCGATGGACAAGCAGGTCCGCGCCCTGGCCGGCATCTCCCGCGCCCGTGAAATGCTCTCCCGCGAGGACGCACTGGTCGCCTCGTCGCTCATCGCCGGCCGACTCACCGCCCCCGAACTGCGCCAGGTCTCCGACCTCGTGGCCAATCGCGCACTGCTCTACGAGATCAATGCCGAGATGCTTCCCGCCGCGGAGCGGCAGCGCATCGAGCAGTACTGGGCGGGCCCGGACAGCGAACCGCTCAGGGCCGTGGAGAAGACCCTCGTGCAGGAAGGCCCCACCCAGGACCCGCGGGCCGTCGACGCCGAACGCTGGCAGGAAGTGGCCGCACCGGTCCTGGAGCGGCTGGCCAACGACTCCACCGAGATGAACAACCGTTTCCAGGACCGCGGCAGGCCCGCCGGGTACAACATCCTGATCAAGGCCGGCATCGCGGGCGTCCTCGGATTCCTCGCCCTGGTCGCCTCGCTGTTCGTCTCCGTGCGCATCGGCCGCGACCTCGTCCGCGACCTCTCCAGGCTCCGCAAGGACGCCCACGAGGTCTCCGGCGTGCGACTGCCGAGCGTGATGCGCCGACTGGCCTCGGGGGAACAGGTCGACGTGGAGACGGAGGCCCCGCACCTCCAGTACGAGCGGGACGAGATCGGCCAGGTCGGCCAGGCCCTCAACACCCTGCAACGAGCGGCCGTCGAGGCCGCGGTCAAACAGGCCGACATGCGACGCGGCGTGTCCGAGGTCTTCGTCAACCTCGCCCGCCGCAACCAGGTGCTGCTGCACCGCCAGCTGACGCTCCTGGACGCGATGGAGCGCCGGACCGAGAACACCGACGAACTCGCGGACCTCTTCCGCCTGGACCACCTGACCACCCGCATGCGACGCCACGCCGAGGGCCTGGTGATCCTCTCCGGCGCCGCTCCCTCCCGTCAGTGGCGCAAGCCGATCCAGCTGATGGACGTGGTGCGGGCGGCGGTCGCCGAGGTCGAGGACTACGAACGGATCGAGGTCCGCCGACTGCCGCGCATCGGCGTGGGCGGCCCCGCGGTCGCCGACCTCACCCACCTGATCGCCGAACTCCTGGAGAACGCGACCGTGTTCTCGCCCCCGCACACCGCGGTCCAGGTGCACGGCGAACGCGTCGCCAACGGCTTCACGCTGGAGATCCACGACCGTGGCCTCGGCATGCCCCCCGAAGTCCTCCTGGACGCCAATCTGAGGCTCGCCGAGACCCCCGAGTTCGAGCTCTCCGACACCGACCGGCTCGGCCTGTTCGTGGTCAGCCGCCTCGCGCAGCGCCAGAACGTCCGGGTCTCGCTGCAGCCCTCCCCGTACGGGGGCACGACCGCGGTCGTCTTCATCCCGGCGTCGCTGCTCACCGACGCCCCGGAGACCCACGGCACCGGCTTCCGCCTGGACCGCAGGGCCGAGAGGGCGATCGGCGCGGCCGGACGGACGGCAGGCGAGGCGGCCGGCGGCGACCGGGACCGCGGCGACGGCGCACCGGACCGCCGGTCCGGCCGGCCCTCCACCCTCGCCCCCGTGCCGGCGGGCCTCATGGACCCGGCCCTCCTGGACGGGCCCGTGGAACTCGAAGGCCCCGTCGGGGCACTGGACTTCGACGACGACCCCGCCCTCGATCCGCTGCTCGACCCCCTGCTGGGCGGCGCCTCCGACCTCGACGACACCGAGAGCGGGCGCGGCGGCATCTTCCGGGCCCGCGAGCTGCGACGCGAGGGCGGCCGCGACCAGCACCAGCAGGCCGCGGACCGGCCGGGGGAGGCCACAGCCGGCGCGCACCCCGGCAGGCCGGTGCCGCTGCCCCGCCGCAAGCCACCGACCCTGGTCGCCGACAACGGCCGCCGGGTCGACGAGGCGGGCCGGGCCCGTTCCGTGCCCGCCGGGCGCGGCTCCGCGGAGACCTCCGGCCTCAGGCCCCTCGACACCGCACGCTCCGAGCCGGGCTCCGAACCGCCGGACACGCGGATCACGCCGTCGGCCGCCGCCCCGTGGCACTCCGGTGCCGCCACCGAACCCCGGCAGCCCACCGGCTTCCGGAAACCCACCGAGCCCGCCACACCCGCAGGGCCCGCCTCCTCCGGGGCCCCGAGCCCCCGCGAGACCGTGGGAGGGCTGCCCCGCCGCATCCGGCAGGCCAGCCTCGCCCCGCAGCTGCGCGAGGACTCGGGCCTCCGCGACGCGGAACCGGCCCGGACGGACCCGGCCCAGGACTTCGACCGCGACGCGGACGAGGTGCGCAGCCGCATGGCTTCGCTCCAACGCGGCTGGCAGCGCGGACGTCGGCAGAACGCCGAGGACGCGTCCGGTCCCGGTGACACAGCACAAGGAACCACTCCGGGAGGGGACGGTCCATGACCGCACCGAACGCCGCTGCGCCCGATGCCGCCCGCCAGGGCTCCGGCCAGCTCAACTGGCTCCTCGACGAACTCGTCGAGCGGGTCTCCAGCATCCACAAGGCGCTGGTGCTCTCCAGCGACGGTCTCGCCACCGGCACGTCGAAGGACCTGACCCGCGAGGACAGCGAGCATCTGGCGGCCGTCGCCTCCGGATTCCACAGCCTCGCCAAGGGCGTCGGGCGGCACTTCGACGCGGGCCGGGTCCGCCAGACCGTCGTCGAACTCGACGAGGCGTTCCTCTTCGTCACCGCGGCCGGGGACGGAAGCTGCCTCGCGGTACTGGCCGACTCCGACTCCGACGTGGGCCAGGTGGCGTACGAGATGACGCTGATGGTCAAGCGCGTCGGAGCCCACCTGACCAACGCCCCCCGGACGCCCGGTTCGGCCGCCGGGGGGTGAATGGACGGTGAGCGCCGAATCCTCCAGATCTCCGGCAACGCCCACCGACCCGCAGGCATCGCACTGGTACGACGCCGAAGCGGGGCCGGTGGTACGTCCGTACGCGATGACCCGGGGTCGTACCAGCAGCGCCTCCCGCCACCGGCTCGACCTGATCGCGGTCGTCGTCCCCGAACCGGAGGCCGACGATCCGAGCAGGGACCAGACGCTCTCCCCGGAACACGTGGAGATCGTCGAGCTCTGTTCCGGCATGCCCCAGTCGATCGCCGAGCTCGCGGCCGGCCTGGACCTCCCCGTCGGGGTGGTCCGGGTGCTGGTCGGCGACCTCGTCGAGGACGAACTGGTGCATGTGACCCGTCCCGTTCCGCCGGCCGAGCTGCCGGACGTGAACATTCTTCGCGAGGTGATCAATGGCCTTCGGGCGCTCTAGCCGCAAGAAGCGGCCCGTGGAGCCCGTTACCCTGAAAATCCTGGTGGCGGGCGGCTTCGGAGTGGGCAAGACGACCCTGGTCGGCGCGGTCAGCGAGATCAGGCCGCTGCGCACGGAGGAGAGGCTGAGCGAGGCGGGCCGTCCGGTGGACGACCTGGCCGGGGTGGAGGCGAAGACCACCACCACGGTGGCCATGGACTTCGGCCGGATCACCCTCCGCGAGGACCTGGTGCTCTACCTCTTCGGCACGCCGGGGCAGGACCGCTTCTGGTTCCTGTGGGACGAACTGGCCCAGGGCGCGCTTGGCGCGGTCGTGCTCGCGGACACCCGGCGCCTGGAGGACTGCTTCGCGGCGGTCGACTACTTCGAACGCCGAGCCATCCCGTTCGCCGTGGCGGTGAACTGCTTCGAGGGGGCCGAGCGCTTCCCCACCGGGACGGTGCAGGCCGCGCTGGACCTGGACCCCGAGGTGCCCGTGCTCATGTGCGACGCACGCGACCGCTCCTCCGTGCGGGAGGTCCTGGCCACGGTGGTCGAGCACGCCGTGGCCCGCGTGGAACGCGTCCGCGAACCCGCCACGACGTAGCGCCCCGCGTCCGGTTCACGACGTGTGACCCGTACCCCGCCGCCCGGGGCCGGGGCCACACGCCGTCCGGTACCCGTGCAAGGAGCTTTCCCCCAAGGAGCTTTCCCCCAAGGAGCTTTCTCCGCCGCGACGGACCGTCGAGGCTGCTGAGGGCCGGTACGCCCGGACCGCGCACGGCGGCGTTCCGGGCGGCGGTCCACGCTGCGGGGGAGTCCCGGCGGACCCGCGCGGGACGAGCCGGACGCGCGGACCGCCGCCCGGAACGGCGTCAGCGGTGCTCGGCGAGCCACTTGGCCGCGGTCTCCGCCAGTTCCCGGTCGCGTCCCGCCAGCATCATCCGGATCATCTGCGCGTCGCCGCGCAGCGACCAGGCCGGATGCCCGAAGGTGGCCGGGTTGTTCTTCTCGATCAGGAAGTGCGCGGGCCAGGCCGTCCCGTAACCGATCAGCGGCAACGCGGCCAGATACCTCCTGCGCCCCCGCGCGAGGCCGTAGGCGCTGATCGCGAGACCGGTCAGGGTGCCCGTCAGATGGACCCACCGGGTCGCCGCCCTGGAGTGCATCGCCACGTAGTAGGGCCAGAACTCTTCGTAGGAATCGAACGTCTGCTGTGACATACGGGCACCGTAATGGCCCGAACGGCAACCGGAAACGGTCGGTTCGCGTCGAAGTCGGGAGAAGTGGGCGGCCGGAATCCGCGGGGGTGTTCCCGGCCGCCCCTTCCGTGCCGTGGCCTCAGTGCCCCGCCACGGACCTCCTGGCCACCGGGAAGTCGAAGTAGGTGTCCGGGAACGTCTCGGGCTTGAAGGTGTAGTGCCACCACTCCTCGGCCAGATTGACGAAGCCGACGTCGGCGAGCGTCTTCTTCAGGAACTGCCGGTGAGCGCGCTGCTCCCCCCGGACGCGCGGATCGTCGGTGTGGGAGAGCGTGTCGAAGCAGTCGAACGCCGTGCCCATGTCCACGGAGTTGTCCGGGAAACGCTCGGCCGCGGGCGCGTAACAGGGCACCTGCTCCTGGCCGGGCGGGTCCGCCGGGGCCGGTGCGGCGGGCAGTTTCACCAGCGTCAGGTCCACCGTGCTGCCCCGGCTGTGCCCGGACTTCTCCGCGATGTAACCGTCCGCGAACAGCCGCGTCTTGTCGACCCGGGGATAGAACTCGCCCTTCATGGCCTCGTCGTCGAGGTCCTTCGCCCACCGCACGAAGTGGTCGACCGCCCGCTGCGGCCGGTAGCAGTCGTACACCTTCAGCGAGTAGCCCTGACGCAGCAGCCGGGTCTGCGCGCGGTGCAGGGCACGGGCGGCGGGCCGGGTCAGGATGCAGAGCGGCTGGCGGTAGCCGTCCACCGGAACGCCCATGAAGTTGTGCGCGGTGGGGTAGCGCATCTCCTGGATGATCGTCGGATCCACCGAGCGCAGCGCGACGAACTCCTCGGGCGCCTTCGGCTCGGGCTTCGCCCCGGCCACGGGAGCGGTGGCGACGAGGGCGAGCAGAGTGGCGGCGGAGGTCGCCAGGACACGGGAAGCGGAAGCAAGAGCTGTCATGAGCACATAATCCCGGAGTGCGGGGGAGCGCGCCCGGCGATCGGATACAGTCCGCGCGTGTCCGCACCCACGAGCAACTCCCGAGAACCGGCCGAGAACTCCCACTGCGGCAGCTGCGGAGCACCGTACGCCGCGGCCGTCGGCTGGCCCCGCACCTGCACCGCCTGCGGCAGCACCGCCTACCGCAATCCGCTGCCGGTCGCCGTGGCCCTGCTCCCCGTCACCGACCCGGACGGCACCGGCCTCGTCGTCATCACCCGCACCGTCCCGCCCCACCGCGGCGGCCTCGCCCTCCCCGGCGGCTTCATCGACCACGACGAGGACTGGAAGCACGCCGTCGTCCGGGAACTGCGCGAGGAGACCGGGATCGAGGCCGGCGAACAGGACGTCCGCCTCGCCGACGCCCTCAGCTCCCCGGCCGGTCACCTGCTCCTCTTCGGCCTCCTCCCGCCGCGCCCCGCGGCCGACCTCCCGGCCTCCGCACCCACCGACGAGACCGCCGGATTCCGGCTGCTGCGCGCACCCGCCGAACTCGCCTTCCCCCTGCACACCCGGGCCGTCCGCACCTGGTTCGAAGGCGGCTACCGCTGACCCGCCGCCCGGACGTCCTGCAACCCGGGCACCCGCCCCGGACGTCCTGGCACCGTGCACCCGCCCCGGGCGCCCGGCGAGCCCGCACATCCGCCCCGATCCCCCTACAGCCCGCGCACCCGCACCGGGAGATCCACCGGCCCCTCCTCGCCCTCCCGCCCCACCAGCACCCGCCCGTCCACCCACCGCGACGTGTACCGCTCGACCTCCGCCCGCTCCCAGCCGTCCCCCGCGTCCCGGACCACCGGACCGCCCCCGGTGCGCCCCGCCACCGGAGCCCACGCCTCCAGCTCCAGACCCCCGGCCGCGCCCCGCACCGGCAGCACCGAACCCGCCCGCGCCAGCACCGGCACCCGGGACAGCGGCGCGTCGAGCAACACCTGGCCCGGCCCCTCGTGCACCTCACCCGTCGCCGTGTCGTACCAGTGCCCCCGCGGCAACCGCACCCCCCGCCGGTCCGCCCCGGGCTCCAGCACCGGCGCAACCAGCAGACAGTCACCCAGCAAAAACGCGTCCTCGCACTCCCGCAGCGCCCGGTCCCCCGGCGCACGCCACCACAGCGGCCGCACGTACGGGGCACCGGTCAGCCGGGCCAGGTGCGCCAGCGTCACGAAGTACGGGCGCAGCCGCTCCCGCTCCTCCAGCGCGGCCCGCGCGTGTCCGAGCACCTGCGGTCCGAACTCCCACGGCTCGCGCCGGCCCGCGTCGATCGCGGCATGAGTACGGAACAACGGCAGATACGCACCCAGCTGGAACCACCGCAGATACAGCTCCGGCGACGGCGACCCGTCGAAACCGCCCACATCGGGCCCCGAGTACGGCACCCCGCACAACCCCAGCCCCAGGACCAGCGCCAGCGAGGCCCGCAGCCCCGGCCACCCGGTCTCCACGTCCCCGGACCAGGTGCCCCCGTACCGTTGCATCCCCGCCCAGCCGGAGCGCGAGAACAGGAACGGCCGCTCCTCGGGCCGCAGCCGGCGCAGCCCCTCGTACCCGGCACGCGCCATCGCGAGCCCGTACACGTTGTGGGCCTCGCGGTGATCGCCCCCGCGGCCCTCCAGACAGTGCCGAGCCGACCGGGGCAGCGTCGGCTCCCCGAACGCGGCGAACGACACCGGCTCGTTCATGTCGTGCCACACCCCCGAGAACCCCTGCGCCAGCCGCTCCTCGTACAGACCGCCCCACCACTCCCGCACCCGCGGATCGGTGAAGTCCGGATACACGCACTCACCGGGCCACATCTCCCCGCGCACCATCCGCCCCCGCGCGTCCCGGACGAAGGCCCCGCCGCCCCCGACCGCCGCCCCCGAGTCGAACACCGCGTCGCCCGTCTCCGCCCGCACCGCCGGGTCGACGATCGACACCAGCCGCACCCCGTCCTCCCGAAGCTCCTTCGCCAGCCCCGGCAGATCGGGGAAGCGCCGGTGGTCGACGGTGAACACCCGGTGCGCGTCGTAGTGGTCGATGTCCAGATGCAGCACGGACAGGGGCAGCCCCCGCTCCCGGTACCCGGCGACGACCCGCCGCACCTCCCGCTCGCTCCCGAACCCCCACCGGGCGTGCTGCGGCCCCAGCGCCCAGGACGGCGGCAGCGCCGGAGCACCCGTGAGCCCCGTCCAGCCCTGCAGCACCCGGGCCGGCGTCCCCGCCATCACCCAGCAGCGCAACGGCCCCCCGTCCATCCGCACCTCGCACGTCCCCGGACGGTCGTGGCCCGATCCCGCGCCCTCCTCGCCCTCGCGCAGCGTCACCCGCCCCGACCAGGTGTTGTCGTGGAACACCAGATGCGTCCCCGCGTCGGAGACCACGAACTGCACCGGCATCGTCAGATACAGCGGATCGTCGCCCGGCCCGAAGCGCCCGCCCGGATCGGTGTTCCACAGGCCGTACACGCCGTCCCGCAGCCGCGGCCCCGACGCCCGGCCGCCCAGCCCGAAGAACCGGGCGTCCGCCGGAACCAGGGAACGCTGCACCCACCTCGCCCCCACCGCGCCGCCGTCCCCCGCACGCTCCCGCGCACCCCCGCTCGCCACCGGCTCCCACCAGCGCGGCGGCGACTCGCGCCGGAGCACCACCCCGCCGGGAGTGCGCAGCTCCACGGCCCCGTGCCGCGACACCGCGACGGTCAGCCGCTCCGAAACCACCTGCCAGCCACCGTCCTTGTCCGGCTCCAGCTCGGCCCGCGGGTCCACCTCGGGCACCGCACCGGCCAGCGCGTACGACGGCGAGGGCTCCGCGCCGTCCCAGCCCAGGAACACCGCGCCGCCCACCGCCACCCGCACCCGCAGCTCCGAACGCGTGAACCGCACCACGCCCCCGCCCGGTTCCGGCTCCGCCCCCACCACCGGACCGGGCACCCGAGCCCGCTCCGCACCGCGGGCCGGCAGCGCCCGCGCGTCCGCACGGCGGCGCCGCCAGGAGGAGCGCACCGTGCGCAGCCCCCGCACCGAACCGACCAACTTCACCGAACGCACCAGGCCACGACCATCCATGCGGCTCACCCTGCCATCCGGCGGGGCGGGCGCGGGCTCCGTTCAACTTCCGTTCACCCACGGTCGCACGACATGTCCCCACCCCGGCCGCGCCGGGGAACCCTGGTGCGAAAGACGATCACATGGCATCGTCCGTGAAAGCCGCCACGCGCACACCCCGGCACGTGTGCGCGCCACCCACGCCCACCCCGCGTACGCCGTAACAGCCAGGGAGCCGCCCCATGACCGCAGCAGCCAACGAAGCCCCCCTCTGGCAGCCGGGCCCCGACCGCGTCGAGGCCGCCGCAGTCACCCGATTCCAGCGATGGGCGGCCGAGCACCACGGAGCACCGGCCGAGGGCGGTTACCCGGCTCTGCACCAGTGGTCCGTGGACGAGCTCGACACCTTCTGGAAGGCCGTCGCCGACTGGTTCGACGTGCGCTTCTCCACCCCGTACGAGACCGTCATCGGCGACCGCGCCATGCCCGGCGCCCAGTGGTTCCCCGGGGCCACCCTCAACTACGCCGAACACGCGCTGCGCACCGCCGAGGATCCCCTGCGCGCGGACACCCCCGCCCTGCTCCACGTCGACGAGACCCACACCCAGGTCCCCCTCTCCTGGTCGGAGCTCCGCCGCCGGGTCGGCTCGCTCGCCGCCGAACTCCGCGCCCTCGGCGTCACCCCCGGCGACCGCGTCAGCGGTTATCTCCCCAACATCCCCGAGGCCGTCGTCGCCTTCCTCGCCACCGCCGCCGTCGGCGGCGTCTGGACCTCCTGCGCCCCCGACTTCGGCGCCCGCAGCGTCCTCGACCGCTTCCAGCAGGTCGAACCCGTCGTCCTGTTCACCGTCGACGGCTACCGCTACGGAGGCAAGGAACACCACCGCGCCGACACCGTCGCCGAGCTGCGCCGCGAACTGCCCACCCTGCGTGCCGTCGTCCACATCCCGCTGCTGGGCACCGAGGCCCCGGAGGGCGCCCTCGACTGGTCCGCCCTCATCGCCGCGGACACCGAGCCCGTCTTCGAGCAGGTGCCGTTCGACCACCCGCTGTGGGTGCTCTACTCCTCCGGTACCACCGGGCTCCCCAAGGCGATCGTCCAGTCCCAGGGCGGCATCCTGCTCGAACACTTCAAGCAGCTCGGCCTGCACTGCGACCTCGGCCCCGACGACCGTTTCTTCTGGTACACCTCCACCGGCTGGATGATGTGGAACTTCCTCGTCTCCGGCCTGCTCACCGGAACCACGGTCGTGCTGTACGACGGAAGCCCCGGCCACCCGGACGTCAGCGCCCAGTGGCGGGTGGCCGAGCAGACCGGGGCGACCCTCTTCGGCACCTCGGCCGCCTACGTCATGGCCTGCCGCAAGGCGGGCATCCACCCGGGACGCGACTTCGACCTCTCCCGCGTCCAGTGCGTCGCCACCACCGGCTCCCCCCTCCCGCCCGACGGCTTCCGCTGGCTGCACGACGAGGTGGACGACGACCTGTGGATCGCCTCCGTCAGCGGCGGCACGGACGTCTGCAGCTGCTTCGCCGGCGCGGTCCCCACCCTCCCCGTCCACATCGGCGAACTCCAGGCCCCCTGCCTCGGCACCGACCTCCGGTCCTGGGACCCGGCGGGCGAACCGCTCGTCGGCGAGGTCGGCGAACTGGTCGTCACCGCGCCCATGCCCTCCATGCCGATCCATTTCTGGAACGACCCCGACGGCAGCCGCTACCACGACAGTTACTTCGACATGTACCCCGGCGTCTGGCGCCACGGGGACTGGATCACGATCACCGACCGCGGCTCGGTCGTCATCCACGGCCGCTCCGACTCCACCCTCAACCGCCAGGGCGTACGGATGGGCTCCGCGGACATCTACGAGGCCGTCGAACGGCTCCCCGAGATCCGCGAGTCCCTCGTCATCGGCCTCGAAGAACCCGACGGGGGGTACTGGATGCCGCTCTTCGTCCACCTCGCCGAGGGCGCGCGGCTCGACGACGCGCTGCGCGACAGCATCAAGCGGACCATCCGGGAGAACCTCTCGCCGCGCCACGTCCCCGACGAGGTCATCGAGGTCCCCGGCATTCCGCACACCCTCACCGGCAAGCGCATCGAGGTTCCGGTCAAACGCCTCCTGCAGGGAACGGCCCTGGCCAAGGCGGTCAACCCCGGCTCGATCGACAACATCGAGCTCCTCCACTTCTACGAGGACCTCGCCCGCAAGCGTCACTGACCGTCCGCATTGTCAGTACCTGTGATTACTCTGAGTGAGCAATGTTCGACAGTGCACTGGGGGACCGTCATGGCGCACACCAGGAACACCGAAAACAGCAAGCACACCGGAAACAACGAGCACACCGGAGACGGCAGGTACGGCCGGAGGGCCGGCCCTCGCAGGTCCGGGGCATCCATGCGACGCGCGCTGCGCCGCGAAGCACCCAGCACCATCGGCCTCCTGGCCGACGAGCAGGACTTCGCGGCGATGCGGCGCTACCGCACCTTCGCCTTCGACGACCACACGGTCTACCTCCAGCAGGTCGAGCGCCTGCTGAAGTCCCTGTCCGCCCAGGGCGTGCACGCCACGGTGGCGCTCTTCGACCCCGAGGAGTACGCGGAGTTCTGCGCCGAGTCGGGACTCGCCCCCGACACCCCGGCCAGCCGCAGCCGCTTCACCGCCGAGATCGCGGCGGCCGGAGCCACCGTCGCCTACACCGGACAACCCCTCGACACCCTGGTCCCGCTCCTGGTCGGCCGAGCCGTCCGCCGGGCCACCTGGGAGTACGCCACGATGCTCCTGGCGGGCCTCGGCGAATGTGCCGACTGTGGCCAGGACATCGGCCGCGCTGCCTTCGACCGGGCCTCCCACCTCCTGCTCCGCATGCTGGAGACGGCCGGTCCGGGCGCCCACCACCTGGTCTGCAGCACCCCCACCGACAACGAGAACCTGCTCGCCGTCCTGCACACCGAGCGTGACGACACCACAAGCCCCGTCCGGCTCGAATCGGACGAGGGGGCCGAGTTCGTCACGGTGCTCGCCGTCGGCATCGCCCTCGAAAAACCCGGCGGAGTCGTACTCCGTACGACCAGGCCCGGCGCCCAGGACCGCGTCCACGGCTGGCGCCTGTCGCGCGGCAGCCTGCTGCCGCTCAGCGCCGGCCAGGTCTTCAGCGCCTACTGCACCGACGCCGAGACCGGAGAACCGGTCGCCCCGGAATCACACGTGGAATACTGCGCCGGCTTCGACCTCGGCGCGGACGAGCCGGAGTCGCACCACTGACGGCACCGACGGCCGAAGGGGCTCCCCGCCCTCGGCGGGGAGCCCCTTCACGACCCGATGCCGCGGCGGCTACTCGCCCGACAGCACCGCCTGGGCCGCCACTCGCGCCTCTTCGGCGGAGTCCGCCGCACGCGCGGCGGACGCGGCACGCTCGCACTGCGCGAGCGTGTACTTCGCCAGCGCGGCGCGGACATAAGGAATGGATGCGGCACCCATCGACAGCGACGTCACGCCCAACCCCGTCAGAACACAGGCGAGCAGCGGATCGGAGGCGGCCTCACCACAGACACCACAGCTCTTGCCCTCGGCCCTGGCGGCCTCCGCCGAGAGCGCCACCAGGTCGAGCAGTGCGGGCTGCCACGGGTCCTGCAGCCGGGACACCGCACCCACCTGCCGGTCCGCGGCGAAGGTGTACTGCGCCAGGTCATTGGTGCCCAGCGAGAGGAACTCCACTTCCCGCAGGATCGAACGGGCCCGCAGTGCGGCGGACGGAATCTCCACCATCGCACCGAACTTCGCCCGCAGCCCGGCCTCGCGGCAGGCGTCGGCGAAGGACTTCGCGTCCGCACGGTCCGCCACCATGGGCGCCATGACCTCGAGATGGACGGGCAGCCCCTCGGCCGCCTTCGACAACGCGGTCAGCTGCGTACGCAGCACCTCCGGGTGGTCCAGCAGACTGCGCAGCCCGCGCACACCCAGCGCCGGGTTCGGCTCGTCGGCCGGTGTCAGGAAGTCCAGCGGCTTGTCGGCCCCGGCATCCAGCACCCGCACGACGACCCGCCCCTCGGGGAACGCCTCGAGCACGGCCCGGTACGCGGCGACCTGCTTCTCCTCGGACGGCGCCCGCTTGCTGTCGTCCAGGAACAGGAACTCCGTACGGAACAGTCCCACGCCCTCCGCACCGGCCTCGACCGCCGCCGGTACGTCGCCGGGCCCGCCGACATTGGCGAGCAGCGGGATCTTGTGACCGTCGGAGGTCGTGCCGGGGCCGGTGGAGGCCGACAGCGCGGCCTTGCGCGCGGCGGCGGCCTGCTCCATCTCGGCACGCTTCTCGATGCTCGGGTCGACGAAGATCTCGCCCGTGCTGCCGTCCACGGCGATGACGGTGCCCTCGGCCAGCTCACCGGCACCGGGCAGCGCCACCACGGCGGGCACTCCGAGCGCCCGCGCCAGAATCGCGCTGTGGCTGGTCGGCCCGCCCTCCTCGGTCACGAAACCGAGCACCAGGGTCGGGTCGAGCAGTGCCGTGTCGGCGGGCGCCAGGTCCCGCGCGATGAGCACATAGGGCTCGTCGCTGTCCGGCACGCCGGGCATCGGCACACCGAGCAGACGGGCCACGATCCGGTTGCGCACGTCGTCGAGGTCGGCGACGCGTCCCGCCAGGTACTCCCCGGCGTTGGCGAGCAGCGCCCGGTAGGCGGCGAACGCGTCGTAGACGCCGCGCTCAGCGGTGCTGCCGACGGCGATGCGCCGTTCGACATCGGCCATCAGCTCCGGGTCCTGGGCCATCATGGCCTGGGCCTCCAGCACGTGCTGGGCCTCGCCGCCGGCCAGGTTGCCGCGCGCCGTCAGATCGGCCGCCACCGCTTCCACGGCCTGCCGGGCGCGCCCCTGTTCGCGCTCGGCCTCCTCGGCGGGGATCTGCTTGGCCGGCGGTTCGAGCACCGCCGTACCCATGTGACGCACTTCGCCGATCGCCACTCCGTGGCTCACACCGACGCCTCGCAGCGTTGTCTCCATTTCACCCGTCTCCGGTTGTGCGGCGGCCCGTGCTGCCGCGGTGGATATCCAGTCGGCCGTCATCGCGCAGAGTCCGTCACTGCCAACCGAACAGGGTGTCGCCGGTCTTCACGTCGCCGTCCTCACGGACCTCGGAGAGGGAGTCGGTGGTGGCCTCCAGTGCCACGACCGGGCACACGGGCGACTTGCCGGCCGCCTCGACGCCCGCGGGGTCCCAGCGCACGATGCCCTGACCCCGCGTGACGGTGTCCCCCTTGTTCACAAGCAGTTCGAAGCCTTCGCCGTTGAGCTGAACGGTGTCGATGCCCAGGTGCGTGAGCACCCCGTGCCCGCGCTCGTCCACGACGACGAATGCGTGCGGGTGCAGGGAGACGATCACGCCGTTGACCGGCGACACAGCCTCGGACGGCTCACGCACGGGGTCGATGGCGGTACCGGGGCCCACCATCGCGCCGGAGAAGACGGGGTCAGGTACCGCGGCGAGCCCGATGGCACGTCCGGCAAGAGGGGACGTCACAGTGGTCATAGGGGCCTCCCAGGGGTGGAGCTCGATCTGCGCCGACGCAGCTGTGGGCGAGGGCGTGCTGTTCAGCAGCGTAAGTCATAAGAAGTTCCGGTTCCGCCCAAGTCATGGCGGTTCGCGGCCTTAGAGACGTACCGGAAACGATTTGCCTCGACTACCGGCGGCCTGTACTGTCGTACTCCTGCCTGACCACAACGCGACTTTGAGTCGTGGGTCGGCGGCGACTTTTAAGCCCTTACTCTAACCACGACTCGGCACCTGCATGCCTGCAGGGGTTGGTCAAGGGAATGGAAAATGGCTGGTAGAGTCTGAAATCCGCCGAAAGGCAAAAGACCACTTCGACGGTCGCTGGAATTCGAAATCCGGTCCGGAAACGGGACGGGAAAAGGTTCTGGTAGAGTCGGAACCGCCGGAAAGGGAAACGCGGAAGCGCGGAACCCGGAGGCGGATCCCGGTCCGGCCGGGAATCGGGCCCGGAAGGGTCTGATAGAGTCGGAAACGCAAGACCGGAGGGAAAAGCCCGGAGGAAAGCCCGCG
>NZ_JBSFFY010000035.1:0-83704 GCF_053596315.1 Streptomyces sp. NPDC001732
GAGCTCACCGCCGGACGCGGTGCCGCCTGCCACCTCACCGCCGAGCAGCGCGCCGAGTTCTTCGCGGACTTCGCCGGCACCCGGGCCCCGGGCACGTGCCCGGGGCCACCGCCGTACCTCCGACGAGGAGGACGGGAAAGACGGGGAATCAGTCGTCGAGCGAGGTCATGACGTGCTTGATGCGGGTGTAGTCGTCGAAGCCGTACGCGGAGAGGTCCTTGCCGTAGCCGGACTTCTTGAACCCGCCGTGCGGCATCTCGGCGACGAGCGGGATGTGGGTGTTGATCCACACGCAGCCGAAGTCGAGGTTCTTGGACATCCGCATGGCGCGGGCGTGGTCCTTGGTCCACACCGAGGAGGCCAGGGCGTACTCGACGCCGTTGGCGTACTCCACGGCCTGGGCCTCGTCCGTGAACTTCTGGACGGTGATGACCGGGCCGAAGACCTCGTTCTGGACGATCTCGTCGTCCTGCTTGAGGCCGGAGACGACGGTCGGGGCGTAGAAGTAGCCCTTGTCGCCGACCCGGTGGCCGCCCGCCTCGACCCTGGCGTGGGCGGGGAGGCGCTCGATGAAGCCGCTGACCTGCTTCAGCTGGTTGGCGTTGTTGAGCGGGCCGTACAGCACGTCCTCGTCGTCCGGCAGCCCGGTCTTGGTGTCGGCGGCGGCCTTGGCGAGCTCGGTGACGAACTCGTCGTGGATGGACTCGTGGACCAGGACGCGGGTTGCGGCCGTGCAGTCCTGGCCGGCGTTGAAGTAGCCCGCGACGGAGATGCCCTCGACGGCCTTGGCAATGTCGGTGTCCTCGAACACGACGACCGGGGCCTTGCCGCCGAGCTCCAGGTGGACCCGCTTGACGTCCTTGGCGGCGGACTCGGCGACCTGCATGCCGGCCCGGACCGAACCGGTGATGGAGGCCATCGCCGGGACCGGGTGCTCGACCATGGCGCGGCCGGTGTCGCGGTCGCCGCAGATGACGTTGAAGACGCCCTTGGGCAGGATCTGGCCGATGATCTCGGCGATCAGCACGGTCGACGCCGGGGTGGTGTCGGACGGCTTGATGACGACGGTGTTGCCCGCGGCCAGGGCCGGGGCGAACTTCCAGACGGCCATCATCATCGGGTAGTTCCACGGCGCGACCTGCGCGCAGACGCCGACCGGCTCGCGCCGGACGATGGAGGTGAGGCCCTCCATGTACTCACCGGCCGAGCGGCCTTCGAGCATCCGCGCCGCGCCCGCGAAGAAGCGGATCTGGTCCACCATCGGCGGGATCTCTTCGGTGCGGGTGAGCTCGATCGGCTTGCCCGTGTTCTCCGACTCGGCGGCGATGAGGTCCTCGGCGCGCTCCTCGAAGGCGTCCGCGATCTTCAGCAGGGCCTTCTGGCGCTCGGCGGGCGTGGCGTCGCGCCAGGCGGGGAAAGCGGCCGCGGCGGCGTCCATGGCGGCGTCGACATCGGCCTGCCCGGAGAGCGGCGAGGTCGCGTAGACCTCCTCCGTCACCGGGTTGACCACATCGATGGTCCGCCCGTCAGCGGCGTCCCGGAACTCTCCGTTGATGTAGTTGCGCAGACGGCGCACCTCGGTGGTCACAACCACCCCTCCTGTCGACACGTCCAATGGGTGAGATGTCCAGCCTAGTCGCTCGGGTGTCGCTTTCGACATGCCCAACCGCCGTGAACTTCGGATTCAGTTAGATCAAGGTCCTCAGACAACGAATTTCATCGATCTGGGGTTGCCAGACGGACGAGTCCCGTGCACAGTGGATGTGTGGCCAGTCGCAGCGCAGACTCCAGGACCGGGAACGGATCGTCACCAGCGGTCGATGCCGTGTCCCTCGCAATCATCGAGCAGCTCCAGGAGGACGGACGCCGTCCGTACGCCGCGATCGGCAAGGCCGTCGGTCTTTCCGAGGCGGCCGTGCGACAGCGCGTCCAGAAGCTGCTCGATCAGGGCGTGATGCAGATCGTCGCCGTCACCGACCCCCTCACCGTGGGGTTCCGGCGCCAGGCGATGGTGGGCATCAACGTCGACGGCGACCTCGATCCGGTCGCCGAAACGCTGTCGGCCATGGCCGAGTGCGAGTACGTGGTGATGACCGCGGGCTCGTTCGACCTGATGGTGGAGATCGTCTGCGAGGACGACGACCACCTGCTGGAAACCATCAACAAACGCATCCGGGCCATACCCGGGGTGCGCTCCACCGAGAGCTTTGTGTACCTGAAGCTCAAGAAGCAAACCTATATGTGGGGAACCCGATAGCCGTGAGCAAGGACCTCAGCCGAACCGCGTACGACCACCTGTGGATGCACTTCACCCGCATGTCGGACTACGAGACCGCGCCCGTTCCCACCATCGTGCGGGGTGAGGGCACCTACATCTACGACGACCAGGGCAAGCGCTACCTGGACGGCCTGTCCGGCCTGTTCGTGGTCAACGCAGGTCACGGCCGGCACGAGCTCGCCGAGGCTGCCTACAAGCAGGGCCAGGAGCTGGGCTTCTTCCCGGTGTGGTCCTACGCCCACCCGAAGGCCGTCGAGCTGGCCGAGCGGCTGGCCGACTACGCGCCGGGCGACCTCAACAAGGTCTTCTTCACCACGGGTGGCGGCGAGGCCGTGGAGACCGCCTGGAAGCTGGCCAAGCAGTACTTCAAGCTCAAGGGCAAGCCGACCAAGTACAAGGTCATCTCGCGCGCGGTCGCCTACCACGGCACCCCGCAGGGCGCCCTGTCGATCACCGGCCTGCCGGCCCTGAAGGCCCCCTTCGAGCCGCTGGTCCCCGGCGCGCACAAGGTCCCGAACACCAACATCTACCGCGCCCCGATCCACGGCGACGACCCCGAGGCCTTCGGCCGCTGGGCCGCCGACCAGATCGAGCAGCAGATCCTCTTCGAGGGCCCGGACACCGTCGCCGCGGTCTTCCTGGAGCCGGTGCAGAACGCCGGCGGCTGCTTCCCGCCGCCGCCCGGATACTTCCAGCGGGTGCGCGAGATCTGCGACCGGTACGACGTGCTGCTCGTCTCCGACGAGGTCATCTGCGCCTTCGGCCGCCTCGGCACGATGTTCGCCTGCGACAAGTTCGGCTACGTGCCGGACATGATCACCTGCGCCAAGGGCATGACCTCGGGCTACTCCCCGATCGGTGCCTGCATCGTCTCGGACCGCATCGCCGCGCCGTTCTACGAGGGTGGCAACACCTTCCTGCACGGCTACACCTTCGGTGGCCACCCGGTCTCCGCGGCGGTCGGCCTCGCCAACCTCGACATCTTCGAGCGCGAGGGCCTCAACCAGCACGTCCTGGACAACGAGAACGCCTTCTTCACGACGCTGCAGAAGCTGCTCGACCTGCCGATCGTCGGCGACGTCCGCGGCAACGGCTTCTTCTACGGCATCGAGCTGGTGAAGGACAAGGCCACCAAGGAGACCTTCACCGACGAGGAGACCGAGCGCGTCCTGTACGGCTTCCTCTCCAAGGCGCTGTACGACAACGGCCTGTACTGCCGGGCCGACGACCGCGGCGACCCGGTCGTCCAGCTCGCGCCGCCGCTGGTCTCCGACCAGTCGACGTTCGACGAGATCGAGGGCATCCTGCGCACCGTCCTCACGGAGGCGTGGACCAAGCTCTGATTGGCACCCCGGTGGGGCGGACCGGCCACGGACCGGCCCTCCCACCGGCCGCCCGTCCGGCGGACCGGGAGCCCTCGCGGCTCCGGCCCCCCGGACGGGCGTGCCGCTCGACCGTCGTTTGACCGGCTCCGGACGGTCATCCCCTACGGTCCGCACGGCCCGGATGCGCCCATTCGAGTGGGAAGGGGCGCATCCGGGCCGTGTGCTGTGCGCTCACCGCGGTTCGGATCCCTACGGTGCCGAGTGACCGATCGGCCCTCTCTTCGTTCCCCCGTACGGGGGAACGGGAATAACGATCTGAACCGAGGTGTACGCCATGGTGGCCCCGCCGGACAACGATGTGATCTGGGCGCGCTCCCTGCACCACTCCCACAACGGCTCGCCCGCGCTCGGCGGCGTCTCCCTGGGGGTCCGCGACGGCGAGATCCTCGCCGTGACCGGTCCCCGGGGCTGCGGCAAGACGACCCTGCTGCACTGTCTGTCCGGTCAGTTGGTGCCCGAGCAGGGCGAGGTGTGGTTCAACAGCGTCCCCGTCCACACCATGGGTCCCCGGCTGCGCGAACGGCTGCGCCGCGACAGATTCGGCTGGATCGCCCCCGAACCCCAGCTGGTGCCCGAGCTGAACACCTGGGAGAACACCGCCCTCCCCCTGCTGCTGCGCGGCGCCTCGCACCGGGCGGCGAAGAAGGCCGCCATGGAATGGCTGGAGCGACTCGACATCGGCCCCTGCGCCAAGCAGCGGCCGCACACCCTGCTCCAGGGACAGCGCCAGCGGATCGCCGTCGCCCGCGCCCTGGCCGCCACCCCCGCGGTGATCTTCGCGGACGAGCCGACCGCGACCCTGCACCGGAGCGACCGCACGCACGTGCTGCGCACCCTCACCAGCGCGGCCCGCTCGCACGGCATCACGATCGTGCTCGCCACCCACGACGCGGAGGTCGCCGCCCTCGCCGACCGCACGGTCCCGCTGCTGGACGGCCGCCGCGTCGCCACCGTCGCCCTGCCCACCGGGTCCGATGCGGAGGGGCGCGCGGCGTGCTCGCTCTCCGTCTAGCCCGGGGCTCCCATCCGCTGGTCCTGCTGCGACGGCTGCTGGTCGCCGCCGCCTCCGCCGGGGTCGGCTTCCTCCTGCTGTGCACCCTGGGCTACGCCTCGGGGCACCCGACCCACTCCACCGGGGCCGTGCTGCGGCTGCTGTGGTGCTTCGTACCGCTCGCCGCCACCGTACAGTTCGCGGTCGCGGTGGCACGTACGGACCCGAGCACCCGGCCCCGCTCCGGACTGTCCGCCGTGGGCCTGGGGCCGGTCCGGCTGGCCGCCCTCGCGGCAGTCTCCACCGCCGTGGCCTGCACCCTCGGGTCGGCGGTGGCGCTGCTGTTCTTCCTGCACCTGCGCGGCGACCTGTCCGGGCTGCCGTTCGACGGTGCGGCGGCCGGGCTGCTCGGCGCGGGCACCCCGCTGCCGCTCGGCGCCGCGCTCGTGCTGCTGGCCCTGGTCCCGGTGGCGTCGGCCGTCGCGAGCGGACTGTCGCTGCGCACCGGGCCGGTTTCGCCGGCGGCCCCGGACAGCACCTCGTCCGACGTCCGGACGGAACCGGAGCCGCCCGACCCCGCCGCGCCCCCGACGGGGCTGCCGTGGGGCGTGGCGCTGATCGCGACCGGCCTGGCCGTCGAGGCGTACCTGAGCCGGGGCGACGGACACAGCCTGCTCCCGCTGCCCGGCAGGCTCGACGCCACCCCGGCCGGGGTGCTGACGGGGTGGACGCTGGCGGCGATCGGTCTGGCCCTGGCCGGCCCCAGTCTGACGTACTTCTGCGGGCGGCTGCTGCAGTCGGCCCGCCCGGGAGCCGTACGCCTGCTGGCGGGCCGGGTGCTGATGGACGAGGCGCGCCGGATCGGCCGGCCGCTGGGAGTGATCTGCGCGGTGCTCTCCGCCACCGTCGCCGCCCACGCGCTGTACGGGTCGGGGGAACACTCCTTCGGTCCGCTCACCGTGCTGGGCACGGTGCTCGTCCTCGGCTGCACGACGGCGACGCTGCTGACCTCGGCGCTGGAGGCGCGGCAGGCCCGCTCCGAGGGGGCGGGGACCCTGCTGCGGCTCGGTGCCCCGGCCTCGGCCCTGCGGATCTCGGCCGCGCTGCGCGCCGCCGTGCTGCTGCTCGTCTTCGCCCCGCTGACCTGGCTGATCGCGGAACTGGCCGCGCTGCCGCTGACGGCCTGAGAGCCCCGGGCCCGGTCGCCCGGTACGCCCCGGTGGGACGGGACGGGGCGTTGCCGGGTTCCGGGCCGTGGTGCCGGCTCAGGAGGAGGACGCGAGCCGGGCCGCGAGCGCGTCGAAGAACGCCTCCCAGCCGTCCTCGGCCGCCGCGTACTGCTCGGCCGTGAGGTTGCCCCCGCGCTGCCGGAAGACCATTTCGGTGCTCCCGTCGCCGCGGTCGGCGAAGGTGGCGGTGACGGTCTCGCCCTCGCTGCCGGCGGGCGCGGTGGCGTCCTTGAGCGTGAACACCAGGCGCTCGGGGGCGACCACCTCGCGGTAGACCCCGTGGAAGGGCATCTCCGCGCCCGGCACCACGATGACCAGGCTCCAGGAACCGCCCGGCCGGACGTCCATCGACACCCGGTCGAGCGGTACCTCGGCCTCGCCGCCGTACCAGGCCGCGAAGTGCTCGGGGGTCGTCCACGCCTCGAAGACGCGTCTGCGCGAGGCGTGGAGGACCCGGGTGATGTCGATGCCCTCGCGTGTTGACTCGGTCATGGTCCCTCGTCCTTCCCGCTTCCGGGTGCCCTCCGGGGCGACCGGTTCCGCGCCACGGGGACATCCGGCCATCGTCCAGCCCCCGGACGAGGTCTGCCACCGGGGCCCGCCGGACCCGTGCGGGAGGCGTACCGTCAGCGGGCGGCGGGCAGGACGACCGTCTCCGCCGCGTCGAAGCCGACCCCGACCACCGCACCCTCCTCGGGGGCGTCCCGCAGCGCGCACTCCGCCTCCAGGGCCGGACCGTTCTCCGGCAGCAGCCGTACGGCGACGTGGTCGCCCCGGAACGTCCGCGTCCCGACCACGCAGCGCAGCCCCTCGTCCGGGGCGCCGAGCCGGACCCCGGCCGGGCGCACCAGCAGATCGCACGCCCCCTGCGGCGAACCTCCCGGCACCGGCACCTCGCCCCACACCGTGGCCGCGACGGTTCCGTCCACCGTCGCCGCCACCACGTTGTCGAAGCCGAGGAACCGGGCGACGAAGGCGGAGGCGGGCCGCTGCCAGACCTCCAGCGGCGTACCGGCCTGGGCGATCCGTCCGTCGCGCATCACCACCACCCGGTCGGCCAGGGCGAACGCCTCGCCCTGGTCGTGGGTGACGGCGAGCACCGTCGTGCCCAGCCGCCCGAAGAGCGTGCGGAGTTCGACGACGAGCCGTTCGCGCAGGCCGCGGTCGAGCTGGCCGAGCGGCTCGTCCAGCATCAGCAGCTTGGGGCTCGGGGCGAGGGCCCGCGCGAGGGCGACCCGCTGCTGCTCGCCGCCGGACAGCGCGGCAACGGCGCGGCGCTGCGCACCGGGCAGGCCCACCAGGCCGAGGAGTTCACCGACCCTGCGCTCCTGGTCGCGGCGCGGCACCCCGCGCATCCGCAGCCCGAAGGCGACGTTGGCGCCGACGTCCCGGGTCGGGAAGAGCTGGTGGTCCTGGAACATCAGGCCGAGCCCGCGCCGGTGCACCGGCACCCCGGTCTGGTCGGCACCGTCCAGCAGCACCCGGCCGCCGTCCGGCGGGTGCAGTCCGGCGACCACCCGCAGCAGGGTGGACTTGCCGCTGCCGCTCGGCCCGAGCACGCACACGATCTCGTGCTCGGCGACCTCCAGGTCCACCGCGTCGAGCGCCACCCGCTCGCCGAAGCGCACCGTGGCCGATTCCAGTGTCAGCATCTCCAGAACTCCCCGGACATCTCTAGAACTCCCCGGACCGGTCCGTGCGGATACGTTCGAGCAGCAGCAGGGAGAGGGCGCAGACCACCATCAGGACGGTGCTGAGGGCCATCGCCTGGCCGTAGTTGAGCTCCCCGGCCCGCCCCAGCAGCCGGGCCACGGCGACCGGCAGCGTCGGACGGTCGGGCCGGGCGATGAACACCGTCGCACCGAACTCGCCGAGCGACACGGCGAACGCGAAACCGGCCGCGACCAGCAACGCCCGCCGCACCAGCGGCAGATCGACCTCCCGCCAGGCCCGCAGCGGCGAGGCGCCGAGCACCGCCGCCGCCTCCCTCAGCCGCCCGTCCACCGCCCGCAGGACGGGCAGCATGGTCCGTACGACGAAGGGCACGCCGACCAGTGCCTGGGCGAGCGGCACCAGCATCCAGGAGGTCCGCAGATCCAGCGGCGGTTCGTCCAGGGTGATCAGGAAGCCGAAGCCGACGGTGACCGCGGACACCCCGAGCGGCAGCATCAGCAGCGCGTCGAAGCCGCGGACGAGCCGCCCCGCGCGCCGGGTCAGCGCGGCGGCCGCGAGCCCGCCGACGACCAGTGCGACGACCGTGGCGACCAGCGCGTACTGCACGGAGTTCCAGATCGCTTCGAGCGGCGCGACCAGGAACGTCCCGCCGCCGGCGTCCACGGAGCCCAGGGCCCGGTAGAAGTCGGCGCCGTGGCCGCCGGGGGTGTCCAGCGAGCGCTCGACCAGCACCCCGAGCGGCAGCAGGATCAGCACCAGCACGGTCAGCAGCACGCCGCCGAGCAGCGCCCACTGCCCGGCGCCGCGCGGCCTGCGGGCGGTCCGCTCCGGGTCGACCAGCTTCAGCGCGGTCTCCCTGCGCCGTACCGTCCACGCGTGCACGGCGAGGATCGCGCCGACCGCGGCGAACTGCACCAGCGTCAGCACGGCGGCCGTCGGCAGGTCGAGCAGCTGGGCGGTCTGCCGGTAGATCTCCACTTCGAGCGTGGAGTAGCCGGGACCGCCGAGGATCTGCACGACCCCGAAGGAGGTGAAGGTGAAGAGGAAGACCATCAGCGCGGCGGCGGCCACGGCGGGGGCGAGGGCCGGCAGGGTGACCCGCCGCCAGGCCGCGAACCGTCCGGCGCCCAGGACCCGGGCGGCCTCCTCCTGCCGGGGGTCGAGCTGGGACCACAGCCCGCCGACGGTCCGTACGACCACCGCGTAGTTGAAGAAGACATGGGCGAGCAGGATGGCCCAGACGGTGGTGTCGAGCCGTACGCCCCAGAGTTCGTCGAGGAATCCGCCGCGCCCCAGCAGCGCCAGGAAGGCCGTCCCGACGACGACGGTCGGCAGGACGAACGGCACCGTGACGACGGCCCGCAGCAGTTGTTTGCCGGGGAAGTCGAGGCGGGCGAAGACATAGGCTCCGGGCAGCGCGATCAGCAGGGTCAGCGCGGTCGAGGCGAGCGCCTGCCAGCCGGTGAACCAGAGGACGTCGCGGATCTCCGGCCGGGTCAGCACCTCGCCGACCCGGCCGAACTGCCAGACCCCGTCCGCCTTCAGCCCGCGGCCGACGATCGCGGCGACCGGGTAGGCGAAGAACAGCGCGAAGAACGCCACGGGCACGGCCATCAGGCCGAGCCGCACCGCGTTCCCGCGCCGGGCCCCGGCACGGGCAGCACGTGCGCACCCGTGTCCCGGCCCGCGCGCACCGTCCCCGCGCGGGCCCTCCCCGTGGCCGCCCGCCCCGGCCGCGTCCGCCGCGCGTGCGGGGGACTTCGTTACTTCACTACGAGCGAGGACCACGACCGGACCCACTGCTCACGGTTCTTGGCGATGCGGTCCGGGGCGACGGTCGCCGGCTTCTCCACGGTGGCGCCGAACTTCGTGAAGAGTTCCGGCAGTTCCGCGTCCTCGACGACCGGGTTCACGAACATGTTGAGCGGCATGTCCTCCTGGAACTTCTTGCTGATCAGAAAGTCCAGCAGGGCCTTGCCGCCCGCTTCGTTCCTCGCGCCGTCCAGCAGGCCCGCGAACTCGATCTGGCGGAAGCAGGTCCCGGTGGCGACCCCGGTCGGGGCCTCGGCCGGCTGCTTCTTCGCGTACAGCACCTCGACGGGCGGGCTGGAGGCGTACGAGACGACGAGCGGCCGGTCGGCCTTGGCCTTCTTCCCGCCCGCCGAGCCGGAGAACTCCTCGTTGTACGCCTGCTCCCAGCCGTCGACGACCTTGACGCCGTTCTTCTCCAGCTTCTTCCAGTAGTCCTGGTAGCCCTTCTCGCCGTGGGTGGCGACGGTACCGAGGAGGAAGCCGAGGCCGGGCGAAGAGGTCGCGGCGTTCTCGGTGACGAGGAGGTCCTTGTACGCGGGCTTGGTCAGGTCGTCGAAGGACTGCGGCGGCGAGAGCTTCTTGTCGGCGAAGTACTTCTTGTCGTAGTTGACGCAGATGTCGCCGGTGTCGACCGGGGTGACCCGGTGCTCGGCGTCGAGCCGGGTGGCGTCCGCGACCCGGTCGAGGCCCTTGGCCTCGTACGGCGTGAAGAGACCGCTGTCGAGGGCGCGGGAGAGCAGCGTGTTGTCGACGCCGAAGAACACGTCGCCGCGCGGCGAACCCTTGGTCAGGATCTCCTGGTTGAGCGCGACACCCGCGTCGCCGCTCTTCAGGACCTTGACGGTGTAGCCGGTCTCCTTCGTGAACTCCTTCAGGACCTCTTCGGAGGCGTTGAAGGAGTCGTGGCTGACGAGGGTCACGGTCTTCGAACCGGAGCCCTTCGTGCCGCCGGAGCCGGAGGCACTGTCGTCGGAGCCCCCGCATCCGGCGAGCGCGGTGACGCCCAGCGCGGCGACGGCAGCCGTCGCCGCGAGCCGCCCGGTTCTGTGGGTGGTGCTCATCGTTGGATTCCTCCTGGGTTTTGGCCAGGAAGAGACGCGGCCCCGCCCGCGGAAAGCGGGCAGGGCGCAACAGCATGAGTTGATGACCGAACTTCCTACCCGGAATGACCCGGGCGAGGTTCAGAGGGTCTGCGGACGACCTGTCCTCGGTGCCGCACTCTCAGCGCTGTGGCGCTCCCCTGTCGGAATATGAAGTTGATTTCGGGGCCAGGTTACACGTGCCCTTCCGGGCCCGGAGTCCGCCGGGTGGCCTTCGGCCGGACGGCCGGGCCCGGTCGAAGGCCACGGCCGCCCGACAGGCTCTCAGCGCTCGGCCGCCGCCAGCTGTCCGCAGGCCCCGTCGATCTCCTGACCGCGGGTGTCCCGCACGGTCACCGGAACGCCGTGGGCGGCGATCGCCTCGACGAACGCCTTCTCGTCCTCGGGGCGGGAGGCGGTCCACTTGGAGCCGGGCGTGGGGTTCAGCGGGATCAGATTGACGTGCACCCGCTTGCCCTTGAGGAGCCTGCCGAGCAGGTCGCCGCGCCACGCCTGGTCGTTGATGTCACGGATCAGGGCGTACTCGATGGAGATGCGGCGGCCGGACTTCTCCGCGTACTCCCACGCCGCGTCCAGCACCTCGCGCACCTTCCAGCGCGTGTTGACGGGGACGAGGGTGTCGCGCAGTTCGTCGTCCGGTGCGTGCAGCGAGACGGCGAGGCGGCACTTGAAGCCCTCGTCGGCGAAGCGGAGCATCGCGGGCACCAGGCCAACGGTGGAGACGGTGATCCCGCGCTGCGAGAGCCCCAGTCCGTCCGGCTCCGGGTCGGTGAGCCGGCGGATCGCGCCGACCACCCGGTTGTAGTTGGCGAGCGGCTCGCCCATGCCCATGAAGACGATGTTGGAGAGCCTGGCCGGCCCGCCGGGGACCTCCCCGTCGCGCAGCGCCCGCATGCCGTCCACGATCTGGTGGACGATCTCGGCGGTCGACAGGTTGCGGTCGAGCCCGGCCTGTCCCGTCGCGCAGAACGGGCAGTTCATCCCGCATCCCGCCTGGGACGAGATGCACATCGTGACCCGCTCCGGGTAGCGCATCAGGACGGACTCGACGAGCGTCCCGTCGTGGAGCTTCCACAGCGTCTTGCGGGTGGTGTCGTCGTCGCAGCTGATGTGGCGGACCACGGACATCAGGTCGGGGAACATCGCCTCGGCGAGCTTGTCCCGCGATCCGGCCGGGATGTTGGTCCACTCGGCCGGGTCGTGCGCATACCGCGCGAAGTAGTGCTGCGAGAGCTGCTGGGCGCGGAACGGCTTCTCGCCGATCGCGGCGACGGCTTCCCTGCGCTCGGCGGGCGTGAGGTCGGCGAGGTGCCGCGGCGGCTTCTTGGCTCCGCGGGGCGCGACGAAAGTGAGTTCTCCGGGCTTAGGCATGGTCCATCCAGTGTCGCAGACGCGACGGCAGGGGCCCGCCGCCCTGTGGACGACGGGCCCCTGCCCGTGAAAACCCCGGCCGGGGCCGGTCTCAGCCGGTGCCGACGAACACCACCAGCAGCAGCCAGACCACGGGGGCGGTCGGCAGCAGCGAGTCCAGCCGGTCCATGATCCCGCCGTGCCCCGGAAGCAACGTGCCCATGTCCTTGATCCCGAGGTCCCGCTTGATCATCGACTCGCCGAGGTCGCCGAGGGTGGCGCTGGCCGCGACCGCGAACCCGAGCAGCAGCCCCTGCCACCAGGAACCGCCGTCGATCAGGAACTGCATGCACAGCGCGCCCGCGGCCATCGCGAAGGCGATGGCCCCGAACAGGCCCTCGCGGGTCTTCCCGGGGCTGATGCGCGGCGCGAGCTTGTGCTTCCCGAAGCGCCAGCCGACGGCGTAGGCACCCGTGTCGCTGACCACGGTCAGCAGCAGGAAGGTGAGCACCCGCTGCGGTCCGTCGTCGGCGGTCAGGAGCATGGCGACGAAGGTGGCGAGGAACGGCACGTAGAACGCGGCGAACACCCCGGCCGTGACGTCCTTGAGGTAGCCCTCGGGCGGCGCGGCCATCCGCCAGACGAGCACGGCGAGCGCGGTGAGCGCGGTCGCCACCCAGGCGCCTTCGGCGCCCCACGCGTAACCGGCCACCACCATCGCCGCGCCACCGACGGCCAGCGGGACGAGCGGCGCCTTGACGCCCTTGCGCTCCTCCAGCCGGGAGGTGAGCTCCCACAGGCCGACGACGACGGCGACGACGACCACGCCGACGAAGACGGCCTTCACGATGAACAGCGAGGCGACGATGACGGCGCCGAGCCCCACACCGACCCCTATGGCGGCTCGCAGGTCACGGCCCGCACGTTTCTTCTGCGGGGGCGGCGCGGCGGTGGACATGGGCTCCTGCGGCTTCTCGTCACGGAACAGGGGGCCGCCGCTCAGGCGTCCGGCCCCCTGGCCCCGGTCATCACGGTCGTCAGCGTCTCTACCTGCGTCGGGAACGTCCGGCACGATGGGCATGGGCCGAGTCTGCTGGGCGCCGTGCACATCGTATGCAGGACCCGCCGGGGCAGCCTGCAACTCGGGCACGCCCCAGCCGCCGGCTCCCGGCGGGGCGCCCCGGGAGGAGTCGTTCATCAGACCTCGAGCAGCTCGGCTTCCTTGTGCTTGAGCAGCTCGTCGACCTGTGCGACGTACTTCGCGGTGGTGTCGTCGAGCTCCTTCTCGGCGCGACGCACCTCGTCCTCGCCCGACTCCTTGTCCTTGACCAGCTTGTCGAGGGTTTCCTTGGCCTTGCGTCGCACGGCGCGGATGGAGATCTTGGCGTCCTCGGCCTTCGCCTTGGCGACCTTGATGTAGTCGCGGCGGCGCTCCTCGGTGAGCTCCGGGAAGGTGACCCGGATGATGTTGCCGTCGTTGCTCGGGTTGACGCCGAGGTCCGAGTCGCGGATGGCCTGCTCGATGTTGCGCAGCGCGCTCTTGTCGAACGGCGTCACGACGGCCATGCGCGGCTCGGGCACCGAGAACGAGGCGAGCTGGTTGATCGGGGTCAGCGCGCCGTAGTAGTCGGCGACGATCTTGTTGAACATCGCCGGGTGCGCACGGCCGGTACGGATCGCGGCGAAGTCCTCTTTCGCGACGACGACGGCCTTCTCCATCTTCTCCTCGGCCTCGAGGAGGGTTTCTTCGATCACCACGTGCTCCTGCGTGTCTTGAGCGGGCCCGGCGTGCTCGGGCCCTGCGGGTCCTGCGTCGCGTCCTCACCTGCACGGTGTCCGACCGGCAGGCCGTTGTCCATCCTTCGGGGCCTATCCCGGGGTGTTGCCCGAGGCCCTCGGCCGTTCCCGTCGTTACCGGGAAGGCCCCCGGTTCTCAGAGCCGGGTGCTCCGGTCACTCACGAGCGTGCCGATCTTCTCACCCTTGACCGCGCGGGCGATATTGCCCATGGCGGTCAGTTCGAAGACGAGGATCGGGAGGTCGTTGTCACGGCAGAGCGTGATGGCGGTGGCGTCGGCGACCTTGAGGTCGCGGGCGAGCACCTCGCCGTACTCGAGCGCGTCGAACTTCACCGCGTCGGGGTTGGTCTTCGGGTCGGAGTCGTAGACCCCGTCCACCCCGTTCTTGCCCATCAGCAGGCCCTCCGCGTCGATCTCCAGGGCGCGCTGGGCGGCGGTGGTGTCGGTGGAGAAGTACGGCATCCCCATACCGGCGCCGAAGATGACGACGCGGCCCTTCTCCAGGTGGCGCACGGCGCGCAGCGGGATGTAGGGCTCCGCGACCTGCCCCATGGTGATGGCGGTCTGGACGCGCGAGTCGATGCCCTCCTTCTCCAGGAAGTCCTGGAGCGCCAGGCAGTTCATGACCGTGCCGAGCATGCCCATGTAGTCGGACCGGGCCCGGTCCATGCCGCGCTGCTGGAGCTCAGCACCGCGGAAGAAGTTGCCGCCACCGATGACGACGGCGATTTCCGCACCGTCACGGACGACGGCCGCGATTTCCCGGGCGATGGCGTGTACGACGTCGGGGTCGACACCGAGACCCCCGCCGCCGGCGAACGCCTCTCCGGACAGCTTCAGCATGAAGCGTCCGGCCACCTTGCCGTCGTCGCGCTTGTGGTCACCTTGTGCGGCGCCCGCGCCCTTGTTCATGGAGATTCTCCTCGTGCACATACGAAGAAGGCCATTGCCGGTGGGTCTGGTGTCCCTCCGCGGCAATGGCCTCCTCGTCAGATCTGCGGTCGTACGGCGTGAGTGCGGCCGACGACTGCACTAGACCCTATAGGGGTCCACCGTTGTTCGCGGACGGACTCAGATGCCGACCTTGATGCGCGTGAAGCGCTTCAGGGTGACACCGGCCTCGTCCAGGACCTTCTGAACGGACTTCTTGTTGTCCAGCGCGTACGGCTGGCCGAGGAGGGTGGCCTCCTTGAAGAAGCCGTTGACGCGACCCTCGACGATCTTCGGGAGCGCGGCCTCGGGCTTGCCCTCGGCGCGCGTGGTCTCCTCGGCGACGCGGCGCTCGGCCTCGACGACCTCGGCCGGGACGTCCTCGCGGGACAGGTACTTCGGGGCGAACGCGGCGATGTGCTGCGCGATGCCCTTGGCCAGCTCGGCGTCGGCCTTGTCCAGCTCGACCAGGACACCGATCTGCGGCGGCAGGTCGGGCATGGTGCGGTGCATGTACACGGAGACGTACGCGCCGGTGAACTGCGCGAAGCGGTCCAGGACGATCTTCTCGCCGAGGTTGGCGTTGGCCTCGTCGACGTACGCCTGGACGGTCTTGCCGGCCTCGATCTCGGAGGCGAGCAGCGCCTGGATGTCGGCCGGGGAGGTGGCGGCGACGTGCGCGGCGAGGGTGTTCGCGACGTTCTGGAACTTCTCGCCCTTGGCGACGAAGTCCGTCTCGCACTTCAGCTCCAGCAGAACACCGGAGGTCTGGTCCTCGGAGACGAGGGAGACGACGGCGCCGTTCTCGGCAGAGCGGCCCTCGCGCTTGGCGACGCCCTTCTGGCCCTTGATACGGAGCGCCTCGACGGCCTTGTCGACGTTGCCGTCGGCCTCGTCGAGCGCCTTCTTGCAGTCCATCATGCCGGCGCCGGTCAGCTCGCGGAGCTTCTTGACGTCAGCGGCGGTGTAGTTCGCCATGAGTCTGTGTTTCTCTCTCGAAGTCTGAAAGATCTACGGGTGAACGGCGGGGGCGGTGCTCGTGGCACCGGCCCCCGCCGTCGTCAGCCGTGACGGCTGTCAGGCCTGCTCGGCGTCCGCGGCCGGGGCCTCGGCCGGCTTCTCGGCCTCGGCGGCCTTCTCGGTCTCGGCGGAGGACTGCACCTCGGCGTCGGCCTTCTTGTCGCCCTCGAGCAGGTCGCGCTCCCACTCGGCGAGCGGCTCGCCGGCGGCCTTCTCGCCCGGCTTCGAGTCACCGGTGGCGGCACCGGAACGGGCGATGAGACCCTCGGCGACGGCGTCGGCGATCACGCGGGTGAGCAGGGTGACGGAGCGGATCGCGTCGTCGTTGCCCGGAATCTTGTAGTCGACCTCGTCGGGGTCGCAGTTGGTGTCGAGGATCGCGACGACCGGAATGTGGAGCTTGCGCGCCTCACCGACGGCGATGTGCTCCTTCTTGGTGTCGACGATCCAGACGGCGCTGGGCACCTTCTGCATCTCGCGGATACCACCGAGGGTCTTCTCCAGCTTGGCCTTCTCGCGGGAGAGGACCAGGAGCTCCTTCTTGGTGAGGCCGGAGGCGGCCACGTCCTCGAAGTCGATGAGCTCGAGCTCCTTCAGACGCTGAAGGCGCTTGTAGACGGTGGAGAAGTTGGTGAGCATGCCACCGAGCCAACGCTGGTTGACGTACGGCATGCCGACGCGCGTCGCCTGCTCGGCGATGGCCTCCTGGGCCTGCTTCTTCGTACCCACGAACATGATGGAGCCGCCGTGGGCGACGGTCTCCTTGACGAACTCGTAGGCGCGGTCGATGTACGACAGCGACTGGAGCAGGTCGATGATGTAGATGCCGTTGCGCTCGGTGAAGATGAAGCGCTTCATCTTCGGGTTCCAGCGACGGGTCTGGTGACCGAAGTGGACGCCGCTCTCCAGCAGCTCCCGCATCGTGACGACGGCCATGGCCGTACTCCTTGAGGTGCTCGGTTGTCGCGACCGCAGGATTGCTGTCGCGCCTGACGCCCCGACGCGCCGTGCCACGAGGGACCGAGGAGCGCGGCCACCGTCCGCTGAGAGGGAGGTGGCGGGGCGTGCGAAGTCGACCCGGTGACCCGGATCGCCATAGGAAGTGTACGGGACGGCCCGGGTGCCGGGTGACGGCGCTGTCCACAACCGGTCGGTAGTCCACAGATCCGGTTCATGATCCACACGGACCGGAGTGTTGCGGGACGGTTCCGTCATGCGATGCACACCTGCTCCGACCGCTTCCCGTTCCCCGCGCGCATGCCGCGGGTCCGTGCCCCGCGCATCCGGCTCGCCGCGCGGGGCGTTCGCGGCTCGTGCGCGGGGCGCGTTGGGAGTGGCGGTGGTACTGCTCGTGGTGCTGTGCGGTCTGCCGGCCGGGGCGGCCGAAGCCCCCGCCTCGCCTCCGACGCCGTCACCTCCGCCCTCCGCGCCTCCGCCCGCGCCCGTTCCTCCACCGGATCCGGCTCCCGGGCCGGGCGGCGGGCGGGGGTGGCCGCTCGTGGGACGGCCCTCGGTCGTACGGGGGTGGGAGCCTCCGGCCGGTCCCTACGGGCGGGGGCACCGCGGGGTCGACCTCGCCGCCCGGCCGGGGGCGGCGGTGCTCGCCGCGGCCTCGGGCCGGGTGTCGTTCGCGGGGCGGGTGGCGGGGCGCGGGGTGGTCGTGATCGAGGTGGCGGGGAGCGGCGATCCGCCCCTGCGCACCACGTACGAGCCGGTGCGCGCCGCGGTCGCGAAGGGCGAGGAGGTGACGGCGGGACAGGTGGTGGCCGCCTTGGAGGCGGGGCCCTTCCACTGCGCGTCGGGCTGTCTGCACTGGGGGCTGCGGCGCGGGGACGCGTATCTGGATCCTCTGTCGCTGCTGCCGCCGTCACTGCTGCGACGGGGCCCGTCCAGGCTGCTGCCGGTCTTCGGCGTGCCGGAGTCCTCGGCACCGGCCGAGGGGACCGGGGACGGGCTCGCCGCCCCCGGCGTTCTGTTCGCCGCCGCGCTGCGGCGACGGCGTCGGTGTCAGTCCCGCACGCCCTGCACGCCTCGGAGGACCATGGCCACGGCGGTGTCCGCGATCACGTCCGGCTCCTCGGCCACACCCAGTTCGATACGTCGCACCGCGGCGTCCACCGAACCCTGGAGCAGCATCGCCGCCAGCCTCGGCTGTTCGTGGCCCAGATCGCCGAGCGCCTCGACGATCATGGCGATCAGCCCGCCGTGCGCGGCCCTGATCTTCTCGCGCGCCCCGGCGTCCAGCTCGCTCGCCGAAATGGCGACGACCGCCCGGTGGCGGCGGTCCCCGACGAGATCGAGCTGCCGGCGCACATAGGCCTCGATCCTGCCCTCGGGCGTGGCGGCCTGCTCCATCGCGCTCTCGACCTCGGCCGCCCAGACGGGGAAGTCGACGGCGCAGAGCTCCTCGACGACGGCCGCGCGGGAGCGGAAGTACTCGTATACGGAGGACCGGGCGAGGCCCGTGCGTTCGGCGAGGGCGGGGAAGGTCAACGCCTCCGTACCGCCCTCGGACAGCAGGGAGCGGGCGGCGTCCAGGAGGGCGCCGCGCTGCATGGTCCGGTGCTCGGCCACCGAGGCCGCTCGAATCCTGGGCACGTGTCCACTCTACGGCGACCGGTGTTCGAGAGAGTGCGTACGGCCCCGATCGGTGGCCGAAGCAGTGATGGCCGGCGCCCGGCCGCAGAAGGTCTCAGCGTCCGGCGTCGGCCAGTTTCGCGCGCAGTTGCAGCACCGATTTGGTGTGGATCTGGCTGACCCGGCTCTCGGTGACCCCGAGCACATTGCCGATCTCGGCAAGGGTGAGGCCCTCGTAGTAGTAGAGCGTGACGACCGTCTTCTCCCGCTCCGGCAGCGTGTTGATGGCGCGGGCGAGCAGCCGTCTGAGCTCGCGGTCCTCGGCGACCTCCACCGGGTCGTCGGCGGCGGGGTCCTCCAGCGTGTCCATCAGGCTCAGCCGGTCGCCGCCCTCGCCGCCGACGTGCAGCAGATCCTCCAGGGCGACCACATTGGCCAATGACAACTGGCTGAAAACCGCGTGCAGTTCATCGAGTGCGATGCCCATCTCCGCGGCGACCTCCGCCTCGGAAGGGGTGCGTCGCAGCTGGGCCTCCAGCGTGGCGTAGGCGCGTTCCACGGCCCGCGCCTTCTGGCGCACCGAGCGCGGAATCCAGTCCAGTGCCCGGAGTTCGTCGATCATCGCGCCGCGGATGCGGGTGATCGCGTACGTCTCGAACTTGATCGCGCGCTCGATGTCGAACTTCTCGATCGCGTCGATCAGCCCGAAGACCCCCGAGGAGACGAAGTCCGCCTGCTCGACGTTGGAAGGCAGGCCCACGCTCACCCGGCCCGCGACGTACTTCACCAGCGGCGAGTAGTGCAGGATCAGCTGCTCCCGCAGGCGCTCGTCGCCCGTGGACTTGTACGAACGCCACAACTCGTCGAGCGAGGAGGGGGCGGGGGGGCGCACAGTGCCACGCGCAGCCGGTGGTACTGCCGCACGGTCAGACCCGGAGGTGTGCTGGGGCATGTGGTGCCTTGAGCCGTTCTGCTGAGAAGCGCTGGGGGACGTATGTCTGAGTCGGAATCCTTGTGAGCGTAGCGTGACTGCGGTGTAGCGGTCCGCGAAGGATATGGGATCGGCGGTCCGTGAATCCGGACGATTCGACAGGACTGCGGTCCGGAACCGTAGTCACGTGCGTGGGCCCCGAAGGCATCGTTGGAGGATCCACCGGGGGCATCGGCATCACCTTTTCACCCGAATGCCCCAGGTCAAGTACCGCCTCGCCGCGCGTCGCCGTTGCGAGCGGGTCGCGACGTCAACTGCCATCCGTCGCCATGTCGTTCGACGAACCCCAGTGAGTGCAGTTCGTACAGTCTGCCGAGTGCTTCGTCGGTACTGGTTCCGGCCATCCGGGCCACGTCGCGCCCGCTGGCGGCGCCCCGGAACGGAAGGGCGTCCAGGACCCGGGCGGAGACCGCGTCCAGCCGGTCCCTGGGGTGCACGGGACCGTGCCTGGCCGGGGCGAGTTCACCGATGTTCCCCACCAGCTCGGCGACTTCCGAGGCGTCGGTCACCAGAATGCCCTCTCCGCGGAGGAGCTCATGGACCCCGGCGGACAGGGCACTGGTGGCCGGGCCGGGCACCCCCATCGTGAAACGGCCGAGACGCTGCGCGTTGCGCGCGGTGACCAGTGAACCGCTGCGGTATTCGGCCTCGACCACGACCGTCCCGCGCGTCAACGCGGCGATGACCCGGTTCCGGAGGATGAATCTGCTGCGGGTGGGATGATCGGACGGCGGCAATTCGCCGATGACGAGCCCCTGTTGCGCAATCCGTCCGATCAGTTCGGCGTGTCCCCGGGGGTAGGCGACGTCCACTCCGCAGGCGAGGACCGCCGCCGTCGCCCCGCCGACGGCCAGCGCCCCGCGGTGCGCCGCCCCGTCCACCCCGAAGGCCGCTCCCGACACGACCACCCATCCCAGCTCCGCGAGCCCCGCGCCGAGGCTCGCCGCCATGTGCGATCCATACGGTGTGCAGGCGCGGGCGCCGACCACGGCGACCGAGCGCAGCGCCCAGAGCCGCAGATCGCGCGGCCCCCGCACCCACAGGCCGGTCGGCCTCGCGTCCGCGAGGTCGTCGAGCTGGGTGGGCCATTCCCGGTCGCCGGGGCAGACGAACCGTCCCCCCGTTCCGGCCACCGCCGAGAGGTCCCGCTCCGGCTCCACGCCCTCGGCCCGCAGCCGGTATCCGGCCAGCCGTTTCGGAGTCATTCCGCTCAACCGTTCCGCGGTGCCGTCCCCGGTGGTGATGCGCCGGAGCAGTTCGACGGCCCCGTACTCGCGCAGCCAACGGCCGCCCCGCTCGTCCCCCGGCTCCAGAATGCGGGTCAGGGCAGCCCGCGCCAGCCGCTCCGAACCACTCACCACCGTCCCCGTCCCCGTCCCCGCTTCCACCTCCGGCCCCGGCCCCGGTACCGCCTTCGCGACCGGCCCCGGTCCGCCGTCCGTCCGCGGGCTCATGACGCCCCGGCCCGGACCAGGGAGCCCCGCGGCACCCCGGTGCGCAGCTCCAGGGCCACCGCGACGTCGGACGCGTCCGGCCGGTCGGCGGCGCGCAGATCGGCGACCGTCCACGCCACCCTGAGCACCCGGTCCAGCCCTCGCGCGGTGAGCATGCCCCGTTCCATGTCCCGTTCGGCCTCCAGGAGTGCGCCCGGTGCCGCGATCAGCCTGGTCCGCAGCTCGTGGCCGGGCACCTCGCTGTTGGTGGACCATCCCGTGCCCGCCAGCCGCTCCGCCGCGCGCGCCCTGGCCTCCCGGACCCGGGCGGCGACGGAGGCCGACGACTCGCCCCTGCCGCCCCGCGCCAGCAGATCGTCGCGCTTGACCGGATCGACGGTCACCCTCAGGTCCACCCGGTCCAGCAGGGGGCCGGAGAGCCTCGCCCGATAACGCCTGACCGAAGACGGCGGGCACTCGCAGCCGGCACCGCTGAGCCCGTGCCGACCGCACGGGCAGGGGTTGGCGGCCAGCGCCATCAGGAATTTCGCGGGCAGCCGCACCACCCCGGCGCTGCGCGCCACCACCACGTGCCCCGACTCCAGCGGCTGGCGCAACGCGTCCAGCGCCCGCACGGAAAATTCCGGCGCCTCGTCCAGGAAGAGGATCCCCCGGTGGGCCAACGAGACCGCGCCGGGTCGCGGCAGCCCGTTGCCGCCGCCGACGAGGGACTGCATCGTCGCCGAGTGGTGCGGTGCGCAGTACGGCGGGCGGGAGACCAGCGGCTCCCCCGGCGGCAGGATGCCCGCCACCGAGTGCACCGCGGTCACCTCCAGGGACTCCGTCCTGGTCAGCGTCGGCAGGATCGTCGGCAGCCGTTCGGCCAGCATGGTCTTGCCCGCCCCGGGCGGTCCCGAGAGCAGTAGATGGTGCCCGCCCGCCGCGGCCACCTCCAGGGCCTTTCTGGGCCGTTCCTGTCCCGCCACGTCCGCCAGGTCCGGCACGTGCCCCTCGCCCGGCCCGGTCCCTTGGGCGAGCCCGGTGCCGATGCCCGCGCCCGGCACCATCAGCCCGGACAGCATGGTGTCGGGGCGCCCCTCCTCGTGTTCCTCCCGCTCGTCCGGCACCGGCTCGTCGCAGAGCACGGCGATCAGCTGCCGCAGACTCCGCACACCGAGGACGGCGACCCCGGGGACCAGTGCCGCCTCCCCCGCGGTCTGCTCGGGCACGACCACCTGGCGGTACCCGGCCTCCGCCGCGGCGAGCACGGAGGGCAGCACACCCCGCACCGGCCGCACCCGGCCGTCGAGGCCCAGCTCGCCGATCATCACCACATCGGCGATGGACGCCGGGTCGATCCGCTCCGCCGCCCCCAGCACCGCGCACGCCACGGCGAGATCGAACCCCGAACCGCTCTTGGGCACGGAGGCGGGTGACAGGCCCACCGTGAGTTTCTTCTGCGGCCACTCGGCCCCGGAATTCACGACCGCGGCCCTGACCCGGTCCCGGCTCTCCACCAGGCTCTTGTCCGGCAGCCCCACCAGGGTGAACGCCGCCACCCCCGCCTCCAGGTCCGCCTGGACCTCCACCACCACGCCCTCGACGCCGACCAGCGCCACCGAGCAGGCCCGTGCGAATCCCATCAGGCCACCCCCCGCGCGTGCTCGGCGACGGGTGCTCCGCGCCTGGGCAGCACCACCCCGACCAGGTCGATTCGGACCCCGCCGGGCGGCGGGCCGCCGTGCCGGTCGAGCCAGATTCCGGCCAGCCGCCGCAGCCGCCCCGCCTTGACCGGTGTGACGGCCGCCATCGGATGCTCGAAGCCCCCGGCCCTGCGGGTCTTCACCTCGCAGACCACGAGGACGTCGCCGTCCAGCGCGACGATGTCGATCTCACCGGCGCGACAGCGCCAGTTCCGTTCCAGTACGGACATGCCGGCTCCGGCCAGCAGCCGCACCGCCAGATCCTCGCCGTACCGCCCGAGTGCCCCCCGTGCGTTCATTTCGGCACCACCTCCGGGACCGACTCTGACGCGTCCGGTCCCGGCTTGTGGATCTTGGTGGACAACTCCGCAGTTGTGGATATCCCGGCCACCCAGGAGAGGGAATCAGCCCCCTACCACGAAGAAGGAGAGCCTCCGGGGCGTGCCGGCCGGCACGGGTCGGCCCCGGCCCGAACCTGTCCCCGGCCCGGATCTGTCCTCCTGCCCGGACCGGCCTCCCGTCTCCAGATCAGCCTCCCGGAAGTTCGAGATCGCTCTTGTTGAGCTCTTCGATGTTGACGTCCTTGAACGTCAGCACCCGTACCTGCTTGACGAAGCGCGCGGGCCGGTACATGTCCCAGACCCAGGCGTCCGCCATCGACACCTCGAAGAACACCTCGCCCTGAACCGAGTGCACCTGCATCTCGTAGTCGTTGGTGAGGTAGAAGCGCCGTTCGGTCTCGATCACGTATTTGAACAGACCGACGACGTCTCGGTACTCCCGGTAGAGCTTCAGCTCCATCTCGGTCTCGTACTTTTCGAGGTCCTCGGCGCTCATTGGCATGTTCCCCTTCAGCCGTGCGTGCCCCCATTGTGCGCCAGGCACCGGCTTCCCGGGCGCCTAGGCGATTTCGGGATCCAGAACCAGCGGCACACTCGGGGGACCCTCGTCGAGCAGCGTGCGCAGCAACTCGGCGAGCCTGGTCGGGTACACCGTCTCACGCGCCGCCGACAGTTCGTCGGAAGTCCACCACCTCAGACCCGCGACGCTGCGCCGTTCCAGTCCGGTCTGACCGCTGGTGTCCGTGGCGGTCTGCGTCGTACGGGCCAGGAAGTACCACTCGTCCTGTTCCCAGCGCCGGCCGTCGAACGGGAACGAGCACCTCCGCTGCCAGAGCAGCGGGCCCAGCTCGGCATCGGTGATCCCGGTCTCCTCCACGAGTTCGCGCAGCGCGGCTTCCTCCCGCGTCTCGTCGCCCTCCAGACCGCCGCCGGGGGTGAACCACCAGGTGCTTCGCGGATCGTCCGGTTCGAAGCCGTGGATCAGGAGTATCCGGTCGTCGGGGTCCAGGAGCACCACCCGGGCGACCTTCCGCTTCTCAACGCGCATCGGCGGCTGTCCTTCCACGCTCCCTGCGCGCCGCGACCGGGCCGTACGCCGCGCCTCCCAGGATGAGCACCACACCCACCCCGACGGCGGTGAGCTGGAGTTTCAGCGGGCCGGGGGACGACACCCCGCCGGGGAAGGCGGCGAAGTCCTGTGGGCGCTCGATCATGCCGTCCATCGGCCAGGCGATGGCGTCCACCCTGGCCTGCACCGCGCCGCGCGGGACGGAGCCGTGCCCGGGGTCGGTCAGATGGACCCTGGAGTCCAGCGAGGACCTGCGCTCGTCCCCCAGCAGGAAGAGCTGGCCCCGGGGCACCTCCGCCGTGAAGTTCTCGCCCGAGGCCGGGTCCTTCGCCTGCAGATACGATTCCTCGACAGGCTTGCCGTTGATCGTGAGCCGGCCGTCCTTCCCGCAGCAGGCGATCCTGTCGCCGCCGACCCCCACCACCCGCTTCACCATGGGCATGTCGCCCCAGGCCGGGTCGGTGAAGATCACCACGTCGCCGCGGCGCACCTCGTCGCCGTCGATCCGCTGCGCGAGCACCCGGTCCCCGGCGTGCACCGTCGGAGTCATCGAGTCGGTCGGCACCGTGTACGGCTTGTACACCACCGCCGCCCAGGCGAACCCGCCGAGGAAGAGCACACAGCCGACGGCCACGGCCAGCCCCGACAGCATGCTGCCGAGCCGACCGTGGCCGTCTCCCGTACGTCCTGTTCCACTCATCCCAGCGCCCCCCGCATCGGAGATCGACAATCGCTGATCCGAGTCGGCACCCTACCCGGCGGTACGCCCGCCGGTCAGCCTCCTGCGACGCCACAGTACGAGCGGCAACGCCCCGGCCACGCCCAGTGCTCCCGGCGCCAGCCCCATCGCCGCGTTGATCCCCGGCTGCTCGAAGGTCTTCGGGATCGGCAGGGTCGCCCAGCGGTTGATCGGCCACGCCACGACGACGGCCCGGCCGACCACCTCGTCGTTGGAGACCGTGCCGTTGCCCGGCAGCTCCTGGTGGTAGCGGGAGTCGAGGGAGTTCTGCCGGTGGTCCCCCATCACCCAGATCCGGCCCTCGGGCACCTTGATCGGGCCGAACGGCTCGTCGTTGCAGGGGCTGTTCCCCTCGAAGATGTACGACTTGTCGTCCAGGGCCTTGCCGTTGACCGTGACCGGGCCGTTCTTCTTGCACTCCACGACATCGCCGCCGACCCCGATGACCCGCTTGATCAGGTCCTTCTCCTCGGCGGACGGCATCAGTCCGATGAAGCTCAGGAATTTCTGCACGGCGTTCGGCTCGGGCGTCGCGGTGTTCTCCAGCCAGCCGCCCGGGTCGTGGAAGACCACGACCTCGCCGCGCTCGGGCTCCGCGCCGAACCACGGGGTCAGCTTGTCGACCAGCACCCGATCGCCCCGCTGGAGCGTGTTCTGCATCGAGTCCGAGGGAATCGAGAACGCCTGCACCAGGAACGTCTTGATCAACAGCGCGAGAACCAGTGCGATGCCGATGAGCAGGGGCAGCTCCTTCCAGAAGGAGCGAGGCTTCTTCGGGCCCCTGCCGCCGTCCGGAGCGTCCGCGTCACTCTGCGCGCGGCCCGCCGCTCCGGCGGACTCGGCATGGTCCGGATTGCCCGGCCGGTCCTCGGGTTCCTCGTGTCCGGATCGTGCGCCGACCGCCAAATCCCCCACATCCACTCCTTACTCCGTGCCACCGCCCGCGCCCTAGCCGGTGCAGGCCCACCACTCCCATAACGAGCGGGAGTTCCGCAGGGGTCGGGAGAGGGATCATTCCATTGAGATTCCGGGACGACACACTATGCGACGGACCCGACGCGGCGGCCGTCCCGGCGCGCGCGTCCGGGACCGAGCCGAATGTGGCCGGTTCCTCCAGTTTCCGCCAGTGGGAGAAGGGCCAGGCGATCACGACGGCCCGCCCCACGACCTCGTCCTCGGAGATCGTGCCGTGTTCGGGCTCGTCCAGGTGATAGCGCGAATCGGCCGAATTGGAACGGTGATCGCCCATCACGAAGATCCGGCCGACCGGAACCTTTACTTCGAATTTGATGAGGGAGGGCGGGTTGCCGGGATGCAGATAGGGCTCGTCGAGCGGTACGCCGTTGACGCTGATCCGGCCGTCCTTGCCGCAGCACTTCACCGTGTCGCCGCCCACCGCGACCACTCGCTTGATCAGGTCCTGCTCGTCGTCGGAGGGCAGCAGGCCGATGAAGGTCAGTGCCTGTTTCACCTGCTTGACGACGACGGGCGGCTCCCCCTTGTCGACGTTCTCCTGCTGGAGCCAGCCGCCCGGGTCCTTGAAGACGACGACGTCGCCGCGCTGGGGCCGGGAGCCGAACCAGGGCGTCAGCTTGTCCACCAGCACCCGGTCACCGATGCGGATGGTCTGCTCCATCGATCCCGAAGGGATCACGAACGCCTGCACCAGGAAGGTCTTGAGCACCAGCGCGATCAGCAGCGCCACGGTGATGAGCAGCGGGATCTCGCGCAGGGCCGACCTGCGCCGCCGCCGCTTGACCCTGCGGGCCAGTTTGCGCCGCTCCGCCCGGGTGGGCAGGGAGCGCCCGGTCCTCGGTCCGTCGCCGTCCTGCGGTGTTCCGGAGCCGCCCCGTCCGCGGCCGCGGTTACCCATGGCTCCTGCCCGGCGCCCGTACGGCGTCGGGGGCGGCACTGTCCGGCAGCGAGCCCAGCCGGCTCGGCGGCCAGCCGATCCAGTCCACCCGGCCGATCACCATGTCCACGGGGACCATGCCCCCGCCCGGCTCGCCCAGGTGGTCGCGCGAGTCGCGGGAATTGCTCCGGTGGTCGCCCATCATCCACAGCGTGCCGTCGGGGACGACGATGTCGAAGCGGGCCCGGGAGGGGGCGTCCCCCGGATACAGGTAGTTCTCGACGACCGCCCGGCCGTTCACCTCGACCCTGCCGCGGCTGTCGCAGCACACCACCCGGTCGCCGCCCACGCCCACCACGCGTTTCACGTAGTCGGTCTCGGCAGGTTCCGCCAGGCCCAGGGACGAGGCCACCGAGTGCACCACCCCGGCGACGGGGTTCTCCTGCAAGGGCTCCTGCACGAAGGACCCCGTGCCGTCGAAGACCACCACGTCACCGCGGTGCGGCACTCTGCCGAAACGGTACGCCAGCTTGTTCACCAGCACCCGGTCCCCGATCCGCAGCGTGGGCTCCATCGAGCCGCTCGGGATCAGGAAGGGCTGCACCACGAAGTGGCTGAGGAGCAGCACGAACACCGTGCAGACGGCCCCGAGCACGGCGGTCCGCCGCCAGGTCATCCAGCTGCCCGGCACCACCGGAACACGCAAGGAGCGCGACCGCTCCTCCGTACCCGGGCAGGGTTCGCAGGAGGGGTCGCGCTCCGAGGGCTTTGCTTCCGTGTCCATCGAGGCCAGAGCCTATCCGGCAGACCTGTGGACCAGGGAGTCAGCTCAGTTGTCGCGCTTCTCCTTGATCTTCGCGGCCTTGCCGCGCAGCTCACGGAGGTAGTACAGCTTGGCGCGACGGACGTCACCGCGGGTGACGAGCTCGATCTTCTCGAAGATCGGGCTGTGCACCGGGAAGGTGCGCTCGACGCCGACGCTGAAGGACACCTTGCGGACCGTGAAGGTCTCGCTGACGCCCGCGCCCTGGCGGCGGATGACAACACCCTTGAACTGCTGGATACGGGAGCGGTTGCCCTCGATCACTCGGACGTGGACATTGACGGTGTCACCGGGGCGGAACGCCGGGATGTCGGTACGCAGCGACGCGGCATTGACGTCGTCGAGCAGGGAAGCCATGTTGTCCGCTTTCTTCGCCGATGCCACAGGTCATCGACGGGAGATCGTGATGAATGGAGGTGCTGACCGCGTCGGGCGGGCGTCGGGCCGTCCCCGCGGGCGGGGAATCGAATCAGCCGCTTTCCCCCTGTGGCAGGGGCGCGCGCCGGACGGACAGCAGCGGCCTATTCTTCCACGGCCCGGGGCCTGCGCCAAAATCGGCCGTCGGGCTCAGGTGACCAGCCGAGGATGGAGAGCATCTCGCGGTCCTTCTTGTCGAACTCCGCGGCGTCGCAGCGCTCGATCAGATCGGGCCGGTTGAGGGCGGTACGGCGGAACGCCTCGTCCCGCCGCCAGCGGGCGATCTTCCCGTGGTGACCACTGAGCAGCACCTCGGGGATCTCCCTGCCGCGCCACACGGGCGGCTTGGTGTAGACGGGGCCCTCCAGCAGGTTGGCCATCGCGCCGGGGGCGAAGGAGTCGTCCCGGTGCGATTCCGCGTTGCCGAGCACGCCGGGCAGCAGCCGGGCCACCGCCTCCGTGATCACCAGCACCGCGGCTTCCCCGCCGGCCAGCACGTAGTCGCCGATGGAGACCTCGACGACCGGCATCCGGGTCGCGTACTCGTCCATCACCCGCCGGTCGATGCCCTCGTAGCGGGCCGGCGTGAAGATCAGCCACGGCCGTTCGGAGAGTTCGACGGCGAGTTCCTGGGTGAAGGGGCGGCCGCTGGGGGTGGGCACCACCAGCACCGGGGAGTGCGCCCCGGCCTCGTACCCGCCCGCCAGGGCGTCGTCCAGCGCCTCGCCCCACGGCTCGGTCTTCATGACCATGCCCGGACCGCCACCGTACGGGGTGTCGTCGACCGTGTTGTGCCGGTCGTACGTCCAGTCGCGCAGGTCGTGCACGTGGACGTCGAGGCGACCGCGCGCGCGGGCCTTGCCGACGAGCGAGACGTTCAGCGGCTCCAGGTACTCCGGGAAGATCGTGACGACGTCGAGGCGCATCAGTCGTCCTTCCCCGGGCCGGGCTCCCCGTCGCCCTCTTCGTCGCGCGAGGAGGCGATCACGGCCTGGCCCTCGTCGATCAGCCCCGGCGGCGGGACGATCACCGCGCGCTGCTCCTCCAGGTCGATCTCGGTGACGATCTCCTCGACGAACGGGATCATCACCTCGCTGCCGTCCGGCCGCTCGACGATGAAGAGGTCCTGGGACGGCAGGTGCGTGATCTCGGAGATCCGGCCGACGACGGTGCCGTCGGTCAGGACCACGTCGAGGTCCATGAGCTGGTGGTCGTAGAACTCCTCGGGATCCTCGGGGAGTTCGTCCGGGTCGACCTCGGCGATCAGCAGCGTGTTGCGCAGGGCCTCGGCAGCCGTACGGTCGCGCACGCCCTCGAAGCGCAGCAGCAGCCGTCCGCTGTGCACCCGCCCGGTCTCGATCGTCAGCGGTCCGGCACCGGCCGGTTCGGTGACGAGCACGGCTCCGGGCGCGAGCCGCAGTTCCGGCTCGTCCGTACGGACCTCGACGGTGACCTCGCCCTTGATGCCGTGGGCACGGCCGATCCGCGCGACTACCAACTGCACCTTGTGTCTCTCCTGTCATACGACGACGGGCCGGGGCGGGCGCATGGCCCTCCCCGGCCCGTGCCGGTGTTCAACTCTGTCAGCGAACCTGGTCCACATCGACGAGGTCGACGCGGATGCCGCGGCCGCCGATGGCGCCCACGACGGTACGCAGCGCACGCGCGGTGCGGCCGTTGCGGCCGATCACCTTACCGAGGTCGTCGGGGTGGACCCGGACCTCCAGCACGCGGCCGCGGCGCAGGTTGCGCGAGGCGACCTGCACATCGTCGGGGTTGTCGACAATGCCCTTCACGAGGTGCTCGAGAGCCTCCTCGAGCATGCTCAGGCCTCGGTCGACTCGGCGGAAGCAGCCGCGTCAGCAGCCTCGTCCGCCTTCTTGTCGGACTTCTTCGCCTTCTGCGTGATGGCCTCGCCCTTGGACTCTTCGCCGTCCTTGGTCAGGGCCTCGAACAGGGCGCGCTTGTCCGCCTTGGGCTCCGGCTGCAGCAGCGGCGCGGGGGCCGGGAGACCCTTGTGGGCCTGCCAGTCACCGGTGAGCTTCAGGATCGCGAGAACCGGCTCGGTCGGCTGGGCGCCGACGGACAGCCAGTACTGCGCACGCTCCGAGTTGACCTCGATGCGCGAGGGGTTCTGCACCGGGTGGTACAGGCCGATCTCCTCGATGGCCCGGCCGTCACGGCGGGTACGGGAGTCGGCGACGACGATGCGGTAGTGAGGCGAACGGATCTTGCCCAGACGCTTCAGCTTGATCTTGACTGCCACGGGAGTGGTGTCTCCTGGTCTATGACGTGGTTGGGCACAACGAAGATGCCACGTGGGGTTGCGGTACTCGGGTGCCCGATGGACGCGTCAGCCGGAGGAGAGAGGGGTCCTGTGCGACTGTCGAGTACAGCTAGTCATTGTGCCACACCGCATCGGGTCACCCCACCGCGACCGCCCCTTCCGGGATGCGGAACGGCTTTCCGCACCCCCCGCAGACGATCGGCGCCTGCGCCAGGACCGACGGGACGACCCGGACGTTGCGACCGCAGTCGCAGACGGCCTTGACGCGGACGCCTCCGCCGGAGGAGCCGTGCCGGGCGGCCGGCCCCCGGAAGGAGCGCTTGGTGTCGGCGGCGGTGGCGACCGTGTGCGCCTTGAGGGCGCGCTGCAGCCGCTCGATCGTCGGCCGGTAACGGCGCTTGGCCTCGGGGTTGAGCGTGACCAACGAGAAGCCGCTGCTGGGATGCGGCTCCTCGGCGTGGTCCAGGCCCAGCTCCTCGGCGATCGCGAGGAATCTGCGGTTGTGGTAGCGGCCGGCGCGGGAGGTGTCGCGTACACCTCGGGCGGCGGCGATTCCGTGGACTGCCTCATGGAGCAGTCGCTCGAAGGAGAGCTCGGCGCCGCAGGCGGACGAGGACTCTCCGATCAGGGACTCGGGCGCGGCCAGATCCGGCAGCTCGGGGTGGTACCGCTGAATGTCGGCCCACGCCTGCGCCAGCTCTGCGGCAAGTACAGGTGGTGTCGTGCTCACGTCGTGACAACGAGCACGAGTGCCCCGGTGTTCCGATTCCGGGCCATCCCAAATAATTTGCACGTACCAGTCAGTTGCCCTTGATGCGTCCCGACGAGGGCGGGTGCGCCGATCTGCGGAGAAGCCCGCACAGCTCCCACCAAGGTGGTACGTAGCGCCGCGTACGCCCGGACGCGTGGGCGACCGCCGCGCACCGGGGCACCGCACGCTCCCCGGGACGGGTGGGGCGTCGGTGGACACGGGCCGCCGGAGCGACCCTACCGGGCGCATCGTCCGAATCGGGCGCCGCCCCCCTTCCCGGCCGCGCGGTGCTCGACGTGCCCGGCCGGGCGGGTCGGGTAAGACTGGGGCGAGGAGCGGGAGACGGGCGCCCGTCGCCCGCCCGTCCGGCACGGGCTCCCCCTCCGGTTCCCCGGGGCACACCACCGCGACAGGCGACTCCCGCCCGCGGTTCCCCGGACGCGACCGCGGCCGCGCGGCGCTCCGGCACACGGGGAAGCGGGCACGCCCGCGCACGGCAGCATCCACTCGGGCACGACCGATCGGACACGACCGACCTCTCGGCGGATTGGGGCGCTTCCATGACACCAACGCTCGTCCGGCACCACGACCACCCGGAGACGCTCACCCGGATGGCCCCCGAAAGCCGCGCCCGGGACTGGGCCGAGATCCAGGAGCGGATGCTGGCACCGCTGTACGAAGCGGTGTACGAGCGGCTCGAAGTGGGGCCCGGTACCCGGCTGCTCTCTCTGGGCTGCGGCTCCGGTCTCGCGCTGCTGATGGCCGCCGGCCGGGGCGCCCGGGTCACCGGTGTGGACACCGACCCCGAACGGCTGGCGCTCGCCCGGACCCGGCTGCCGCACGGGCCCGGCGGCGACGGTTCCCCGGCCTCGGGTCCGCGGTTCCTGAAAGGTGGTCCGGCCGCGGCCCCGCCGCCCGACGGGGCGCCGTACAACCTGCTCACCGCCTTCACCCCGATCGGCTGCTCGTTCGACGACGGCGAGGAGCTCGTGGCCACGCTGCGGTCCGCCGTGCCGCTGGCCGCCCGGAGAAGCGTCGTCGTGCTGACCGGATGGGGACCGCCGGAGCGGTGCACGGCGGAGCCCGTGCTGCGGGTGGCCGCGCGGCTGGCGGACGGCGGCCGGGCGCCCCGGGCGGGCGGCTGGCGGTCGGCGGGGCGGGACGACCTGGAGGACGTGGCGTTCCGGGCCGGTCTGCACCCCGACGGTTCGGGCCGGGTGGCGTGCCCGTTCGGGTACCCGGACCTGGACAGCGCGGTGCGGGGACTGCTCTCCACGCCGCTCTTCGACGCGGCGGCACGGGCGGCGGACCGCTCCCGGGTGGAGAAGGAGGTCGCGGAGGCGCTCCGTCCGCACCGGCGCCGGGACGGCTCGGTCTGGATGCCGAACGTCTTCCGCTACCTCGTGTGCACCACCTGAACCTGATGCCTCGTGCGCACCACCTGCGCGAGGGCCGCTACTTGGCGAGGCGGGGGAGGCCCGCCGCCCGGTACGCCTCGGCCTCCTCCAGCGTCTCCTTCTCCAGCAGTGCCGCGGCCAGCGCGTCCAGCCGTTCCCGGTTCTCGCGCAGGAGCCGGCAGGCCGCCTCGTAGCACTCGTCGACGATGCGCCGCATCTCGTCGTCCACCGCGTCGAGCGTGGCGGGGGCCGCCGACAGCCCGTACGCCTGCTGGGCGTCGCCCGGAATCGCCGTCAGCCTGCCCACCCTGTGGCTCATCCCCCAGCGGCCGACCATGCCCCGGGCCAGGTTGGTGACCTGTTCCAGGTCGCTCTCCGCACCGGTGGTGATCATTTCGAAGACCACCTGCTCGGCCGCCATGCCGCCGAGCGCCCCGATGATGCGTCCGCGCAGGTACTCCTCGGTGTACGCGTACTTGTCGGCGTCCGGCGTCGAGAGGGTGACGCCCAGGGCCCGGCCGCGCGGCACGATGGTGACCTTGCGGACCGGGTCGGCGCCCGGCTGGAGCATGCCGAGCAGCGCGTGGCCGCTTTCGTGGTACGCGGTCCTGCGGCGTTCCTCGTCGGACATGACCAGTGAGCGTTCCGCCCCCAGCTGGACCTTCTCCAGGGCGTCGGAGAAGTCGGCCCCGCCGACCTCGGTCTGCCGGCGCTTGACCGCGAGCAGTGCGGCCTCGTTGGCCAGGTTGGCGAGGTCGGCGCCGGTCATGCCGGGGGTCGTTCCGGCGACCTGGGCGAGGTTCACGTCGTCGGCCAGCGGGATCTGCCGGGTGTGGATCTCCAGGATCGCCTCCCGGCCGTGCCTGTCCGGCGGGCTGACCTGGACGATCCGGTCGAAGCGGCCGGGCCGGGTGAGGGCGGGGTCGAGGACGTCGGCGCGGTTGGTGGCGGCGAGGACGACGACGCCCTCCGAACCGGAGAAGCCGTCCATCTCGGTGAGGATCTGGTTGAGCGTCTGCTCGCGCTCGTCGTGGCCGCCCATGCCGGAGCCGCCGCCGCGGGCCCGGCCGATGGTGTCGATCTCGTCGATGAAGACGATGGCTGGGGCGACCTTGCGCGCCTCCGCGAAGAGTTCCCGCACCCGGCTCGCGCCGACGCCGACGATCATCTCGATGAACTCGGAGGCCGACGCGGAGAAGAACGGCACTCCGGCCTCCCCGGCGACGGCCCGTGCCAGCAGCGTCTTGCCGGTGCCGGGCGGTCCCGCGAGCAGCACGCCGCCGGGCATCCGGGCGCCCATCTTCCGGTACGCCTGCGGGTTCTTCAGGAAGTCCACGACGTCGTTGAGCTCGCCCTCGACCTCGTCGATCCCGGCCACGTCCGCGAAGGTGGTGCGTCCGTTGCTCTCCAGCTCGACGGGTTTGGGCGGGGCCTTGCGTCCGAAACCGCCCATCCCGCCGCCCATGCCCCGGGCCATCCGCCGGGCGACGAACACCCAGAGCAGGACGAGCAGCAGCATGGGCGCGAGCGAGATCAGCAGGTTGGCGAGGAAGCTGCGCTGCTGGACGACCGGTTCGGCGGTGACGGTGACGTCGTCCTTGACCAGTTCGGCCCAGAGGTTGTCCTCGGCGAAGGCCGGGCGCTGGGTGACGAACTTGGTGTACTTCTCGTCGCTCCCCGGGACCTTCGTCTCCTTCTTGAGCTGCCCCTGGATGGTGTCGCCCTTGGAGTAGATCTTGGAGACGTTGCCCGAGGTGACCTGCTTGCTGAACTCCGTGTACGCGATCGTCCGCTGCTCCTCCCCGTTGAAGAAGGACAGCACCAGATTGGCGATCAGGTAGACGGCGAGCGCGGTCAGCAGCAGTCCGCCCCAGCCTCCCGGCATCTTCCGGCCCGGTGGCGGGGGCGGCGGTGCGCCCTCGGAGCGCCAGGGCTGGTCGGTTCGGTCGCGGGGAGGTACGGGATTGGTCACGCGCGCTCCTCTGCCGACAGCCGTTGGAAGCGACGTTAAGGGAGGAGTGCGGACAAAGCCCTCCCAGGGGGCGTGCACTGGGCCCTTGGAGGGACGGGCCTGCGACAGCCGTGGGGTCCGGGGCTCCCCGGCCGGACACGCCCGAGGGGGCGCCCGCCGGGGAGGCGGGCGCCCCCTCGGGGACGTCATCGGGCCGGTGCGACCGGTACGACCGGTGCGGCCCGGAGACCGACGGGAGCGGTTCAGCCCATGAACTTCTTGAACTCGTCGGGCAGCTCGAAGTTCTTGTCGTCCTGTGCCGGCAGTCCGAGCGCGCCGCCCTGCGCCGCCTGCGCCCGGCGGGCCGCCGCGGCCTGCTCCTCGGCCTTGCGCTTCATCGGGTTGCCGCTCTTGCGCTTGCCCTTGGCCTGCTTGACCTGCTTCTTCTGCCGACCGGGGCCGCCGCCCATGCCCGGCATCCCGGGCATCCCCGGCATGCCGCCGCCCTGGGCCATCTTCGACATCATCTTGCGGGCCTCGAAGAACCGCTCGACGAGGTTCTTCACCGCGGAGACCTCGACACCGGAACCCTTGGCGATACGGGCCCGGCGCGAGCCGTTGATGATCGTCGGCTCGGCGCGCTCCTTCGGGGTCATCGACTTGATGATTGCGGCGGTGCGGTCCACGTCGCGCTCGTCGATGTTGTTGATCTGGTCCTTGATCTGTCCCATGCCGGGCAGCATCCCGAGCAGCTTGGAGATGGAGCCCATCTTCCTGACCTGCTCCATCTGGGCCAGGAAGTCGTCGAGCGTGAAGTCCTTGCCCTTGCTGGACGCCAGCTTGGAGGCCATCTTGGCGGCCTCTTCCTGGCTGAAGGTCTTCTCCGCCTGCTCGATCAGGGTGAGGAGGTCACCCATGTCGAGGATGCGGGACGCCATGCGGTCGGGGTGGAAGGCGTCGAACTCGTCGAGCTTCTCACCGTTCGACGCGAACATGATCTGCTTGCCCGTGACGTGGGCGATCGACAGGGCCGCACCACCGCGGGCGTCGCCGTCGAGCTTGGAGAGCACCACGCCGTCGAAGCCGACGCCGTCGCGGAACGCCTCGGCGGTGTTGACCGCGTCCTGGCCGATCATCGCGTCGACGACGAAGAGGATCTCGTCGGGGCTGACGGCGTCGCGGATGTCCGCGGCCTGCTGCATCAGCTCCTGGTCGATGCCGAGGCGGCCCGCGGTGTCGACGATCACGACGTCGAACTGCTTGGACCTGGCGTACTCGACCGAGTCCTTGGCGACCTGGACCGGGTCGCCGACGCCGTTGCCCGGCTCGGGGGCGTACACCGCCACACCGGCGCGGTCGGCGACGACGCTGAGCTGGTTGACGGCGTTGGGGCGCTGGAGGTCGCAGGCGACGAGCAGCGGGGAGTGGCCCTGGCCCTTGAGCCAGAGGCCGAGCTTTCCGGCGAGGGTGGTCTTACCGGCACCCTGGAGACCGGCGAGCATGATCACGGTCGGCGGGTTCTTGGCGAACCGCAGCCGCCGGGTCTCGCCGCCGAGGATGCCCACGAGCTCCTCGTTGACGATCTTGACGACCTGCTGGGCCGGGTTGAGCGCCTGGGAGACCTCGGCGCCGCGCGCCCGCTCCTTGACGTTGGCGATGAAGGCGCGGACGACGGGCAGTGCGACATCCGCTTCGAGCAGGGCGATACGGATCTCGCGAGCCGTGGCGTCGATGTCCGCCTCGGACAAGCGGCCCTTGCCCCGGAGGTTCTTGAAAGTCGCGCTAAGGCGGTCGGAGAGAGTATCGAACACGGCGCTCGTCGGTCCTCAGGGTCGGGGGCGGTATGGATCGCTCCCTAGGGTATCCGGCTCGGGCGGGCAGCCGTCCTTGCCGGTGGCTGTTGCCCGGACCGGACGGGGATCCTCGCGGCGGCGGAGGCGACGGACCCGCGACGGACCGGGACAGCCCTCGGAACGGCCCCGGCCGGCAGGGCAACCGGCGGCCCCGGCGGGAACGGCCCCGGTGGATACGAGGCCCGGCGCCCGTCGGAAACGGCCCCCACCCGTGCGAGGTCCGGCGGCCGGAGCCAGACACCTGGGCCGGGCGCCGGGGCCTGAGCCGACCCCCGGTGGCCGGGCCCGGCGCCGTTCCTCATCGCAGCGCGTGCTCGATGTCCTGCGCCAGCGCCGCCGCCTCGGCGTCCGGCAGCGGCGTGCCGTCCCGGCGCGTGACGTAGAGCGTGTCCACCGCGTTGGCCCCCAGCGTCGACACGTGCGCGCTGCGCACCCGCACCCCGCCGCCCTCCAGGGCCCGGACGATGCGGTGCAGCAGCCCCGGGGCGTCCTGGGCCCGCACCTCGATCACCGTCGCCAGCTCCGATCCGGCCGCCGCGACGGTCACCCCCGGCGGCGGGGCCTTCGTCCCGCGTCGGCGCGGGTGGGCCGCCTCGCGCTCGGCGAGACGGGCCCGGAGGTCCAGGGAGCCGTCCAGGGCGCGCACGAGGTCGGCGCGGAGCCGGGCGGCCTGCGGCGGGGAGCCGTACTCGGCCGCGACCCGCCAGCTGAGCAGCAGCAGCTCCGCCGGGCCGCCCGGTCCGGTGGGGAGCTCCACGGCGCGCAGGTCGGCGGCGCGCACGGTGAGGCGGTGCAGGGCGAGGACGCCCGCCGCTGCGGGCAGTACGCCGGGGCGGTCGGGCAGGGCGATGTGGAGTTCGACACCGACGGGTTCCGGTTCGCCGTTCTCGTCGTGGGACGCGGTCCGGGCGCGCAGGGAGAGGACGGGGCCGCCGGTACGGAGGGCCTCGACGACGAGGCGTTCCTGCTCGGCGCCGATCGCGGCGGGTTCCGGTTCCTCCGGGGCCTGTCCGGCGAGCACCGCGGCGACACGTCCGACGAGGTCGGCGACGAGGGAGGCGCGCCAGGTGGACCAGGCGGCGGGGCCGGTGGCGAGCGCGTCGGCCTCGGTGAGCGCGTGCAGCAGCTCCAGGGTGGCGGTCGTGCCGACGGCGGCGGCGACGGAGCGGACGGTCGCCGGGTCGTCGAGGTCGCGGCGGGTCGCGGTCTCGACGAGCAGCAGGTGGTGCCGTACGAGGGTGGCGACGACGTCCGTGTCGTGCCGGTCGAAGCCGATCCGGGCGGCCGTGTCCCGGGCGACGACCTCCCCGGCCGCACAGTGGTCGCCGGGCCACCCCTTGCCGATGTCGTGCAGCAGCGCGGCGACCAGGAGCAGGTCGGGGCGGCCGACGCGGCGGGTGAGCGAGGAGGCGCGGACGGCCGTCTCGACGAGGTGGCGGTCGACGGTCCAGGTGTGGACGGGGTTGCGCTGGGGACGGCAGTGGACGCGTTCCCAGTCCGGGAACAGCCGGGTGATCAGCCCTTCGGCTTCGAGCGCCTCCCAGACGGGCACGGTGGCCCCGCCCGCGCCGAGGAGGGCGACGAGTTCCTCGCGGGCCTCGGCGGGCCAGGGCACCGGCAGCGGGCCGGAGGCGGCGAGGCGGCGTACGACGTGCCGGGAGAGCGGGAGTTCGGACCGGGCGGCCGCGGCGGCCGCGCGCAGGAAGAGCACGGGGTCGCGCTCGGGGCGGGCGGTACGGGCGAGGGCGACCTCGCCGTCGGCCTCGACGACGCCCTCGGCGAGCGGGGTGCGCTCCGGGGCGACCGTCCGGCCGCCGCCCGGCACGACGCGCGGCCGGGGGCGCGCGGAGCGGGCGCGCAGGACGCGGGAGACCTCGCGCCAGGTGACGTCGGTGGCGTACGAGACGGTCCGGGCGGCCTCGTAGATCCGGCGGAGCAGGGCGTCCGCGTCGAGGATGCCGAGGGCTTCGGCGACCTGGTCCTGTTCCTGGAGGGCGAGGCGGTCGGTGGCGCGGCCGGTGGTGAGGTGGAGGGCGTCACGGGTGTCGAGGAGGACGCGGCGGGCCTCGGCGAGGCCCTGGCGGGGGGCGTCGGCGACCCAGGACGCGGCGATCGCGCGCAGGACGGTGAGGTCGCGCAGTCCGCCGCGGGCCTCCTTGAGGTCGGGTTCGAGGAGGAACCGGAGTTCGCCCCGGCGCTCGGCCCGTTCTCGGCAGAGTTCGGCGAGGGCGGGGAGGCGGGCGGGGGCCCGGTCGCGCCAGTCGGCGAGGACCGCGGTGCGCAGGGCGGCCACGAGGCCGGGGTCACCGGCCACGGGCCGGGCGTCGAGCAGCCCGAGCTGGACCCTGAGGTCCTCGTCCGCCGCCTTGCGGACCTCGGCGGGGGTGCGGACGGAGTGGTCGAGGGCGAGGCCGAGGTCCCAGACGGGGTACCAGACGCGGTCGGCGAGGGAGGCGACGGCCGCGGGACCGGCCCTGCCGTCGTGCAGGAGCAGCAGGTCGAGGTCGCTGCGCGGGGAGAGTTCGCCGCGCCCGTAGCCGCCGACGGCGACGAGGGCGGCGCCGTGGACGCCCGTCTGCTCGGCCGAGGTGTCGAACAGCGCGGTGAGCCAGTGGTCGGTGAGCGTCGCGAGGGCCGCGCGGCGCGGTGGCCCGGACCGCGCCTCCCCGTGGAGGAGGCGCAGCCGGGCCGCCGCGTAGCCGCCGGGTTCCGAGGTCGTGGTTCCGGAGGAGGTCGTGGTTCCGGGGGTCGTTCCGGTGCTCGTCACCCTGCTGCCTTTCGTCTCGGGACCGTCGGTCAGAGTGCGTCCGGGCCGCGTTCGCCGGTGCGTACCCGAACCGCGGTTTCGACGGGCACGCTCCAGACCTTGCCGTCGCCGATCTTCCCGGTCCGGGCGGCCCGTACGACCACGTCGATGAGCTGTTCGGCGTCCTCGTCCTCGACGAGGACCTCGATCCGGATCTTGGGCACGAGGTCGACGGTGTACTCGGCGCCCCGGTAGACCTCGGTGTGGCCGCGCTGGCGTCCGTATCCGTTGGCCTCGGTGACCGTGAGGCCGTGGACGCCGAAGGTCTGGAGGGCTTCCTTGATCTCGTCCAGCCGGTGGGGCTTCACGACTGCGGTGATGAGCTTCATGCGTCCACCCTCTTCGCCTTCGTCTCCCTCTCCACCCTCGTCGGCCTCTCCTTCTCCGTCTCCGTCCTCGCCCTCGCCGCTGCCGTGCCGCCCGGTGCGGGGCTCGTGGTGCGTGGGGCGGTGCCGCCGCCCGCTCCGGTGAGGTCGTACGCGGTCTCGGCGTGCTCGACCCGGTCGATGCCGGAGACCTCCTCGTCCTCGGTGACCCGCATGCCGATCGTCCGGTCCAGGAGGAGGGCGAGGGCCGCGGAGACGGCCAGGGAGTAGGCGAGGACGGCGAGGACGCCGACGGTCTGCTTGCCGAGCTGTTCGAGGCCACCGCCGTAGAAGAGGCCCTTGGCGTCGGACTGGACGCCGCCGGTGGCGAAGAGGCCGACGAGCAGGGAGCCGGCGATGCCGCCGACGAGGTGGACGCCGACCACGTCCAGGGAGTCGTCGTAGCCGAACCGGTACTTCAGGCCGACGGCCATGGCGCAGAGCACGCCGGCGATCGCGCCGACCGCGATGGCGCCCAGCGGGCTGACCGCGCCGCCGGACGGGGTGATGGCGACGAGTCCCGCAACCGCGCCGGAGGCTGCGCCGAGGGTGGTGAAGGAGCCGTGGCGGAGCTTCTCGTAGCCGAGCCAGGCGAGCATCGCGGCGGCGGTGGCGACCTGGGTGTTCACGAACATGACCGCGCCGACGCCGTCGTCGTTGCCGAGCCACGAGCCGGCGTTGAAGCCGAACCAGCCGAACCAGAGCAGGCCGGCGCCGAGCATGACGAGGGGCAGGCTGTGCGGCCGCATCGGGTCCTTCTTGAAGCCGACGCGCTTGCCGATGACGAGGATCACGCCGAGCGCCGCCGCACCCGCGTTGATGTGGACGGCGGTGCCGCCGGCGAAGTCGATGACGCCCAACTCGAAGAGCCAGCCGCCCGCGCCCCAGACCCAGTGGGCGACGGGGAAGTAGACGACGGTGACCCAGAGCGTGATGAACAGGGCCCAGGAGGTGAACTTGACCCGGTCGGCGAGGGCGCCGCTGATCAGTGCCGGGGTGAGGACGGCGAACATGAGCTGGAAGACGGCGAAGACGTAGACCGGGATCGTGCAGCCGGCCCAGAGCTGGGTGACGCCGATGCCGCTGAGGCCGAGGTAGTCCGGGTTCCAGCCCACGAGGGAGCCGATGTCGGTGCCGAAGGCGATGCCGAATCCGTAGAGCACCCACAGGATCGTGACGATCCCGAGGCTGATGAAGCTCATCATCAGCATGTTGAGGGTGCTCCTGACCCGGACCATGCCTCCGTAGAAGAAGGCCAGGGCCGGAGTCATGAGCATCACCAGGGCGGAGCAGATGAGCATGAACCCGGTGTTGGCGGCGGACAGCGTCGGCGTGTCCGCCGCAAGCGTCGTGATGCCTGGGGCCATCAGTGCCTCCTCGTCGTCGGTGCGGCCGCGTGCGGGTGATCGGAGCGGCACCACGTGCGGGACCACTGGGGAAGGTGCGGGCCGGTCATGGGTCCGAGATTCGCCCAGCGCGGTTTCCACCGATGCCGCCCGGTGTTTCGCAGGGGTGACGAAGAGGTCGGGCGTGTTACGTCCCCATGAACCGGTGGTGGCCCCTCCGGGGGCGGGCCCGTCCCGTGTTCCGGGCCGCGTACGGTGCGCCCACGGCCCCTCCGGGACGGGGAGCGGCGACTACGGGAGCAGCGGCCACGGGGGCGGCGACGCGAACCGGCCACGCCGACCACCCGCTGACCTGGCCATGGGGGGAGCCGAAGTCGGTCTTGTGGGGTGGCCGCCGTGGCCGGGGTCCAGTGCGCCGGTCAGACCGCTTCCGCGGTCTCCGGCAGTTGTTCGGTGAGGAGTTCGGTGATCCTGGCGACCTCGGGGATGTCCCCGAAGTCCCTGGCAGCGGTGTCGACGGTCTTGCGGAGCCGGGTGTTGACCCGCTCGGAGCGGACCTTCTTCGCGACGTGCAGGGCCTGCTCGGCCAGGAGCGTGGACTGCTCGGGCTCGCGTTTGAGGAGGTGGACGGTGGCGAGGCCGATCAGATTGAGCGCGTACGACCGCTGGTGCTCGTCGTCCTCCTCGAAGAGCTGGACGGCCTTCTCCATCAGGGGCTCGGCGAGGGCGGCGTACTTGGGGCTGCGGCCCGCCACGTAGGCGAGATCGCGGTAGGAGTGGGAGTTCTCGCCGTTGAGCTCGGCCTCCGAGAAGAAGCGGATCCAGTCGGGCTCGGGCTCGCCGTCGATCCCCACGTCGAGGAAGGTGTCCTCGGCCATCCGGACGGCTCGTTTGCACTTGCTGGGCTGGCCCATGTTGGCGTACGCGCGGGCCTCCATCGCGTACAGCATGGCCTGGGTGCGCGGGGTGGCGCAGTCCCGGCTGCCGTACTGGGCGAGGTGGATCAGTTCGAGGGCGTCCTCGGGCCGGCCGAGGTGGATCATCTGGCGGCTCATGCTGGACAGGATGTACGAGCCCAGCGGTTTGTCACCGGCCTCTTTGGCGGCGTGGAGCGCGAGGACGAAGTACTTCTGGGCGGTGGGCTGGAGGCCGACGTCGTAGCTCATCCAGCCCGCCAGCTCGGCCAGTTCGGCGGCGCACCGGAAGAGCCGCTTGGCGGTGGCGGCGGGTTGGGGTTCCTGGAGCAGGTCGGTGACCTCGTGGAGCTGGCCGACGACGGCCTTGCGGCGTAATCCGCCACCGCACTGCGCGTCCCACTGCCGGAACATCGCGGTGGTGGACTCCAGCAGGTCGAGCTCGGGGCCGGAGAGCCGGGAGGGGCGGCGGGCGTCGGCGGCCGGTTCGGGTTCCTCGACGGGCGCACCGACGACGGGCACCAGCCAGCGCTGCATGGGCTCGATCAGGGCGGGTCCGGCGGCCAGGGAGAGCGAGGAACCGAGGAAGCCCCGCCGGGCGAGCATGAGATCGCTGCGGGAGAACTCGCTGAGCAGGGCGACGGTCTGCGGACCCGCCCAGGGCAGGTCGACGCCGGACACGGACGGTGACTGGTGCGCGGAGCGCAGTCCGAGATCCTCGACGGCGACCACGGAACCGAAGCGCTCGGAGAAGAGCTCGGAGAGGATGCGCGGGATCGGCTCGCGCGGCTGCTCCCCGTCGAGCCAGCGCCGCACCCGGGAGGTGTCGGTGCTGACGTGGTGGGCGCCCATCTGGCGGGCCCGGCGGTTCACCTGCCGCGCCAATTCGCCCTTGGACCATCCGCTGCGCATGAACCACGAGGTCAACTGCGCGTTGGGGCGCTTACCGGTATGCGTACCGCCTGCGCCGCTGCCACTCACTGGAACGCCCCCATCCCGCTGGAAACTGTCGCGCGAACCTTTATCAGAATGCCCCGAGCCGATGCCGCCCATACGGGGGTCGCGCACCGTCGAACAGGAAATCGGGTTGCCTCCGGCATACCCGCGGGTGCACATACTTCCATGGTTCGTGTACCGACGGTAATCCTACGATCACCCCCGAGCGAGGGGGCCTACAGAAACGCCACCATTCGCCACCCCTTCGGATGAACACCGTCCCCGGCGAGCGCGATTCACTTGACACACGGCGATCAGCAGTGGGTGCAGGGAAGTACGGCGAGGTGCGTGAACGATATCGCGCGCCCCGAATGCCACCGGCGCGCTCCGGATCGACGGCGACGGCGGAGCGTCCCGACTGCGCCCCGTGTCGTAACCACCGACGAGCCGGACCCGTTGGAGGGGGCATGGGCTTCACGATCGGCGGCATCCGCGAGATGCGCACCGGCTCACGGCGGCGCGGCCGTGCTGCCGAGCACACGGCGGTGGCCGAGTACACAGGGCTGTGGGGCTGGGCCGTCGTGCCGGGCGCGCGGGCGGTGGGCGGCCGCTGTTCCTGCGGGAAGGCCGACTGCTCCTCCCCCGGCGCCCATCCGCTGGGCTTCGCCCCGGAGGTCCCCGCGGGCGCCACGCTCGACGCGGCGGCGCAGGCGTGGGCCCGGGTGCCGGGCGCCTCGATGCTGCTGCCGGTGGGCCGCGCCTTCGACGTCCTCGACGTGGCCGAGGCGGCCGGGCGCCGGGCCCTGGTGCGGATGGAGCGGATGGGGCTGCCGCTGGGTCCGGTGGCGGTGACCCCCGCCGGGCGGACGCAGTTCTTCGTGGCCCCGGGGGCCGCCGCCGAACTCCCGCAGCTGCTGTACCGGATGGGCTGGGACGACGCCGGGCTGGACCTGCGGGCGCTGGGCGCCGGCTGCCACATCACCGCCCCGCCGTCCGACGAGGGCGGGCTGGGCCCGGTCCGGTGGCTGCGTCCGCCGGCGCTGGACACGACGTCCGCGCCGCCGCAGGCACGGCTGCTGCTGGGCACGCTGGCGTACAGCTGCCATCGCGCGCCGCTGCGCGGCTGAGCCGCCGCGAGCGCCGGAGCACCACCCGGACTTCCGGACACGACCCGAGGCCCCCCATGACGCGAAGGGGCCCGAGCGCATGGACGTCATGCGTTCGGGCCCCTTCGCGTGGGTGGGGGCGGGGCGTCAGTCCCCGATCAGGGCGTCGACGAACGCCTCGGGCTCGAACGGCGCCAGGTCGTCCGGCCCCTCGCCGAGACCGATCAGCTTGACCGGGACGCCCAGTTCGCGCTGGACGGCGACGACGATGCCGCCCTTGGCGGTGCCGTCCAGCTTGGTGAGCACGATGCCGGTGATGTCGACGACCTCGGCGAACACCCGGGCCTGCACCAGGCCGTTCTGCCCGGTCGTGGCGTCGAGCACGAGCAGGACCTCGTCGAGCGGCCCGTGCTTCTCGACGACCCGCTTGACCTTGCCGAGCTCGTCCATGAGCCCGGTCTTGGTGTGCAGCCGCCCGGCGGTGTCGATGAGCACCACGTCGGCGCCCTCGGCAATGCCTTCCTTCACCGCGTCGAAGGCGATCGAGGCGGGGTCGCCGCCCTCGGGTCCGCGCACGGTGCGGGCACCGACGCGCTCGCCCCAGGTCTGGAGCTGGTCGGCGGCGGCCGCCCGGAAGGTGTCGGCCGCGCCGAGCACGACGCTGCGGCCGTCGGCGACGAGCACCCGGGCCAGCTTGCCGGTGGTGGTGGTCTTGCCGGTTCCGTTGACGCCGACGACCATCACGACGCCGGGCGTGTCGAGGCCGCTCTCCGTCTTGACCGCACGGTCGAAGTCGGTGCCGACCAGGGTGACGAGTTCCTCGCGCAGCAGCGCGCGCAGCCCCTCGGGAGTACGGGTGCCGAGGACGCGGACTCGTTCGCGCAGCCGCTCCACCAGCTCCTGGGTGGGGGTGACGCCGACATCGGCGGTGAGGAGGGTCTCCTCGATCTCCTCCCAGGTGTCCTCGTCGAGGTTGTCGCGGGACAGGAGCGTGAGCAGCCCCTTGCCGAGGGAGTTCTGCGAGCGGGCGAGCCGGGCGCGCAGCCGCACCAGGCGGCCTGCGGTGGGCTCGGGCACTTCGAGCTCGGGGACGGCGGGCGCCTCCGGCTCGACGACCTCGGGGGCCTCCTCGACGGGAGCCCCGGCCTGGGGTGGGCCGACCTCCTCGATGGTGCGGCGCGGTTCCTCGCGCGGCGTTTCGGCTTCCTCGCCGACATGGGGCTCGGCGGGGGGAGTGATGGTCGGCGTGCTCGACGGCGCCGGGGGCAGCTGCTTCTTCTTGCGGCCGCTGACCACGAGCCCGCTGATCACGCCGACCGCGACCAGGGCGATGACTACAGCAAGGATGACGAATTCCATAACCCACCCAGTATCAGTCACGTCGGCCCGCGGAGGCCGCCCCGAAGGATCACTCCCGCACCCCTCGGTACGTTATGCACCCTTTGGCGGTAAATGTACGACCCTGCCCGTGGAGACCCACGACCCGGAACCCGTCCCCGACGGCGAACGCACCGGCCGCACCCGGACCCTCGCCCCCGCCCGGCCGGACCCTCGCCCCCGACCGGGTCCGGTGGCGACCGCGCCCTACACTTCTGACGCCACGTCAGCTAAGGTCCGGCTCGCCGAGTCCGCCCGACGACGGGGGCACGTGTCATGACCTACACAGTGGTGCGGTTCAATCTCGTCGCTCCCGACGCCACCCCCGAGTCGCTCTCGGCCCGGTACCGCGCCGCGCTGGAGATGGCCGCGTACGCCGACGCGCACGGCATCGACACCGTGCAGACCGAGGAGCACCACGGCGCCGCCGACTCCTGGCTGCCCTCCCCCTTCGTCTTCGCCGGTGCGGTGTTCGGCGCCACCCGCCGCATCGCGGTCACCGTGTCTGCGGCCATCGGCCCGCTGCACGACCCGCTGCGGCTGGCCGAGGACATCGCGGTCCTGGACCTGCTGAGCGCCGGCCGGCTGGTGACGGTGGCGGGGATCGGCTACCGGCCCGAGGAGTACGAACGGGCGGGCGTCGACTGGGCCGGGCGCGGCAGACTCCAGGACGAGCTCCTGGAGACCCTGGTGCGGGCCTGGACCGGCGAGCCGTTCCCGTACCGGGGCCGCACGGTCCGCGTCACACCGCGCCCGTACACCCGGCCGCATCCGCCGCTGCTGGTGGGCGGCAGTTCGCGGGCGGCGGCACGGCGGGCGGCCCGGTTCGGGCTGCCGTTCTTCCCGAGCGCGCACCTGCCGGAGCTGGCGGCGTACTACGAGGAGCGGCGCGCCGCGTTCGGGACGGAGGGCTTCTGCATGATGCCCGCCGCCGAGACGCCCCTGCTGCACGTGTCCGAGGACCCGGACCGGACGTGGGCGGAGTACGGCGAGCACTTCCTGCACGAGGCGCGTACGTACGCCTCCTGGCAGTCCGGGAACATCCGCTCGGCCGTGCGCTCCACGGCCACGACGGTGGCGGAGCTGAGGGCGGAGGGGGTCTACCGGGTCGTCGCCCCGGACCGGTGCGCCCCCTGGGCCGGGGCGGCGGACGCCCTGGTGCTGCATCCGCTGTGCGGCGGGATGCCGGTGGAGGAGGGGTGGCGGAGCCTGCGGCTGTTCTGCGAGGCGGTGGCGCGCCGGCCGTGACCGCGAAACCGGGCCCGGCCGAGGAGCGGAGCAGCAGGTCAACGGGTCAGCGGGACAACGGGGATCAGCCCATCTCCTCCAGCGCCTTGCCCTTGGTCTCCTTCACGAACTTGAGCACGAAGGGGATCGAGAGCGCGGCGAAGCACGCGTAGATGATGTACGTGCCCGAGAGGTTCCAGTCGGACAGGCTCGGGAAGCTCGCGGTGATCGCCCAGTTGGCGATCCACTGCGCGGACGCGGCGACCCCGAGGGCGGCGGCGCGGATCCTGTTGGGGAACATCTCGCCGAGGAAGACCCAGACGACGACGCCCCACGACAGGGCGAAGAAGAGCACGAACACATGGGCCGCGACGAGCGCCACGGCGCCCTGGGGGCTGGGCAGCTTGCCGTCGACCAGGTCGGCGGAGAAGGCCCAGGCCTCGCAGGCGAGGGCGAGGGCCATGCCGGTGGAGCCCACCAGGGCGAGCGGCTTGCGGCCCACCCGGTCCACCAGAACCATCGCGATGACGGTACCGACGATGTTGATGATGGAGGTGGTGAACGAGTAGAGGAAGGAGTCGGTCGGGTCGACGCCGACGGACTGCCAGAGCGTCGCCGAGTAGTAGAACGCCACGTTGATGCCGACGAGCTGCTGGAAGACCGACAGGCCGATACCGACCCAGACGATCGGCAGGAAGCCGAGGCGGCCGCCGAGCAGATCCTTGAAGGTGGACTTGTGCTCGCTGTACATGGCGGTCTCGATCTCGGCCACCCGGGCGTCGAGGTCGACGTTCTTGCCCTCGACCTCCTCCAGGATCCGCCGGGCCCGGTCCTTCCTGCCGACCGAGACAAGGAACCGGGGCGACTCGGGAATCGCGAACGACAGCAGGCCGTACAGCGCGGCCGGGACGACCATCACGCCGAGCATCCACTGCCAGGCTTCGAGGCTGCCGATCCGGCCGCGCTGGTCGCCGTCGGCGAGTTGCAGGATGCCGTAGTTGACCAGCTGGGAGATGGCGATGCCGATGACGATCGCCGCCTGCTGGAAGGAGCCGAGCCGGCCGCGGTAGGCGGGCGGCGAGACCTCGGCGATGTACGCCGGTCCGATCACCGAGGCCATGCCGATGGCGAAGCCGCCGATGATGCGCCACATCGCCAGGTCCCAGAGCGCGAACGGGAGCGCGGAGCCGACGGCGCTGATGGTGAAGAGCAGGGAGGCGATCTGCATGCAGCGGATGCGGCCGATGCGGTCTGCGATGCGCCCCGCGGTGGCCGCGCCGATCGCACAGCCGATCAGGGCGATGGCGATGACCTGGGCGAGCGTTCCGGAGCCGATGTCGTAGCGGCTGCGGATCGCCTCGACCGCGCCGTTGATGACGGAGCTGTCGTAACCGAACAGGAAACCGCCCATCGCGGCGGCCGCGGTGATGAAGATGACATGGCCGAGGTGGTCCGGGTGGGCCGCTCGGGCTCCGGACGCCGGTCCCTGCGAGGTGTGGGTCACATGAACTCCTGATGCCTGGCCGCGTCGTCAGGTGGGGGCGAACTCCTCCAAGTGGCGCACAACTTCCCAGCTGCCACCACTTGAAGGCAATCGCGACACCGCAGGTAATGCGAGTTCAAGTTTTGAAGCAGTTGTCCCGAATCGGGCGGCCGCCTCCCCGGAGCACCCAAAAGGTTCGTCGATGTCTTGAAGGTCGGGTACCGGCTCAGCGCAGCCGCTGGCTGATGACCTTCGAGACCCCGTCGCCCTGCATCGAGACGCCGTACAGCGCGTCGGCGACCTCCATCGTCCGCTTCTGGTGCGTGATCACGATGAGCTGCGAGCTCTCCTGGAGCTCCTCCATGATCCGGATCAGCCGCTGCAGGTTGGTGTCGTCCAGCGCCGCCTCGACCTCGTCCATCACGTAGAACGGGCTCGGCCGGGCCTTGAAGATCGAGACCAGCAATGCCACGGCCGTGAGCGAGCGTTCGCCGCCGGAGAGCAGCGAGAGCCGCTTGACCTTCTTGCCGGGCGGCCTGGCCTCGACGTCCACCCCGGTGGTGAGCATGTTGTCCGGATCGGTCAGGACGAGCCGCCCCTCGCCGCCCGGGAAGAGCCGCGAGAACACGCCCTCGAACTCCCGGGCCGTGTCCCGGTACGCCTCCGTGAACACCTGCTCGACCCGCTCGTCGACCTCCTTGACGACCTGCATCAGATCGGCCCTGGTCTTCTTCAGGTCCTCCAGCTGCTCGGAGAGGAACTTGTGCCGCTCCTCCAGGGCGGCGAACTCCTCCAGGGCGAGCGGATTCACCTTCCCGAGTTGCTGATACGCCCGTTCGGCCGACTTCAGCCGCTTCTCCTGCTCGGCCCTGACGAACGGCTTCGGCTGGTTGCGCGGATGCTCCGGGTCCTGCGGCAGTTCCTCGCCCTCGGCGGCCGGCGAGGGCGGTACGAGCTGGTCGGGGCCGTACTCGGCGGCCAGCCCGGCCGGTTCGACCCCCAGCTCCTCCAGCGCCTTCGTCTCCAGTTGCTCTATCCGCAGCCGCTTCTCGGCACCGAGCACCTCGCCGCGGTGGACGGAGTCGGTGAGCTTGTCCAGCTCGGCCTTGAGCTCGCGGCCCCGGTCGCGCCCGGCCGCCAGGTCCCGTTCCCGTTCCGCCTTCGCCGCCTCGGCCACGGTCCGCTCCCGCTCGGCCCGTACGACGGAGACCTCGACGTGGGCGAGCAGTTGACGGGCACCGGACGCGACGGCGGAGGCCACCTCGGCCTCGTGACGCAGCCGGGCCCGGCGCCGCTCGGCGCGGGCGCGGGCCTCCCGTTCGGCGCGGGCGCCCCGGTCGAGGGAGTCCGCACGGCCCGCGAGGCCCTTGACCCGCTCCTCGTGGGTCCGCACCTGGAGGCGCGCCTCCATCTCCGTCTGGCGGGCGTTGGCGCCGTCGGCAGCGAGCCGGTCGCGCACGGAGGTGTCCGGCTCCTCCTCCACCGGCATCTCCTCGGCGACGAGCAGCCGCTCGGCCAGCTCCTCGGCCTCCGCCGTCGCCCGTTCCAGCGCCTCCTGGGCGCGGGTGGCCGCCGCGGTCGTCCGCTCGGCCTCGCCCGCGGCACCGCGTGCCTGCCCGGCCAGCCGCCCCAGCTGCTGGGCCACCCCGGACTTCTCCCGCTCGGCGGCCCGGCGCCGCTCCCCGAGCTCCTCGACCAGTCCGGCGCTCGCCCGGCGCCGCTCCCCCGCGAGCCGCTGCGCCTCGGCCGACTCCGCGCACCGGACGGCCAGTTCCTCCAGCCGGGCGGCGGCCTCGTCGACCGATGCCTGCACTTCGAGCAGGCTCGGCGCCCCGGCGGAACCACCGTGCGCGAAACGGGCCGAGAGGACGTCCCCCTCGGCGGTCACGGCCGTCAGTTCCGGATGTACGGCGACGAGTCCCTCGGCGTCCTCCAGTGTGTCGACGACCACCATGTCCCGCACCAGCGCGCGGACGGCGTCCATCAGTCCGGCGGGCCCGCGGACGAGACCGGCCACGGCGGGCGGCCCGCCCACGGCGACGGCCACGGCGTGCCCGGCAGTACGGGACCCGGCCGCGTCCGTTGCCCCCTGCGCCTGCCCGGGTAGGCGCACGGCCGCCCTGCCACCGGCAACAGCCTCCCCGTTGGCAGCACCCGCATCGGGGCTACCGGAAGCATCCTCGACAGCACCCGCACCAGAACCACCGGAAGCACCACCAGCCGCACCGGCACCGGAGCCACTGGAAACACCACCGGCAGCACCCGCATCAGGGGCACCGCCCTGGTCGGGGACTCCGGCGCGCACCCCGCCCAGCAGCAGCGCCGCCCGCCCCGCGTCCTCCTTGCGCAGCAGCCGGATCGCCTCCGCCGCCGCGGCCGGGTCCGTCACCGCGACCGCGTCCGCCGCCGCGCCCAGGGCCGCCGCCACGGCGACCTCGTACCCCGGCTCCACCGTCAGGAGTTCCGCGGCCGGCCCGAGCAGCCCCGACAGCCGGTCCTGCGCGCCGAGCAGCGCGCCCGTGCCGTCCTTGCGCCGCAGGCCGAGTGCGAGCGCCTCGTGACGGGCCGCGACCGCCGCCCGTTCCCGTTCGGCGGCGGTGGCCGCCTCCCGGCTCGCGGAGAGCACCGCCTCCGCCTCCGCGAGTTCCCGCTTGGCGGCCTCGTGCTGTTCGGCGAGTTCCGCGTCACCGGCGTCCAGGCCCTCGACCTCGGCCTTGAGCTGTTCGTACTCCTCCTGGGCGGCGACCGCCCGTTCCCGCGCCTCGTCCCGGGAGGCGGCCAGTCGGTCGATCTCGGCCTGGGCCGAACCGGCGCGGCTGCGAGCCGCGTTGACCTGCCCGTTCAGCCGGGCGAGCCCTTCGCGGCGGTCCGCGATGGCGCGGGCCGCGTCCTTGAGCCTGCGCTCCTCGGCCGCCAACTCCCGTTCCAGCTCGGCGCGGTGGGCCGCGGTGTCCTCCAGCGCGTGTTCCGCCGCGGCCAGTGCGGCCTCCAGCTCCGCCTCCTGCTCGCGGATCCGGGCGGCCTCCCGCTCCATGTCCTCCGGGTCGCGACCGCGCCGCTCCTCCACGGCGGGGGCGGTGGCGCTCTTCACCCGGGCGTCGGCCAGCGAGATCGTGCCGCGCACCCGCTCCGCCAGCTGCGACAGCTCGTACCAGGTCTGCTGGGCGCGCTGGAGCCGCGGCGCCAGCCGCCGTACCTCGTCCTCCAGCTCCGCCTCGCGCGCCAGGGCCGCCTTGAGTTCCTGCTCCGCCGCCTCCCGGCGCTGCTTGAGCGCGGCCTCGTCGGCGATCTCGCTGCGCAGCGCGGTGCGCAGCCGTACCAGGTCGTCGGCGAGCAGCCGCAGTCTGGCGTCGCGCAGATCGGCCTGGATGACGGCGGCCCGGCGCGCCACGGCCGCCTGCCGACCGAGCGGCTTCAGCTGCCGCCGCAGTTCGTCGGTCAGGTCCTGGACGCGGGCCAGGTTGGCCCCCATCGCGTCCAGTTTCCGCAGCGCCTTCTCCTTCCGCTTGCGGTGCTTCAGCACGCCCGCGGCTTCTTCGATGAACGCGCGCCGGCCCATCGGATCGGCGTGGAGCACGGAGTCCAGCTGGCCCTGGCCGACGATGACGTGCATCTCCCGGCCGATGCCCGAGTCGGAGAGGAGGTCCTGGATGTCCAGCAGCCGGCAGGTGTCGCCGTTGATCTGGTACTCGCTGCCGCCGTTGCGGAACATGATCCGAGTGATCGTCACCTCGGCGTACTCGATGGGCAGCGCGCCGTCGGAGTTGTCGATGGTCAGCGACACCTCGGCCCGCCCGAGCGGCGGCCGCCCGGTGGTGCCGGCGAAGATCACGTCCTCCATCTTGCCGCCGCGCAGGGACTTGGCCCCCTGTTCCCCCATGACCCAGGAGAGCGCGTCCACCACATTGGACTTGCCCGATCCGTTGGGGCCGACGACGCACGTGATGCCGGGTTCGAACCGCAGCGTCGTGGCGGAGGCGAACGACTTGAAACCACGCAGGGTGAGGGCCTTGAGGTGCACGCCGCCGGACTCTACCTTTCACTCTCGGTTTCGCTGATGAAGGTGCAGGGCACATCAGACGGTAAGGGAAGGGGTGCCCACCGGGGACGGGTCCCGCGCGGGTCCGGGCGGAAAAGTTCCGGGCGGAAAAGTTCGGGGCGGTAAAAGAAAGAAGGGACGCCGAAGCGCCCCTTGCAAATCTTGTGCGGTGTCACACCGTGCGCGATGTTGCCGGTGCGCGATTTCTCCGGTGCGGTTGCGCATGACGGATCAAGGCCGTGTCACGGGCGTGACGGATCACGACGTGACAGATCAAGAGCAGTGATCTTCGATGATCCGGCGACGATCCGGGTGATGGTCTCGGACGGCTGCCGCGTACGGCCCGACCGGCCCCTGGGGGCCACCGGTCAGGTCAGCGCCGGCTCCGCCTGAGGGACGTCGATGTCGATGCTGTCGAGCAGCGACTCTTGGTGCTGGGCGGCGGCGTTCAACGCGTCGTTCTCACCCTGGATCCGTACGAGCTCGGATTCGAGGTCCTGGACGCGCTGCTGGAGCCGTCGCATCTCGGCGAGGAGTCGCGGGTCGGAACCGCCGACGTAACCGAGAAGCGCCTTTGCCATGATGGATGGTCCTCCACACTGAGTGACCGACCGATGCGGTGTGGGTCGTGAGGGAATCGCACCCGCGGTGCTCGGCAGTGCATCTGTCATCACTGCTGTTCTGCTGCCAAACAGCCCTGCCGAACAGCTGAGGTGCGCGGGGATTTCAGCGTCTCACCAAAAAGTTTGACGGTCAACACGATCACGCCCCGTGGACACGGGCATCCCGGGGGCGCGCGGCTCGACGATCATGCGGCGCGACTCTCCTGCGGGGCCCTGGAGGGCGTGGAGATCATCCTTACCGCCGCAGCCTGGCACGCCGAGCGAATCTTGGCAACCACCCGGCCAATCCGCAGGTCATTTCATGTGTGCGGGGATGCGAGACCCGTCACACAACCCCCCGCTACAGATCGAACACTGCTCGAACACGGATGCGCCCGCAGCCCGGAACGGGCCCGGATCAGCGGATCGCGAAGCCCTCGTAACCACCGCGCGGGGTGTCCCATATCTCAGTGACGCCGTCCACGCGGCCGGGTGTGTCGTCCGAGCGCAGCCACTCCAGCAGCCGGTGGCAGTTCTCCCGCCGCCCTTCGGCGACGATCTGCACCCTGCCGTCGTCGAGGTTGAGGGCGAAGCCGGTGAGGCCGCCGATCTCCAGGGCGTTCGCTCTGGTGAACCAGCGGAATCCCACCCGCTGCACACGGCCGCGCACCCACACGGTGAGTCGTATGTCTTCGTTCATACCCGAACGCTAACCGGCCAATTGCCACCGGAGCACTTCCCGGTCACAGGCCATGGCGTACAGTCCCGTCGCAACGACCTCACCCGATCAGGTGAACCGTGTTGACGTCGGCAGCGGCGTCCAGAACCCCGGAAGGGCTCAGCCAGATGGGACGCCACAGCCGCTCCGCCGCAGCTCCTGGCACCGAGAACCACGCGGCGGGGGGCACGGGCGCGGCCCGGCCCCGCGGCCACCGCAGAAAGCCGTCCGCGAGCCCCGTCCGTACCGGACTGGTCGGCGTCTCCGCGGCGCTCGCCGTGGGAGCCGTGGCGATGAGCTCCGGTCTGCTGCCCGGCGGCGGCACGTACACGATCGGCGGCGGGCCTTCCGAGCACGTGCGCCCGGAAGGGGACTCGGACCTGCTGACCCAGGGCGGCTCCAGCATCGCGCCGGCCGACCGCGGCACCTCGTCCGCCCAGTCCGGCCGGGGGATCGGCCGCGCCGACGGCCTGGCGAAGGCGGAGTCCTCCACCCCGTCCGCCTTCCCCTCCAAGACGCCCAGGACATCCAGGACGTCCGACGGGGCGAAGCCGTCCCGGTCGGCCACGGCCGCCGGATCCGAGGCCTCGCGAAGCTCCGCGCCCGCCGCCGGGAAGTCCTCGGCCGCGCCGAAGACCTCCGCCTCCGCCTCCGTCCCGACCGCCCGCAGATCCGTGACCTCGGCCCCGGCCTCCTCCTCCGCGCAGGCCGCCGTGCTCGCCCTGGTCAACCAGGAGCGCGCGAAGGTCGGCTGCAGCCCGCTGACCGCCAGGGCCTCGCTCGCCTCCCTCGCCCAGGACTTCAGCGAGGACATGGCCTCCCGCGGCTTCTTCGACCACACGGACCCCGACGGCCGCAGCCCCTGGGGCCGCGCGTCGAAGGCCGGTGTGAAGGGCCTCGCCGCCGAGAACATCGCCCGCGGCCAGGCCGACGCCCAGGCCGTGATGGAGGCCTGGATGAACAGCGCGGGCCACCGGGCGAACATTCTCAACTGCGACTACAAGACCCTCGGCGTCGGCGTGCACCAGGGCTCCGGCGGCCCCTGGTGGACCCAGGAGTTCGGCTTCTGACCGTCGCCCCGCCCGCCGCCCGTCCCCCGTTTCCGCGCCCGGTCCGCCCGGGTCCGGGTCGGGTCAGGCCCGGCGCGGCGGGCGCTGACAGCGCGGGCAGAAGTAGCTGGAGCGGTTCATCCACGGGCGGCGGCGGATCGGCGTGCCACAGCGGCGGCAGGGCTCGTCCTCGCGCCCGTACGCGTCCAGCGAGCGGTCGAAGTAGCCGGACTCGCCGTTCACGTTGACGTAGAGGCTGTCGAAACTGGTGCCGCCCTGGTCGAGCGCCGCGTTCATCACGTCGCGGGCGTGACCCAGCAGTTCGGCCGCCTTGGGCCGGGTCAGGGTGGCGGTCGGCCGGTCGTAGTGCAGCGCGGTGCGCCAGAGCGCCTCGTCCGCGTAGATGTTGCCGACGCCGCTGATCAGCGACTGGTCGAGCAGGGCGCGCTTGATCGTCGTCCGGCGTGCGCGCAGGGCCGTGCAGAAGGCCGCGTCGTCGAAGGCCGGGTCCAGCGGGTCGCGGGCGATGTGCGCGATGGTGTCGGGCAGCCCGTCCGTGCTGTCGGCGGCGCATTCGTGGAGCGAGAGCCCGCCGAAGGTCCGCTGGTCGACGAAGCGGAGTTCGGTGCCGAGGGAGTCGTCGAAGCGGATCCGGACGCGCAGGTGCTTCTCGTCGGGTGCGTCCTGCGGCTGCACGAGGAGCTGGCCGCTCATGCCGAGGTGGCCGAGGAGCGAGCTGGACGCGTCGTCCAGCGGCACCCAGAGGTACTTGCCGCGGCGCATGGCCGTCCCGAGGCGGGCCCCGCCGAGCCGGGCCGCGAAGTCCACGCCGCCCGCGAGATGGCGGCGGACCGCACGCGGGTGCAGCACCTCGACGTCGGCGACGGTGCGGCCGGTCACCCAGCGCTCCAGACCTCGCCGTACGACTTCGACCTCGGGCAGCTCGGGCACGGTGTCGCTCCTGAAGGGACGGCCCCGACGGGGACGGCGGGAAGGGAAAGGGGCCCTGGGGAAAGCGTACGTTTCCGGGCAGGAAGAACCCCCCGGTGCGCGGGCACCGAGGGGTTCCCGGGTCAGGCCGGAGCGGCGTCCGTGGACGGCGACGGGTCGGCAGAGGTGTCGGCGGCCCCTCCGTCGACGGCGGTCTTCGCCGCGTCCTCCCGTGCCTGTGCGGCGGCGCTGATCTCGCGCCAGGCGGACTCCGCCGCCTGCTGCTCCGCTTCCTTCTTGCTACGGCCGGTGCCGGTGCCGTACGAGACACCACCGACGCGAGCAGCAGCAGTAAAGGTCTTCTCGTGGTCCGGGCCGGTCTCCGTGACGAGGTACTCGGGGACTCCGAGGCTCTCGCTCGCGGTGAGCTCCTGGAGGCTGGTCTTCCAGTCCAGGCCGGCACCGAGGTTCGAGGACCTGTCGATCAGCGGGTCGAAGAGCCGGTGGACCAGCTCCGAGGCCGCGCTGAGGCCCTGGTCGAGATAGACCGCACCGATCACCGCTTCGAGGGTGTCGGCGAGAATGGACGCCTTGTCCCTGCCGCCCGTGCCCTCTTCACCGCGGCCGAGCCGGATGAAGGAGCCGAGTTCGAGGCCGCGGCCCACTTCCGCAAGCGCACGCGAGTTGACCACCGCGGCCCGCAACTTGGCCAGCTGGCCTTCGGGCAGATCGGGGTGGGTGCGGTACAGCGTGTCCGTGACCACCAGGCCGAGCACCGAGTCCCCGAGGAATTCGAGCCGCTCGTTGGTGGGCAGACCGCCGTTCTCGTACGCGTACGAACGGTGGGTCAGCGCACGCACCAGAAGGGCGGTCTCGAGTTGATACCCGAGCCGCCCTTCCAGAAGCGTGTGGGACGAGGCTGTGTTGACGTTGTCTGCCTTCTTCTTGGCGTTGGACAACTCAGACATCGGGCCTCTCACCAGCCGCTCAGACCTCGAGGACCTGGCGCTTGTTGTACGTGCCGCAGCTGGGGCACGCGATGTGCTGCAGCTTCGGCTCCTGGCAACGCTCGCACGAAACCAGGGTGGGGACCGCAGCCTTCCACTGCGACCGGCGGTGGCGCGTGTTGCTGCGCGACATCTTCCGCTTCGGAACAGCCACGGCTACTTCTCCTGCTTCTCGTCGACGCCCGCATCGGCGCCGCCCATGTTGTCCTTCTCGCCGTCCTGAATGGTGTCGGCGAGTCCTTGCAATGCCGCCCAACGAATGTCGACGGCGTCGTGGTGATGACCGGGGTTCTCGTCCAGCCTGATTCCGCATTCGGAACACAGACCGGCACAGGACTCCCGGCACACCGGCTGCATCGGCAGTGCGAGCACCACCGCATCACGCAGCACTGGTTCGAGGTCGAACAGGCCGTCCTCGACGAAGAGCCTGTCCTCGTCGTCCTCGGCGTCGTCGGCCGGTTCCGCCTTGGCGCGGCCCCGGTCGTCGGCGTCAGGGTACGAGAACATCTCCTGGAAGTCCGCAGCGACCTCTTGGCGCAGCGGCTCCAGACACCTTACGCACTCCCCCTCGGCGGTCGCACGGGCGGTGCCTGTGACGAGCACCCCTTCCATGACCGATTCGAGCCGGAGGTCCAGCTCCACGGGTGCGCCTTCCGGCACCCCGATGACCCCGTCGAGGCCGAGGTCCGCGGGAGCGTCCACCGAGCGGGTCAGCCGCTGGAGGGCACCGGGACGCCGACCCAGCTCGTGCGTGTCGAACACGAGGGGGTTTCGGTGGTCGAGGTGGCCGTTCAGGGCTTTTCCTGCTTTCGAGATCATGTGCAACACGCGTCGTGGGAGGGCCGACCGGATTCGAAGTCGAAGCGGGCAGCCGGGATCGCGGACATACGCGCGACCGAAGAGCCAGGATACTGGACGTGCCGCCCAGCTCCCAATCGGGCCGTCGGTCCCGACCGGGCCGGACCGGCGGGCGGGCGCCCGTGGTTCGGGCCGGTGGCGCCGGTCAGCGTTCCTGCTCGTACCTGCGCAGCTGGTCCAGGTCGATCATGCTGGTGTCGAACAGGCTGGTCTCGTCGAGGGCGCTCTCGCCCTGCTGGAGCGCCTGCTGGGGCTGTGCGGGCTGCTGCTGCCAGTCCCCGTAGCCCTGGACCGGCACCTGGGCCTGGGTCTGGCCGTAGCCCTGCTGCTGGTAGGCGGCGTACGGGTCCGGCTGCTGCTGGTAGCCGTAGACGTCCTGCTGCGGCTGGTCCTGGTACGCGTACGTCTCCGCGTAGCCGGGCTGTGCCTGGGTCTGGGCGGGGAAGTGCTGCTGGGCCTGCTGGTGCACCGGCTGCGGCTCGGGGGTGGCGAGTTCGGCGAGACCGGCCCAGTGGTCCTCGTCGCTCATGTGCGCCTGGTTGCCCGCCGCGTCCTGGGCCGCCACGTGCGCGCCGAGGTCGTCGGTGGGGATCCGGCCGTGCAGCTTCTGCCGGCCGCGGCCGACCGCCTCCAGGGTCTTGGCGAGCACGGCCTCGAAGGCGCCGAGCTTGGTGTCCACGTACTCGTCCGCCCGGCTCCGGAGTATGTCCGGGTCGGTGCTGCGCTCGGGGGCCTCGGCGAAGTCCGGGTCCTCGTGCCCCTGCTCGTCGAAGGGGTGGCCGCGGCCGAGGAGCTTCTCGCGGCCCCGGTCGACGGAGCCGATGGTCTTGGTGAGGACGACCTCGAAGTTGGCGAGTTTACTGTCGACGTACTCGTCCGCCTCGGCGCGGACCTCGGCGGCCTCCCGGCGGGCCTCGTCGAGGATGCGGTCGGCCTCCCCCTGGGCCTGCCTGGCGATCTCGGTCCCGGCGATCAGCGAGGTGCGTTCGGCGTGTGCGGCCTCGATGATCCGCTCGGCCTCCCGGCGGGCCTGCTCGGCCAGCTGTTCCTGGCCGCCGATGAGCTCTTGGGCCTGGGCGAGCGAGCCCGGCAGGGCCTGGCGCACCTCCTCCAGCATCGCGAGCAGTTCGGCGCGGTTGACCACGCACGAAGCCGACATGGGCATCGACCGGGCACTCCCGACCGCCTCGACGATCTCGTCGAGCTTCTTCTGCACGTCCACCGTGTGCTCGCCACTCTCTACAGCCGATTGGAGACGGACGGGACGACTGTACGGCCAGTCGGCGCCCGCCCGACACCTGGTGACGTGCCGTCAGGACCTCAGCCCCGGGCGAGACGCTCGGTGAGGGCCTCGTGGACCGCCGGGGGAAGCAGGTGGGAGACGTCGCCGCCCCAGGTGGCGACCTCCTTGACCAGGGAGGACGACAGGAAGCTGTAGGTGGGATTGGTCGGCACGAAGAGGGTTTCGACGCCCGAGAGGCCGTTGTTCATCTGGGCCATCTGGAGCTCGTAGTCGAAGTCGCTGACGGCCCGCAGGCCCTTGACGATCGCCGGGATGTCGCGCTGCTTGCAGAAGTCGACCAGGAGGCCGTGGAAGGACTCGACCTGGACGTTGCCGAACTCCGAAGTGACCTGGCGGATCAGGTCGATCCGCTCGTCGACCGTGAACAGGCCCTTCTTGGACTGGTTGATCATCACCGCGACGTGTACGACGTCGTACAGCTTCGAGGCGCGGCCAATGATGTCGAGGTGTCCATTGGTGATGGGGTCGAACGACCCTGGACAGACGGCGCGGCGCAACTTGGTTCCCTCGCTCTCCGGTCCGGTCATCGTGCGTCTTCGCACGTAGAGGCGGCGCGACCGTACCAAAGCGTTCCTTCGCCGTAGCGACGGGCCCGCAACGCTTCGAATCCCTCGGGCCAGCTGAATTCTCCGCCTCTGGTGCTGCGTTCCACGGTGACGAGCGCGTCGTCCGTGAGCCACCCCTGGGCACGGAGTGTGAGCAGTATCTCGCCAAGATCGTCGTCCGTGACGGCGTACGGCGGGTCGAGGAACACCACGTCGTACGGCTCCGCGGGCGCCGGGCCCGCGGTGATCTGTTCGGCCTTGCCGGTACGGACCTCGGCGCCGGGCAGGCCGAGGACGCGGACGTTGTCCCGGACGGTGCGGACGGCCCTGGGGTCGGCCTCGACGAGCAGGGCGTGCGCCGCGCCCCGGGAGAGCGCCTCCAGGCCGACGGCGCCGGAGCCCGCGTACAGATCGGCGATCCGGACGCCCTCCAGGCTGCCGAGGAGCGCCTCCCAGGTGGAGAAGAGGCCCTCGCGCGCACGGTCGGAGGTGGGACGGGTGCCGGTGCCGGGCGGAACGGCCAGGCGGCGGCCGCCGGCCGAGCCGGCGATCACGCGGGTCATGGGTGTCTGGTCCTCGGTTCGTGGGTGGCCCGCAGGGTGCCGCGGTGTGGTGCCACCCACGATATGGCGTCGGGCCCGGTCGGGCCCGCGCACCCGTCGTGCGCCGGGCCGGTCCCCCGGGCTCCGGTCAGCCCTTGTCGAGGTACTGCTCGCGCTCCTTGTCGAGCAGGGCGTCCAGCGCGGTCCGCAGCTCGGGCAGGTGCTCCAGCCCCGGGTCGGCGGCGACGATCGCGACGGCCTCCTCGCGGGCGGCGGCGATGACCTCCTCGTCGTCGATGACGGTGAGCATCCGCAGCGAGGAGCGGACCCCGGACTGGGCCTGGCCCAGGACGTCGCCCTCGCGGCGCTGTTCGAGGTCGATCCGGGAGAGCTCGAAGCCGTCGAGGGTGGCGGCGACGGCGGACAGCCGGGCGCGGGCCGGACTCGCCTCGTGCGCCTCGCTGACCAGCAGGCAGAGGCCGGGTGCGGAGCCGCGGCCGACCCGGCCGCGCAGCTGGTGCAGCTGGGAGACGCCGAACCGGTCGGCGTCCATGATCACCATCGCGGTGGCGTTGGGGACGTTGACTCCGACCTCGATGACGGTGGTGGCGACGAGGACGTCGACCTCGCCCGCGGCGAAGCGGCGCATCACGTCGTCCTTGTCCTCGGGCGCCATCCTGCCGTGCAGCACCTCGATGCGCAGCCCGGCGAGGGGGCCCTTCGCGAGCTGTTCGGCGATCTCCAGGACGGCGAGCGGCGGGCGCTTCTCGCCGTCGCCCTCGGGCGCCTTCTTCCCCTTGCCGCCCGGTTCGTCCTCGTCGTCGCCGATGCGGGGGCAGACCACGTACGCCTGGTGTCCGTTCTCCACCTCCTCCCGCACCCGTTCCCAGGCGCGGGTGAGGAAGTGCGGCTTGTCCTTGGCGGGGACGACATGGCTGGCGATGGGCGAGCGGCCGGCCGGGAGCTGGTCCAGCACGGAGGTCTCCAGGTCCCCGAAGACGGTCATGGCGACCGTGCGGGGAATGGGGGTGGCGGTCATCACCAGCAGGTGCGGCGGCTGTTTCCCCTTGGAGCGCAGGGCGTCGCGCTGTTCCACGCCGAAGCGGTGCTGTTCGTCGACGACGACCAGGCCCAGGTCGTGGAACTTCACCTTGTCCTCGATCAGGGCATGGGTGCCGATCACGATCCCGGCCTCGCCGGTGACGAGGTCGAGCAGTGCCTGACGGCGGGCCGCGGCGCCCATGGAACCGGTGAGCAGCACCACCTTCGTGCCCTGCTCGGAGCCGCCCAACATGCCGCCTTCGGCCAGCTCGCCCATCATCTCGGTGATGGATCTGTGGTGCTGCTGGGCGAGCACCTCGGTGGGCGCGAGCATGGCGGCCTGTCCGCCCGCGTCGACGACGCCGAGCATGGCGCGCAGGGCGACCAAGGTCTTCCCCGACCCGACCTCTCCCTGGAGCAGCCGGTGCATCGGGTGTTCGGTGGCCAGGTCGTCGAAGATCTCGCCGGAGACCTTTTGCTGGCCCTCGGTGAGGGTGAAGGGCAGCTTGGCGTCGAAGGCGTCGAGCAGTCCGCCGGGCGCGGGCCTGCGGGCCACGGCCGGGAGCTGGGTGTCGGCGTACCTGCGGCGGGCCAGCGCGACCTGGAGGACGAACGCCTCGTCCCACTTGAGGCGGTCCCTGGCCAGGGCGATGTCCGCCTTGGTCTGCGGGCGGTGGACCTTCAGCAGCGCCTCCGGGAGCGGGGCGAAGCCGCGGCCCTCGCGCAGCGCGGCGGGCAGCGGGTCGACGGCCTCTTGCGCGCTGGGCAGGACCGTGTCGACGGCCTTGGCGATCCGCCACGAGTCCAGTTGCTTGCAGGCCGGGTAGATCGGCAGCAGCCGCCCGGCGAAGGCGTCCACCGCTTCCCGGTCCCCGTCCCCGGCGCCGTCGGCGGACTCCGTGTCGAGCAGTTGGTACGTGGGGTGGGCCAGCTGCATCTTCCGGTTGAAGACGGAGACCTTGCCGGCGAACATCGCCCGGCGGCCGGGCAGCAGCTCCTTGTGCGGCTTGTGGACGCCGTGGCCGAAGAAGACCAGCTGGAGACGGCCGCTGCCGTCGGTGAGGGTCACTTCCAGGCGCTTGCCGCGGCCGTTGTTGAACGTCAGCACGCGGGCGTCGGCGACCTGGGCGACCACCGTCACGTGCTCGTCCAGGGGGAGGTCGGTCAGTGCCGTGAGCCGGCCGCGCTCCTCGTAGCGCCGGGGGTAGTGGTGGAGCAGATCACCGACCGTGTGCAGGTCGAGGTGGTCGGCCATCACCTTCGCGGTGGCTCCGCCGAGCAGCTTCTTGAGGGGTTCGTCGAACGCGGACACGCGATCCATTGCACACCACGCCACTGACAGTCGGCCGCCGGGCGCGGCCTATTCCACCCCGATGAGCAGCGGGGCGCCCCGGTGGCCGCCCCGGTAGACCACCGTGTCCACCGCGAGGTGGCCCTCGCGCACGTGGTCCTCCAGCTCGTCGGCGAGGCCGTCGGGGACGTCCTCGCCCAGGACCAGGGTGACCAGTTCGCCGCCCGCCGCGAGCATCCGGTCCAGCACGGTCCGGGCGGTGCGCGGGACGTCCTCGCCGATGACCGCGACGTCGCCGTCGATCAGGCCCAGGACGTCCCCGGCCTGGCAGATGCCCGCCATGGTCCAGGACTGCCGTTCGGCGACGGCCAGTTCGGCGTAGCGGGTGGCACCGGCGGCGGCGGTCATCGCCACCACGTCCTCGTCGAAGCTGCGGCCGGGTTCGTGGACGGCGAGGGCGGCGAGGCCCTGGACTGCGGCCCGGGTCGGGATCAGGGCGACCCGGACGCCTTCCGCGCGGACCTGTTCGGCGGCCGCGGCGGCGGTGTGGCGCAGCTCCGCGTCGTTGGGCAGCAGGACCACCTCGCGGGCGTGCGCCCGGCGGATCGCGTCGACGAGTTCGCCGCTGGCGGGCGGTTCGCCGGGGCGGGCCAGGACCGTCGTGGCCCCGGCCTCCTTGCACAGGCCGCGCAGCCCGTCGCCGGGGACCACCACGACGACGGCGCGCTGCACGGGTTCGACGTGGGGGTGCGCCCGGTCCGCGCCGAAGTGGGTGATCCGGATGCGGTACGGCCGTCCCGCCTCGACGCCGGCCTCCACGGCGGCGCCCGCGTCGTCGACGTGCACATGGACGTTCCACAGTCCGTCGCCGCCCACCACCACGAGCGAGTCGCCGAGCGGGTCGAGCCGGGTCCGCAGCCGGTCCACCGCCTCGTCCGTGGCCTCCAGCAGGTAGATGACCTCGAAGGCGGGCCCGCCCGAGGGGCCGGCCGCCGCGCAGTCGTCCTGCACCGGGAGGGCGGGTACGGGAAGGACGGGCACGGAAAGTGCGGGTCCGGCGGCGGGTGCCCGTCCGGAGACCGCCTCGACGAGCGCCCCGAGCACCGTCACCAGTCCCCGCCCGCCGGCGTCCACGACGCCCGCCCGGCCGAGCACGGCGAGCTGTCCGGGGGTGGCGGCCAGGGCCGCCCGCGCTCCTTCGTACGCCGCCTGCGCGACCTCGGCGGTGGTGGCGTCGCCGGTGGTGCGCGCGGCTGCCGCGGCGGCCTCGGCGGCCACCGTCAGCACGGTGCCCTCGACGGGGTGGGCGACGGCCCGCCGGGCGGCGGCGGCCGCGGTGGCGAACGCCCGGCGCAGGTGGTCCGCGTCGTGTCCGGCGGCCAGCACTTCCGCCGTCCCGCGCAGCAACTGGGCCAGGATCGTGCCGGAGTTCCCGCGGGCGCCGATCAGGGCGCCGTGTGCCATGGCCCGTACCGCGTCGGCGGTGAGGGGGGCGGTGGTGCCGGTCTCGTGGGCGGCGAAGACGGCTTCGACGGCCTGGGTCGCGGACTCCACTGTCAGGTAGAGGTTGGTGCCGGTGTCCCCGTCGGCGACGGGGTACACGTTGATCGCGTCGATCGCCGCGCGCTCCCGGCCCAGTGCCTCCAGGGCCAGTGAGCACCAGGCGCGCACCGCGACGGCGCCCATGTCGTCGGCGGTCTGCGGCACCTGTCGGTCCTCCTCGGAATCGGCCGTGGGCGGCCGGCTGCACCGCAGCGTAGTCCCGTGTTGCGGGGTCCGGCGGGGACAGGGGCGGGACGGGGCCGGCGGATCCCATGGTAGTTTCGTTCTGCCGACGCGGTCGTTGTATGCTGCTTCGGTTGCCCGACGAGAGTCGGGACATTCCCCCGGCACCGCCACTTCAGTCAACTGATTCCGGCGCGCCGGAATTCACTGTAAGTGCATCTGAAGTCTTTGGAGTGACCCGTGGCTGCCAACTGCGACGTCTGCGGCAAGGGGCCGGGCTTCGGCAACAACATTTCGCACTCGCACCGCCGTACGTCCCGTCGCTGGAACCCCAACATCCAGCGCGTGCGTGCCGTGGTCGGTCGGACGCCGAAGCGGCTCAACGTCTGCACCTCGTGCATCAAGGCCGGCAAGGTCGCGCGCTGACGTTCCCGTCGTAGCGCAGCCTTCCGGTTGCCCGAGAAGCCGGTCCACCCAGGTGGACCGGCTTCTTGTTGTGCGCCGGGACTTCCCCGACGTCTCCGGGGCGCCCTCACCCGGTGCGGGTCCGCCAGCCGTGGTCGACGGGGCCGATTCCGGCGCCCAGGGGGAAGCCCGCCGCGATCGCGCCGGTGACGTACGCCTTCGCGCCCCGTACCGCCGTGGGCACGTCCTGTCCCCGTGCCAGCCCGCAGGCGATGGCGGAGGCGAGCGTGCAACCGGTGCCGTGGGTGTGCCGGTTGTCGTGTCTCGGGGCGCGCAGCCAGTGTTCCTCGGTGCCGTCCGTCAGCAGGTCGACGGGGTCGCCGGGCAGGTGGCCGCCCTTGACGACGACCCAGCGCGGCCCGAGTTCCAGCAGTGCGGCGGCGGCCTCGCGCAGGCCCGTCTCGTCCCGGACGCCGATGCCGGTGAGCTGGGCGACCTCGTCCAGGTTCGGGGTGGCGACCGTGGCGGCCGGCAGCAGTTTCGTGCGTACGGATTCGAGTGCCTCGGCCGCCAGCAGCGGGTCGCCGTGCTTGGAGACGCCGACCGGGTCGACGACGACCGGGGCGTCGGTGCCGGCGAGGAGTTCGGCCACGGTCTCCACGAGGACGGCCGAGGACAGCATGCCGGTCTTGACCGCCTGGACGCCGATGTCGTCCACCACGCTGCGGTACTGGGCGCGCACGGCCTCGGCGGGCAGTTCCCAGGCGCCCCGCACTCCCAGCGAGTTCTGGGCGGTGACGGCGGTGAGCACGCTCATCCCGTGCGTCCCGAGCGCCAGCATCGTCTTCAGGTCGGCCTGGATGCCCGCACCGCCGCCGGAGTCGGATCCGGCGACGGTGAGCACACGGGCGGGTACGGCGGCAGACATGGGCATGTGCCGCAATCTACTGGGCGTCCTCTATGCCCCCGAAGTGGTCCCAGCCGCCCTTGCTGGTCCAGGGCGCCCCGTCGACCGTCACCTGCGGCAGCGCGGAGGGGTTGAGCACCTCGCCGATGACCTTCCAGCGCGCGGGCAGTTTCACGTCCGGCGGGAAGGTGGCGACGATCGCGTGGTCCTCTCCCCCGGTCAGCACCCACTGGAGCGGGTCGACGCCGACGGCCTGTCCGATGTCGGACATCTGCGAGGGGATGTCGATGAGGCCGGAACGCAGGTCGATGCGGACCTTGCTGGCCTCGGCGATGTGCCCGAGGTCGGCGACGAGTCCGTCGCTCACGTCCGTCATCGCGGTGGCGCCGAGTCCGGCGGCCGCGGGGCCCGCGTGGTACGGGGGTTCGGGGCGGCGGTGGGCCTCGACGAAGGCGCGGGGGGAGCGGAAGCCCCGGGAGAGCACGGCGTACCCGGCGGCGGACCAGCCGAGCCAGCCGGTGACGGCGACGACGTCGCCGGGCTGGGCGCCGGCCCGGGTGACCGGTTCGTGGTTGCGCAGGTCGCCGAGCGCGGTGATCGAGACGGTGATGGTCTCGCCGCGCACCACGTCGCCGCCGACCACCGCGGCGCCCGCGACCTGGCATTCGTCGCGCAGGCCGTCCATCAGCTCGCCGGCCCAGGTGACCGGGAGTTCGGCGGGGACGACCAGGCCGAGCAGCAGCGCGGTGGGCACCGCGCCCATGGCGGCGATGTCGGCGAGGTTCTGGGCGGCCGCCTTGCGGCCGACGTCGTACGCCGTCGACCAGTCGCGGCGGAAATGCTGCCCCTCCAGCAGGATGTCCGTACTGGCCACGACCCTGCGGTCGGGAGCGGTCACGACCGCGGCGTCGTCGCCGGGACCGAGCCGTACCGCCGGAGTGGTGGTGAGCCGGGCGGTGAGCTCCCTGATGAGCCCGAACTCCCCCAACTCGCCCACGGTTCCCTTCACCGAGTCTCACCTCTCATCTATCGCGCCGGACGGTCGTCCGGGCTGCTTCGGCGGCCGGCGGTCCCGATCGTGGACCGGCCGGCACGGCGGGGAGCAGTCTGCACCGCTCGTCACCGGCATGCCTGTTCCCCCTTCCGGCCCGCCGTGCTCTCGGTCGCGGGCCGTCACTGCTGTCGGTACTGTCAAGAGATACGTCAATCTGTGTCCTGCGCACGCCACGCGGTGGGCGTCGACCGCCCATGGGTCTCCCCGCGGCCCGCGGCAACGCGATAACGTGGCGTCCCTTTCCCCCACATGATCCTCGTGGCCGCCCTGGAGGTTCCGTGGTACAGGCGTACATCCTCATTCAGACCGAGGTGGGCAAGGCGTCGACCGTCGCCGAGACCATCTCCGGAATTCCGGGAGTGATCCAGGCGGAGGACGTGACGGGTCCCTACGACGTGATCGTCCGCGCACAGGCCGACACGGTCGACGAACTGGGCCGCATGGTGGTCGCCAAGGTCCAGCAGGTGGAAGGCATCACCCGAACCCTGACCTGCCCGGTCGTTCATCTGTAGTCCCCGTCTACGCTGGGCCGGTGACATCATCGCGTCGGTTCCGCCACCCCGTGCTCCTCGGTCCGTCCGTCGCCGCGCTGTTGCTGGCCGCGACGGGCTGCTCCTCGACGGACGCGGCGGTGTCGATCACGGTTCCCACCCCGTCCCCGGAAGCCGCAGCCTACTGCCGTGCGCTGCACGGGGAGCTGCCGAAGACCGTCGCCGGACACGACCGCGGTGACTCCGGGCCGAAGTCCGAACTGACCGCCGAGTGGGGGGACGGGGCGATCGTACTGCGCTGCGGTGTCCCCCGGCCCGCGAAGATGGACGATCCCATGGCCAAGGGGACCGAGGCGGACGGCGTCAACTGGCTGCTGGAGCAGCCGGAGGACGCCGGTCCGCGTTTCACGACGACCTACCGCAAGGCGTACGTCGAGGTGAGCCTCTCCCCGGCGTACGCGCACGACGCGAGCCCGCTGGCCGCGTTCGGCCCGGCCGTCCGGAAGACGGTCCCCGGTCTGTAGGGCGTGCGCCGTCGTCGCGGGGCGCACGCCCTGCGGCGCGGTCCGGCTCAGCGCAGGCCGGTCGGTCGCCTCAGCGCGGCCTGGATCAGCCGGTCCACCAGCTCCTGGTAGCTCACACCGCTCTCCTGCCACATCCGCGGGTACATGGAGATCGGCGTGAAGCCGGGCAGGGTGTTGATCTCGTTGATCACGAAGGTGCCGTCCTCGGTGAGGAAGAAGTCGGCACGGACCAGTCCCTCGCAGGACGCGGCCTCGAAGGCCTCGATCGCGAGCCGCTGGACCTCGGCCGTCTGCTCGCCGGTGAGCGGGGCGGGCACGATCCCGGAGGCCGAGTCGATGTACTTGGCCTCGAAGTCGTAGAAGTCGTGCGAGGTCACCGGTGGGATCTCGGCGGGCACGCTGGCGCGCGGCCCGTCCTCGAACTCCAGCACCCCGCACTCGATCTCGCGGCCCCGCAGCAGCGACTCGACCAGGAACTTGGGGTCGTGGCGGCGGGCCTCCTCGATCGCCTCGTCGAGCCCGGACAGGTCGTCGACCTTGGTGATGCCGATGGAGGAGCCGGCCCGTGCGGGCTTGATGAAGAGCGGCCAGCCGTGCTCGCCGGCGAAGTCCACGATGCGCTTGCGGGCCCCGGCGGGGTCCTTGTCCCATTCCCGGGGGCGCACCACGAGGTACGGGCCGACCGGGAGGCCGAAGGAGATGAAGATCCGCTTCATGTACTCCTTGTCCTGGCCGACCGCCGAGGCGAGGACCCCGGCGCCGACGTAGGGCACGCCGGAGAGTTCCAGGAGCCCCTGGAGGGTGCCGTCCTCGCCGTACGGGCCGTGCAGCACGGGGAAGACGACGTCCACCTCGCCGAGCGTCTTGGGGACCGAGCCGGGCTCGCTGTACACCACTTCACGGCTGCCGGGGTCGACGGAGAGCACCACGGCGCCCTCGGCGGACTCGGCCAGCTGGGCCGCTTCCGGCATCTTCCGGTCCGTGATGGCCATGCGTTCGGGTTCGTCGGCGGTGAGCGCCCAGCGGCCGTCGGCCGTGATGCCGATCGGCAGGACGTCGTACTTGGTCCGGTCGATGGCGTTCAGGACGGCGCCGGCCGTGACGACCGAGATGCCGTGTTCGGAGCTGCGGCCGCCGAACACGACGGCCACGCGCGGCTTGCGGAGCTGCCGCTCCGGGCTCTGGGGGAGGTTCTCGCTGCTCATATCGGGTTGAGCGTACCTGCTGGTACCCCGGGCGTCAGCGCGGCCGGGTCCACCGGAGCGATGACCGTGCACGTTCACCGCTCCGGCCGTCCGCGGCCCGTTTCAGCGCCGTTCGGGCTTCGCGCTGCGCGACATCAGCTCGCCCAGCGCGACCATCGGCGGCTTGCCCTCGTGGACGATGCCGACGACCGTCTCGGTGATGGGCATGTCGACGCCGTGCCGGCGCGCCAGATCGAGCACCGACTCGCAGGACTTGACGCCCTCGGCGGTCTGCTTGGTGACGGCGATGGTCTCCTGGAGCGTCATGCCGCGGCCGAGGTTGGTGCCGAAGGTGTGGTTGCGCGAGAGCGGCGAGGAGCAGGTCGCCACCAGGTCGCCCAGGCCCGCGAGCCCGGAGAAGGTCAGCGGGTCGGCGCCCATGGCGAGGCCGAGGCGGGTCGTCTCGGCGAGGCCCCGGGTGATGAGCGAGCCCTTGGCGTTGTCGCCGAGGCCCATGCCGTCGGCGATGCCCACCGCGAGGCCGATGACGTTCTTGACCGCGCCGCCGAGTTCGCAGCCGACGACGTCGGTGTTGGTGTACGGGCGGAAGTACGGGGTGTGGCAGGCGGCCTGGAGGCGCCGGGCCACGGCCTCGTCCCGGCAGGCGACGACGGCCGCCGCGGGGCGGCGTTCGGCGATCTCCTTGGCCAGGTTGGGGCCGGTGATGACGGCGATCCGGTCCGCGGAGACCTTGGTGACGTCCTCGATGACCTCGCTCATCCGCTTCGCCGTGCCGAGTTCGACGCCCTTCATCATCGAGACGAGAACGGTGTCGGAGCCCAGGTGCGGGGCCCATTCGGCGAGGTTGGCGCGCAGGGTCTGCGAAGGCACCACGAGGACGGCGAAGTCGGCGCCGTCCAGCGCCTCGGTGGCGTCGGTGGTGGCCCGGATCGACGCGGGGAGTTCGATGCCCGGCAGGTAGTCCGGGTTGGTACGGGTCGTGTTGACGGCCTCGGCGACCTCGGCGCGGCGGCCCCAGAGGGTGACCTCGCAGCCGGCGTCGGCGAGGACCACGCCGAAGGCCGTACCCCATGAGCCGGTTCCGAAGACGGCCGCCTTCGCGGGGTGCGTCACTTGGTTCCCTTTCCTTCGGCCTTGCGTCGCTGTTCCTCACGGGCCCTGCGGTGGTCGTACGGCTCCGCCGGGGCCTTCTCGCCCCGCACGATCTCCAGTTGTTCGGTCACCGCGGCCATGATGACCTCGGTGGCCTCGCGCAGGACCTCGGGCGTGGGCTGCAGGCCGTAGAACCGGGAGAGGTCGACGGGCGGTCCCGCCTGCACCTGGAGGGTCTTTCGGGGGAAGAACCGGAACTTGTCCGTCTTGGCGTACGGCGGCATCGCCAGGTTGGCGCCCCACTGGGCGACCGGGATGACCGGGGCCTTCGTCAGGAGCGCGACGCGGGCGGCGCCGGTCTTGCCGGCCATCGGCCACATGTCGGGGTCGCGGGTGAGGGTGCCCTCCGGGTAGAAGGCGACGCATTCGCCGCGCTCGATGGCCTCGACGGCGGCCCGGAAGGCGTCCAGCGCGTTGGTCGTCTCGCGGTACACGGGAATCTGTCCGGTGCCGCGCAGCATCATTCCGACGAAGGGGGTCTTGAAGAGGGCCGCCTTGGCGAGGAGCCGGGGCACCCGCCCGGTGTTGTACTGGAAATGCGCGTAGGAGAGCGGGTCCAGGTAGGAGTTGTGGTTGACCGCCGTGATGAATCCGCCGTCGGCCGGAATGTGCTCCATTCCCCGCCAGTCACGCTTGAACAGAACCACCAGCGGCGGTTTTGCGATGACCGCCGCCAGGCGGTACCAGAAGCCGATTCTGCGGCGGGACACTCGGACACCTTCCTCTAAGGACCTGAACTCTGCCTGGCCACCGACGGTCAAGTCTCGCCCCAGGCCCCTGCTCTGTCGAGAACACCGTACGCCCCGATTTCCGGACCGCCCCTCCGGGTTCTCGCGCAGGCAGGCGAGAATAGGCTGCGAAGCGCACCGAGGGGGAGATCGCCACGAACACCGACTCGACCGGCCCCTGGTCCCTGATCGTCCCGTTGAAGCCCCTGGCCCGCGCCAAGAGCAGGCTGGCGCCCGCGACGGGAGACGTGCTGCGTCCGCGACTCGCCCTCGCCTTCGCCCGGGACACCGTGGCCGCCGCCCTGTCCTGCCCGGCGGTGCTGGATGTGGTGGTGGTCACGGACGACACGGAGGCCGGGGCCGCGCTCACCGCCCTCGGAGCGCGTGTCGTGCCCGACGAGCCCGACCGCGGGCTCAACCCCGCGCTGGCACACGGTGCGCGCACCGTACGGGCCCGGCGACCCCGGGCCGCTCTCGCCGCGCTCAACGCCGACCTCCCGGCGCTGCGTCCCGGTGAATTGGCCCGGGTACTCAATTACTCCGCGGAATTCCCGCGCACATTTGTGACGGATGCGGCAGGAATCGGTACGACATTTCTGTCGGCCGCGCCCGGAGTGGAATTGCGTCCGGCTTTCGGCGGCCCCTCCCGGGCCCGGCATCTGGACTCCGGGGCGGTAGAGGCCGATCTGACCGGTATCGATTCGGTCCGCCAGGACGTGGACACGGGCGCGGATCTGCGGGCGGCCCTGGCCCTGGGCGTCGGCCCGCACACGGCGGAACACCGGGCCGCGGAGATCTGCTGGGGCGCGCCGCGGCGGTAGAACCTTTTCCGGTCCGCGGCGGGCCCGCCCGCCCGAGGGGCGCGAGCGGGATGCCCGACTGCGGAATCCCCCGTACCTGGCGCGGCCGGGCCGCCGGTACGGGGAGCGGCGATGTCTGTCCCACAAGGGGCGTCGGCCGGTGCGTGCGCCCGCGAGGCATCCGGAAAGCCCCCGGGCCGGGGCCCTCCCCCTCGGGCGGAGCCGAGAGCCCGGGGGAAGCGCAGGGCGGCGCGAGGGGGGCGGAGCCTGCCGGGAGGGGCACTAGGCTGCCGTTCATGCAGGCGACCTCGTACACGTACGACCCCGAGACCCGCACCGGCAGTGTGCTGCTCGACGACGGCACCCCGGTGGAGTTCGACGCGCGGGCCTTCGACGCCGGCGGGCTGCGGCTGCTGCGGCCGGGGCAGCGGGTGCGGATCGAGGGCAGCGGCGAGGGCGCGGACCTGCGGATCACCCTGGTGACCCTGCAGACGTTCTGACGGCCGCGCGCACGGCTCGCCCACGACAGCCCGCGGGCCGGGCTCCCCCGAGGGGAGCCCGGCCCGGCGCGTGTGAGCGGTCTGTGCTGCTCGGTCTCACTTCTTCCGTGCGGTGGCCTTCTTGGCCGTGGTCTTGCGCGCCGTGGTCTTCTTCGCGGGCGCCTTCTTCGCGGTGGCCTTCTTGGCGGGCGCGGTCTTGCTGGCGACGGCCTTCTTCGCGGCCGTCTTCTTCGCCGCCGCGGCCGTGGTCTTCTTCGCCGCGGCCGTGGTCTTCTTCGCCGCCGCCGTGGTCTTCTTCGCGGTGGCCTTCTTCGCCGCGGCCGTGGTCTTCTTCGCCGCGGTCACGGTCTTCTTGGCTGCGGCCTTCTTCGCCGTGGCCTTCTTGGCGGCGGCCTTCTTGGCCGCGGCCTTGGCCGTCGTACGGGTGGAAGCACCGCCCGAGAGGCTGCCCTTGGGCGCCTTCTTCACGGCCACTTCGCCGCCCTTGGGGAGCTTCTTCGAGCCGCTCACCAGGTCCTTGAAGCCCTGTCCCGCGCGGAAGCGGGGAACCGAGGTCTTCTTGACCCGCACGCGCTCACCCGTCTGCGGGTTGCGGGCGTAACGGGCGGGGCGGTCGACCTTCTCGAACGAGCCGAAGCCCGTGACCGAGACACGGTCCCCCGCGACAACCGCACGGACAATCGCGTCGAGCACCGCGTCGACGGCGTCGGCGGCCTGCTGACGGCCCCCGACCTTGTCGGCAATCGCTTCTACGAGCTGCGCCTTGTTCACGTCTTCCCCTTCGGAGACATTGCCAGAACGAAAGTGTTCAAGCGTTTTCGCACGTTAGGCAGATATATACCGCAAATCAAACACGAAACGGGCTAATCACCCTAGTGCCGCAACGAAGTCGACCGCTGCGTCGTTCCGCAGAGTCGCTCATCCTTCGGGGAATCGACCCTCGTCGAGGTCCTTCATCAACCGGTCCAGACGCCTTGCCGCGTCCGGGAGATCGTGCTTAGCCGCAGCCGTGATGACCAACAGCTTCCGGGACAGCGCCATCCTTACGCCCTCCGGGACTTGCAGTGCGCGCACTCTTGTGTGCGCTTCCTTCAATCGGTCGGCGACTTGGCCGTAAAGCTCGAGTTGGCTGTCGCGTTCCATGCACCGATTGTGCCATCTGGGGCGAGTTGTCGCCCGACGGGGTCTCAACAAGCGACTGCGCCCCCTACCAGAAGGCAGGGGGCGCAGTCCTGGAAACGCGCTGCTCAGGCGTTAATTGTACGCGGCTTGAAGGTCGGCCTTGCCACCTCATAAGCCGCGATGTCCGCTTCGTTCTGAAGGGTGAGACCGATGTCATCCAGCCCGTTCAGCAGTCGCCAGCGGGCGTTCTCGTCGAGCTCGAAGTCGGCGGTGACGCCCTCGGCGCGCACCTGGCGCTCCTCCAGGTCGACGGTGATCTCCGCCGTCGGGTCGGCCTCGGTCAGCTCCCAGAGCGCGTCGACGGTCTTCTGGTCGAGCACCACGGTCAACAGGCCGTTCTTCAGCGAGTTGCCGCGGAAGATGTCGGCGAAGCGGGAGGAAATCACGGCCTTGAAGCCGTAGTTCTGCAGCGCCCAGACGGCGTGCTCGCGGGACGACCCGGTGCCGAAGTCGGGGCCGGCCACCAGCACCGTGGCGCCTTCGCGCTCCGGGCGGTTGAGGACGAAGTTCTCGTCCTTGCGCCAGGCCTCGAAGAGTCCGTCCTCGAAGCCGTCGCGGGTGACCTTCTTCAGCCAGTGGGCGGGGATGATCTGGTCGGTGTCGACGTTGCTGCGGCGCAGCGGGACGGCCCGGCCGGTGTGCGTGGTGAAAGCTTCCATGGTTATCGAACTCCGGCGGGCGTACGGGCGTCGGACAGGTCGGCGGGCGAGGCCAGGCGGCCCAGCACGGCGGTGGCGGCGGCGACCTGCGGGGAGACCAGGTGCGTGCGGCCGCCCTTGCCCTGCCGGCCCTCGAAGTTGCGGTTCGAGGTGGAGGCGGAGCGCTCGCCGGGGGCCAGCTGGTCGGGGTTCATGCCGAGGCACATCGAGCAACCCGCGTGCCGCCATTCGGCGCCGGCGGTGGTGAAGACCTTGTCCAGGCCCTCCTCGACGGCCTGGAGGGCGACCCGGACGGAGCCCGGGACGACCAGCATCCGCACCCCGTCCGCGACCTTGCGGCCCTCCAGGACCGCGGCCGCGTTGCGCAGGTCCTCGATCCGGCCGTTGGTGCAGGAGCCTACGAAGACGGTGTCCACATTGATCTCGCGCAGCGGCTGCCCGGCGGTCAACCCCATGTACTCCAGGGCCTTTTCGGCCGCGTTCCGCTCCGAGGCGTCCTCGTACGAAGCGGGGTCGGGGACGTTCGCCGACAGGGGCGCGCCCTGGCCGGGGTTGGTGCCCCAGGTGACGAACGGCGCCAGTTCGGCGGCGTCGATGACGACCTCGGCGTCGAAGACCGCGTCGTCGTCGGTGCGCAGCGTCTTCCAGTACGCGACGGCGGCGTCCCAGTCCTCGCCCTGCGGGGCGTGGTCGCGGCCCTTCAGATAGTCGAAGGTGGTCTCGTCCGGGGCGATCATGCCCGCTCGGGCGCCGGCCTCGATCGACATGTTGCAGATGGTCATCCGGGCTTCCATCGAGAGCTTCTCGACGGCCGGGCCGCGGTATTCGAGGACGTAGCCCTGGCCGCCGCCGGTGCCGATGCGGGCGATGATCGCGAGGATCAGGTCCTTGGCCGTCACGCCGTCGGGCAGTTCGCCCTCGATGGTGATCGCCATGGTCTTCGGGCGGGCCATCGGCAGGGTCTGGGTGGCCAGGACGTGCTCGACCTGGCTGGTGCCGATGCCGAACGCCAGCGCGCCGAAGGCTCCGTGCGTGGAGGTGTGGGAGTCGCCGCAGACCACCGTGGTGCCGGGCTGGGTCAGCCCCAGCTGCGGGCCCACGACGTGCACGACGCCCTGCTCCACGTCGCCCAGCGGGTGCAGCCGTACGCCGAACTCCGCGCAGTTCTTGCGCAGGGTCTCCAACTGGGCGCGGGAGACCGGGTCGGCGATCGGCTTGTCGATGTCGAGGGTGGGGGTGTTGTGGTCCTCGGTGGCGATGGTGAGGTCGAGGCGCCGCACCCGGCGGCCGGCCTGCCGGAGGCCGTCGAAGGCCTGGGGACTGGTCACCTCGTGCAGCAGGTGCAGATCGATGAAGAGGAGGTCGGGCTCGCCCTCGGCGCGCCGGACGACGTGGTCGTCCCAGACCTTCTCCGCGAGTGTCCTACCCATCGCTTTCCCTTCGGCCGGCGTCTTCGCCGGCCCAACTAGAGATTTCGGTGTGCCGCCGCCCTGACCCCCGTGCGGGGCGGTGGCAGACGGGCCGTTGTGTGGCCGCCCCTCCAGGTTCGCAACTTCCGCCGAAAATTGAACTTGCGTTTCACAGAGTGAGACGGGAGTATCGTCGTATGGACAACTCTAGCGGCGTCGGCGTTCTCGACAAGGCGGCTCTCGTACTGAGCGCTCTGGAGTCCGGTCCGGCCACCCTCGCCGGGCTGGTCGCGGCGACCGGGCTCGCACGGCCCACGGCCCATCGACTGGCCGTGGCACTGGAACACCACCGCATGGTGGCGAGGGACATGCAGGGCCGTTTCATTCTCGGCCCCCGGCTGGCGGAGCTCGCGGCCGCGGCCGGCGAGGACCGTCTGCTGGCCACGGCCGGACCGGTGCTCACCCACCTGCGCGACATCACCGGCGAGAGCGCGCAGCTCTACCGCCGACAGGGCGACATGCGGATCTGCGTGGCGGCGGCGGAGCGGCTGTCCGGCCTGCGGGACACCGTGCCGGTCGGCTCCACGCTCACCATGAAGGCCGGTTCGTCGGCCCAGATCCTGATGGCCTGGGAGGAGCCGGAGCGCCTGCACCGCGGCCTCCAGGGCGCCCGCTTCACTGCGACGGCGCTCTCGGGCGTACGGCGCAGGGGCTGGGCCCAGTCGATCGGCGAGCGCGAGCCGGGCGTCGCCTCGGTCTCGGCTCCTGTGCGCGGCCCGTCGAACCGGGTGGTCGCCGCCGTCTCGGTCTCGGGACCGATCGAGCGGCTGACCCGGCACCCGGGCCGGATGCACGCCCAGGCGGTCATCGATTCGGCGGCCCGGCTCAGCGAGGCCCTGCGCCGCAACGGCTGACGCGTTCGACAACTCCCCGGCCGCCCCAGCGTCGTGGCGGCCTCCGTCGCAGCCTCACTCCGCGGACGAGCGCGATGCGCGAGACGGTCCGCCGCCCGACGGCCGCGCCGCTCGCTCGGCAGCACCCCGGCCCCTCCTGCGACGTCGAGTACCTGACCGAGCAGGCCCGGCCGATGCATCAAGTCGCCGTCCAGAACCTGGACATGATGGAGAGGTACCCCACCGAGGAAGAGCCGGTGCGGCGGTACGGCCTCCGAGTACGAGAGGCACGAGCAGAAGGGCCCTTCGCCGGAGTGAAGGGCCCTTCTGTTTCTTTCCGTTGTACCCCCGACCGGATTCGAACCGGCGCTACTGCCGTGAGAGGGCAGCGTGCTAGGCCGCTACACAACGGGGGCTTGTTACTGCTGTTGCATTTCTGCGCTGGGCTACCAGGACTCGAACCTAGAATGACGGTACCAGAAACCGTAGTGTTGCCAATTACACCATAGCCCATGGTGTTACCCGTACCCCCGACCGGATTCGAACCGGCGCTACTGCCGTGAGAGGGCAGCGTGCTAGGCCGCTACACAACGGGGGCCCTAGCGATCCTGCATCGAGACCGTGGGTGCGACCCAGATGATCTCGCGGGAAGGATCTGTACCCCCGACCGGATTCGAACCGGCGCTACTGCCGTGAGAGGGCAGCGTGCTAGGCCGCTACACAACGGGGGCTTGTTACTGCTGTTGCATTTCTGCGCTGGGCTACCAGGACTCGAACCTAGAATGACGGTACCAGAAACCGTAGTGTTGCCAATTACACCATAGCCCACCAAAACTCAACCCCTGGAAGGGATTTTGTTCGGCTTGCGCTTCCCGTTCGGTTCTTCCGTTCCTCTCGGGCGGCGCAGGAAGAACATTACCCGAAGGTGTCCGGCGCTCCAAAACGGGTATCGCCCGCCAGCAGACCGGGCAGCTGATCGAGCCCGGTGATGCGCACCAGTTCGGGCCGTCCGCCGCGCTCCGAGCGGTCCAGCCAGATCCCCCTCAGTCCCGCGGCGCGGGCGCCCCGGGCGTCGATGTCGGGCTCGTCCCCCACGTACGCGACCTCCCGCGGCTCCAGGGCCATCGCCTCGCAGGCGGCGTGGAAGGCGCCGGCCTCGGGCTTGGAGACGCCCAGCTCCACGGCGCACACCACGGCCTCGAACCGGTCCCGCACCCCGAGCGTGCGCAGCTTCCGGTCCTGGTTGCGGATGCTGGAGTTCGACAGCACCCCGTGCCGGAATCCGTCCGCCAGCGCGTCCAGGACGGGCAGCACGTCGGGAAAGAGCTGCCAGGCGGCCTCGTAGTGGACCGCGTGCCGGCCGAACCAGTCGTCGGCCTCCTCGTCCTCCAGCGGCCGTGAGAGGAACTCCCGCACCCGGTCCCGGCGCTGCCCCTGGAAGTCGGTCTCCCCGGCCGCGAACCGCCCCCAGTGCTTGTCGGCGAGTCCCCGCCACGCGACGAGGGCCTGCTCGACGGATCCGTGCCCCTCGGGCAGGCCCTCCTGTTCGAGGTGCTTGCGCATGCCGACGCGGTCGGCGCCGGTGTGGTCGAAGATCGTGTCGTCGATGTCCCAGAGGACCGCGCGGATCGTCATGCGGCTCAGCGTATGGGCCCGTCCCGCGGACGAGGAGGGCGCGGAAACGGCGGGAGGGGGCGGACGGTCGTGATGACCGTCCGCCCCCTCCCGCGGGCGCGTACCGGACGCTCCGGCTTTACCCGGTGAGCTTCACCGGGGCCGCGTCCTCGATGTGGAGGACCGGGGTGCCGCCGCGGTGCCGGGCGAAGGCGTGGTCGAACAGGGCGGTGCGGACCGGGCCCACGGGGATACCGGCCGGGGAGGGACAGGAACGTCCCCGGGGCGTCCCCCTGGCCGAGCGGAGCCGAGAGCTACAGGGCAGGCGCGTCAACCACGCTTGATCACCTTGTTGGTGAGAGTGCCGATGCCCTCGATGGTGACGGCGACCTCGTCGCCGACCTGGAGGGGGCCGACCCCTGCGGGAGTGCCGGTGAGGATCACGTCGCCCGGGAGCAGCGTCATGGCTTCCGTGATGTGGACGACCAGATCCTCGATCGAGCGGACCATCTCGCTCGTCCGGCCCAGCTGGCGCTGCTCGCCGTTGACCGTCGCCTGAATGGTCAGGTCACCGGGGTCGAGGTCGGTCTCCACCCAGGGGCCGAGCGGGCAGGACGTGTCGAAGCCCTTGGCCCGCGCCCACTGCTTCTCCCGCTTCTGGACGTCGCGGGCGGTGACGTCGTTGGCGCAGGTGTAGCCGAAAATGACGTCCTTCACGCGCTCGCGGGGCACTTCCCGGCACATGCGGCCGATGACCACGGCCAGTTCGGCCTCGTGGTGGAGCTCCTGGGAGAAGGAGGGGTACTCGATGGCGTCGCCGGAGCCGATCACCGAGGTGGTGGGCTTGAAGAAGGCGACGGGGACGTCCGGCACCTCGTTGCCCAGCTCCTTGGCGTGCTCCGCGTAGTTGCGACCGATGGCCACGACCTTGTTGGGGAGCACGGGCGGCAGGAGGCGGACCTTGCTCAGCGGGACCTTGGTGCCGGAGAGCTCGAACTCGGCGTACGGGATGCCCTTGATGATGTCGAGGACGAGACCGTCGGGCCCGTCGCCCTCCACGGCGCCGAAGGCGACATTGCCGTCGATGGAGAACCTGGCGATGCGCACGGGATGCTGTCGCCCCTCACTTGTGCTGGCTGGCTGAAGACTGACACTCCAGGCTATCGCCCCGCCCCGCGGAGCACGCCCCGGCGCGGGGCGCCGCCCGGCGCGTACGGGGGCAGGCCGCGCGGAGCCCTCGATGGGTCCACCGGGGCTCCGGGACGGCGCCGTGGATACGGGGCCGGGCGGCGCGGGAAAGGAACGGCACGGAAAGGGGGCGGCGGGGTCGCGGACCCGCCGGAAGGGAGCCGCGCAGCCGTGCCGCGCGCTCGTGCCGGTCGGCCCTGCTCCTCGGGCTATTCCGGGGACGCGGCGGTGACCGGGGCCGTCATGAGGATGGTGCGGCGGGGGTTGGCCGTCTGGTTCGGCAGGTCGACGGCGTGCTCCCGCAGTTCCGGCGTCCCCAGCCCCTCGGCGTCCTTGAGGTGCGCCAGCGTGGTGCGGCGGGGGTTGGCAATGTTGCGGAACATCGTCGTCTTCTTCATCTGCCGTTCGGACCCTGTCGGTACGGGCGCCGCCCGGAGGGGCGCCGGTTGTCGGATTTGCCATCCCTGTAAAGCGCCAGGCTAAGCATCCAATTCCCTCCGCGAGCCCGGAAGAGACGGCGATCATCATGTGAGTTTGCTCACGAACGCTCCGGCAAATGCCCCATTTCAGGCGATCGATCGCCGCACTCGAAACGGACATTAGGTCACTGAATGATCCATTCCGCTCCCGATCATGCCGACTGGGACACCTGCCACCTCCCGCCGTTCCGTCCGTAATGAGCGCATTCATCCATGATCACGCTCCACTGCTTGTTACTCATTCGTCACAACGTGTCACCCGGGTTGCGGCCGGGTACGGGGCCCTTGTTGGAGATCCGGCACTGTGCTGGAATTCCACGCACCGCCGCAGGTTTCAAACCGGCGCGCAGGGGGCGCAACACAGCGCCGAGTGGCGGCGGAAAGGGGAAGAACGCCGGTCACTCACGACCACCAGGGGGCGGGTACGACGCCCCATGACGCCGACACCGTTCCACCGCCTCGTGCGGCGGGACGCCTGGTCCAGAGGTTGCGACGCTAGTGCAGGGACGTTTCAAGAGGGATGGCAGCGCTGCGGCGGAGCAGGAGCCGCACGGCGGGACCGACCGCGGCTCCTCGCCCCAGCACGCCCAGAACCCCGGACCGGCCGCGGCCGGTGACAACGGCGACCGCGCCCAGAACCCCGGCGCCACGACCGAGGGCGGCACCGATACCGCCCCCTCGTCCAAGTCCCAGACTTCCGCCACCAACGGCTCGCGCGTCGCTCTTCGCAACTGGCGCATCAGCACCCGTCTGGTCTCCCTGCTCGCCCTTCCCGTGGTCGCCGCGACCACGCTCGGTGGTCTGCGGATCAACGACTCGATGAACGACATCCAGCAGCTGGACCACATGCAGCTGCTGACCAAGATGACCAAGCAGGCGACCTCGCTCGCCCAAGCGCTCCAGGAGGAGCGCGACCGCTCGGCCGGTCCGCTGGCCAACGGCGTGAAGGCCGACGACTTCAAGGTCACCGAGCCCCGCAAGAAGACCGACCGGGCCAAGACCGCCTTCCTCGACTCGACGACCTCGATCGGCGACACCTCCGGTGACGACGCCCTGGAGGGCATCTACGCCAGCGTCAACCAGATCGCGACCCGGCTGGCCGACATCCGCGAAATCCGCAAGACGGCCTACGGCAAGGACACCCCGAGCCTCTCGACCGTCGACAAGTACAGCCAGCTGATCGGTTCACTGCTGAGCCTCTCGCAGGACATGGCGCAGGCGACCAGCAACTCGGAGATGATCAAGCGGACCCGGGCGCTGGCGGCCTTCTCCTCCGCCAAGGAGTACGCCTCCGTCCAGCGGGCGATCATCGCCGCGGCGCTGCCCGGCGGCAACGACAAGCAGCCGCACCTCGACCAGGACGACCGGCAGTTCGGCAAGTCCGCGCTGGACAAGGAAGATTCGGCGCTCCGCTCCTTCAAGGCCGTGTACGACGCGACCGGCAACAACGCCGAGGAGCTGACCGCCACGCTGGACGAGGGCAACCCGGAGATCAAGGCCGCCAACGCCTACGCCAGGAAGGTGCTGACCAACCCCACGGGCATGGCCAACACCACCCGGCGTTCCTACCTGGACTGGTACGACCAGAGCTCGACCAAGATCCAGGCGATGAAGACCATCGAGGAGACCCTCCTCAGCGACATGGAGGGCAAGGCCCGCGAGCTCCGCGACGAGTCGAAGCGCGAAGCGATCATCAGCGGTGCGCTCATCCTGTTGGTGCTCGGCGTCTCGCTGGTCGGCGCCTTCGTCGTCGCCCGGTCGATGATCCGCTCGCTGCGGCGGCTCCAGGACACGGCCACCCGCGTCGCCCAGGACCGGCTGCCCGAGCTCGTCAAGCAGCTCTCCGAGGCCGACCCGCAGGACGTGGACACCTCGGTCGAGTCCGTCGGTGTGCACTCCCGGGACGAGATCGGCAAGGTGGCCGCGGCCTTCGACGACGTGCACCGCGAGGCCGTCCGTCTCGCCGCCGAACAGGCCCTGCTCCGGGGCAACGTCAACGCGATGTTCACCAACCTCTCGCGCCGCAGCCAGGGCCTCATCCAGCGTCAGCTCTCGCTCATCTCCGAACTGGAGTCGCGCGAGGCCGACCCGGACCAGCTCTCCTCGCTGTTCAAGCTCGACCACCTCGCGACCCGCATGCGCCGCAACGGCGAGAACCTCCTCGTCCTCGCGGGCGAGGAGCCGGGCCGTCGCTGGACCCGTCCGGTCCCGCTGGTCGACGTGCTCCGTGCCGCCGCCTCCGAGGTGGAGCAGTACGAGCGCATCGAACTGGCGGCGGTGCCCGCGACCGAGGTCGCCGGCCGCGTCGTCAACGACCTCGTGCACCTGCTCGCCGAGCTGCTGGAGAACGCCACGTCGTTCTCCTCGCCGCAGACGAAGGTCCGGGTCACCGGTCACGCGCTGCCCGACGGGCGGGTCCTCGTCGAGATCCACGACACCGGCATCGGCCTCTCCCCCGAGGACCTCGCCGCGATCAACGAGCGGCTCGCTTCTCCGCCCACCGTGGACGTCTCGGTCTCCCGCCGCATGGGTCTGTTCGTGGTCGGCCGGCTGTCCCTGCGGCACGGCATCCGGATCCAGCTGCGGCCCTCCGACTCCGGTGGTACGACCGCGCTGGTCATGCTGCCGGTCGATGTCGCGCACGGCGGCAAGCAGCCGGCTCCCAAGCAGGTGCCCGGACAGCAGTCCGGCGTCCCCGGCAGTCTGCTCGGCGGTGGCGGCGCCCCCGGCGCGGGCGCCGGTTCCCGTCCCGGTATCGGCGGTGCCCCCTCGGGCCGGACCGCCTCGGGGCCGGGTACCGCGCGCGGTCAGGTCGGTGCGGGCTCCGCGCCGCGTGCCGCGCTGCCCTCGCGCGATGTCGGCGCCCGGCAGCAGGGCCGGCAGGACCCCGCTCCGCAGCCCGGCACCGGTCCGCAGGACGTCTTCCGGCAGGAGTCGCAGCGTCAGGGCGGCGGTCTCGCCGGTGCCTTCGGCGGCGCCAGGGCCGGCGGTCGCGGCCAGGGCGACGGCGCGAGCCGTCCGGAGTCGGGCCGGCCCGACCTGTTCAGCCAGAACCGCCAGGACCAGAACCGTCAGGGGCTGGGCCGCCAGGACCAGAACGCCCCCGCCCCGTGGCAGCAGCCGCAGCAGCCCCGGCCCCAGCAGGCCCCGGCCGGTCCGGGCGGCTTCCAGCGGCCCGGTGGCCAGGACGAGCGCGGCCTCCGGCTGCCCCCGGCCGGTGGTCCGCGTGCCGAGCTGCCCGGTGGCAACCCCGTCCCGCAGCGCCCCCAGACCACCAGTTGGGGCGCCGAGGAGCCGTCCGCGCCGCGGCTCGGCCCGCCGGACGCCCCGCGCGGCCACGAGGAGACCGAGTCCACCGGCCAGTTCCGGCGGCCGACGAACCCGCAGCTGCCCTCGCGGCCTGCCCCGGACGACCGGGAAGGCCCCGCTTCCACCGCCGAGTTCGCCCGTCCGGACTTCTCGGCCCCGGCCCCGCAGGCGTACGCGCCGCAGGACCTGTCCGGGCAGGACCCGGCGAGCACCGCGCAGTTCGCCCGCCCCGATTTCTCGGCCCCGGCCCCGCAGGACCCGGCGAGCACCGCGCAGTTCGCCCGCCCCGATTTCTCGGCCCCGGCCCCGCAGAGCCCGGCGGACACCGCGCAGTTCGCCCGCCCCGACTACGGACAGCCGCAGCCCGCCCGGTCGCAGGACCTGGACGCCTCGCTCCGGCACGGTCCGGAGGGCGACGAGGACTTCGGCGCCCCGCGCCCGCCCGCGGACGACGCGCAGTACCGTCCGGTCCTGCCGTCGCAGCCGCAGGCCGAGGCGCTGCCTCCGGTGGTCGGGCCCGGGGACGGTCGTACGCCGCTGTACGACACCCTGGAGACCAACTGGTTCCACAGCCCGCACCAGGACGGGCGGTCCTCGGCCCCCGAGCCGCAGCAGGCCTTTGAACCGCAGGCATCCGCGTCCCTCCCGCAGCGGCCGGCCCCGGAGCGCCCCGCTCCCGAGGCGCCGCACGCCACTGCGGAGGACACCGGGGCCACACCTGCCTGGCGCCCCTCGCCGAACGACGAACTCGTGCGGCAGGCGGAGCGGGTCAAGAAGCCCGCGGCGGGCGGAATCACCACCTCCGGACTGCCGCGCCGAGTACCCCGCGCCAACCTGGTGCCGGGCACCGCCCAGCAGCAGAACCACCAGTCCGGTCCTCAGGTCTCGCGCGCGCCCGACGACGTGCGCGGGCGGTTGACCAATCTCCGCCGGGGCATCCAGCAGGGTCGACAGGCCAACAACAACCAGTCGACCGGCAGTTTCCCACTCGGCCCCACTCACCAGCAGGAGCGTTAGTTGAGCCCGATGAGTCAGGCCGCGCAGAATCTGAACTGGTTGATCACCAACTTCGTGGACAACACCCCCGGGGTGTCCCACACGGTGGTGGTCTCCGCCGACGGACTCCTGCTGGCCATGTCCGAAGGTTTTCCCCGCGACCGCGCCGACCAGCTGGCGGCCGTCGCCTCCGGGCTGACCTCGCTGACCGCGGGCGCCTCCCGCATCTTCGAGGGCGGCGCCGTCAGCCAGACAGTGGTGGAGATGGAGCGCGGGTTCCTCTTCCTGATGTCCATCTCCGACGGTTCCTCGCTGGCCGTTCTCGCCCACCCGGACGCCGACATCGGCCTGGTCGGGTACGAGATGGCCCTGCTGGTCGACCGTGCGGGCACCGTCCTGACCCCGGACCTCCGCGCCGAGCTCCAGGGCAGCCTGCTCCACTAGGCGGCCATGGACCGATGACAGATTCGATCGACCCAGCCAATGCCCTCATCCCTCACCCGTCCGGCCGCTTAGAGCCCCCCACCGGCCCCTTCAGACGGCAAGACGACGCACCGCTGTCACGCCCGGAGGATTCATGACCCCGCCACCCGCCTCATCCGATCCGTACGGCGCGTTGAACCACGCGTCGTACGACGGTGAAGGCGACCAGCCACTGGTCCGCCCGTACGCCATGACCGGTGGCCGGACCCGGCCGCGCTACCAGCTCGCCATAGAGGCGCTGGTGTCCACCACGGCCGACCCCGCGCACCTGGGGACGCTGCTTCCCGAGCACCAGCGGATCTGCCACCTCTGCCGTGAGGTCAAGTCGGTGGCCGAGGTCTCGGCGCTGCTGTCGATGCCGCTCGGGGTGGCCCGGATCCTCGTCGCGGACCTGGCGGAAGCCGGCATGGTGGCCATTCACCAGCCGGGCAACGGAGAGGCCGGCGGCGCGCCGGACGTGACACTGCTCGAAAGGGTGCTCAGTGGACTTCGCAAGCTCTAGCGGCGGTGCGGCCCGTGCCACTACCTCGGCGAAGATCGTGGTGGCAGGGGGCTTCGGCGTGGGCAAGACCACGTTCGTCGGTGCCGTCTCGGAGATCAACCCGCTGCGCACCGAAGCCGTGATGACGTCCGCCTCCGCGGGCATCGACGACCTGACGCACACCGGCGGCAAGACCACCACCACGGTGGCGATGGACTTCGGTCGCATCACCCTGGACCAGGACCTGATCCTGTACCTCTTCGGTACCCCGGGGCAGGACCGTT